>JAKAYM010000082.1 GCA_021826795.1 Thermoplasmata archaeon
AATGATTTCTCACAGAAGCTATCCAGGACTCTGGTAAACAATCACAACTTCATAGCATATGAGGATTTGAATATAGAGAATATGCTTAATAACCATAAGATGGCTAAAAGCATAGCAGATGCATCATGGGGTGAATTTATTGAAAACACAATGTACAAGGCTGAGAGGGCCGGTAAATACTGTGTAAAGGTAAACCCCAGGAATACACCAAAATGTGCTCTTATTGTGGCAGTATAATAGAGGAACAGACCCTTGATGACAGGGAGTACCATTGCAGTAACTGTGGCTTATCTATGGACAGGGATGACAATGCTGCAATCAATGTACTGCATGCAGGGTTCAGGAAGATATTCAATAACTTTATTATAATGAAACCAAAGAAGAGCAGGCATAAGAAGAAAAAGATACCCACGGACTGTGGGGAATGTATGCCCGTGGAGGGGAAGCCTATACCTGATAAGGCAAGTTTTTCTGTGGAAGCGGGAAGCTCCTATATTTAGATAGGAGAGAATGTCACTATAACCTTTGAAACAAGAGCTATACTCGGTTCGGTGATGCCCCCTTAATTCTTATATATATCTATATAATTACACATTGATGAAGTTTTTAGCCTTTTTTGGTCATCTTAATATTGATATGAGTATAAGTGTAAATTCTCTCCCTAAACCTGGAGAGGCGCAGGGGATAACCAATTTAAAAGAAGAGTTCGCGGGTACAGCCGGTAATTTTGCCTATGTTGCCAATTCACTTGGTCTTGAATTTGACCTTTACTCAGTTGTTGGGGAATCTACACATGCCCAATATTTGGAGCAATTAAAAAAATTTAGAATAAGTGTAGAACATGTAAACGTAATCCATGATAAAATGGGGCCAATATGTTATATACCATCAGATGGAAGGGAGCAAATGGCATATATGTTTCAGGGTCCCATGGACATCTGGGAGCCATCGAAATATTTTAGTTACAATAATTATAAGTATCTCAATATCGGCACCGGCCCTGTTAAACAGTACATAAAAATAGTTGAAAAGGAGAGAATAGCAAATATTACGTTTGATCCGGGGCAGGAGATCTGGTATACATATTCAAAAGAAAATGCCAGATATATGGTTGATCACAGCCAGATGATCATCATGAATAAAAAAGAATTTGGTCACCTCGAGGAGATGATTGATATAGATGATAAGGGTATCAGCAGGATAGTAAAAAATATAGTAATAACTGAGGGGGCAAATGGTGCCATATTAATGGAAAACGGTATTTATTCAAGGATACCTGGATTTCCATCTGAACATATTAAGGATACTGTAGGGGCTGGTGATTCATTCAGGGCTGGTTTATATACAGCCTTATATCACGGTATGGATATTAAAAGTGCCATAATGTTCGGTAATATTACTGCTTCCAGAGCCATTGAAAATAGTATTAGCCAGTTTCATTTAACATTCCATGATGTTTCGAATATTCTCTCACGGGTCAAAATGTGAGATCAATCTTTGCCATTGCTGAAAATACATCGAAGTCGTATTCTGGCATATCATATGGTAAAAATTTTTCTGTGATTTTTATATAATTCATATCTACTAATAAATTTATATCTTTATAATCTGTATATACCACGATACCTCTTTTAGTTTTTTCACTTATTCCGCATCTTTTTAAAGCAACATCAATTTGATTTATTTTAGCTAAATACATAAGTAACACAGTTCCGGGAAATCTTATTTTTTCGTTATGGGAAATATACCGATCAGTTTTTCTTATTGCTTCCAATACCTGAACTTCAGAGACAATCGTTTTAGCATCAATTAATTGAAAAATTACATGCGCATTTTTAAGAAAATCAAAAATATGGTTATCAAATTTATTCAATAAAAAATATTTTATTTTAGGCGACATTTGGGCCCCTTCTATGTACTGGCTTTTTTATATCCGTTGAGGGATTAACAATGTCCTTTATTTTAGCAAGGAATTTATCTTTTTCCGGTCCTGTTATCAATGCATTTTCAAGAACATCTTCTATTCTTGACGCCCCTATTATTTGTATTTTATCCTTGTGCGCTTCGTCCAATATTATGTCATTGTAATTGGATGCGGGCACTATGACCCTGGAAAGACCAGTATCTATGGCTGCCTCAACCTTTGCTGTAACTCCTCCAACAGGGAGTACATCTCCACGTACACTCAGGGAACCGGTCATAGCTACAGTCTGGTCAATAGGGATGGACTCAAGTGAGGATATAACAGCAGTGGCTATGGAAACACTTGCTGAATCACCTTCAACGCCCTCATATGTACCTATAAATTGTATATGAATGTCCACATCAGCAACATTTTTTCCGCTGATCTTTTTTATTACTGCAGAAACATTCTGGACAGCCTCTTTTGCTATCTCCCCCAGTTTGCCTGTTGCATATACAGTTCCGTTGTGAGGGTGCTGTGCCTGTGTTATTTCAGCAACTATGGGCATTACAACACCTGTAAAATCGGACATATCGGTAGATCCCATGACAGCAAGGCCATTTACCTTTCCTATTGCGCTCCCTGTACCTGTGAACATTTTATACAATTTCTTTACCTCTATTGCTCTATCTGCTATCTGCTGCTCAACTGGTTTGCTAAGTGACCTTGCCTGATTTACATCGTCTGCGGTAACTATTGGCTGTTTGTTTGTTACAGCTATATCCCCTGCTACACGGACAAGACCACCCAGTTCCCTTAACCTCAAGGTCAGTCTACCTTTCCTTCCACCACGCTTCTGGGCTTCCTTCAGAATTTCTGTGATTGCACCCGAATCAAAGGGAGGAATTTTTTTATCCTTGGCAATTTCCTGGGCTATAAATTGTACTATTTTCTTTCTGTTATCATCGGTATCTTCCATGGTGTCATTCATATAAACTTCGTAACCGTATCCCCTGATTCTGGATCTGAGAGCAGGATGCATATTTCTTATTGCATCCAGATTTCCTGCGGCGACAAGTACAAAATCACATGGAACAGGCTCTGTCTGGACCATTGCACCTGCGCTCCTCTCACTCTGGCCTGATATTGCAAAACGCTTTTCCTGCATAGCACTTAATAATGCCTGCTGATCCTCTGGCCTGAGAAGATTGATTTCATCAATGAATAATACACCCTTATCCGCCTTTTGCATATTTCCCGCTTCTACTCTTTCATGGGCAGGTGTTTCCAGTCCACCAGACTGGAATGGATCGTGCCTAACATCCCCTAGAAGGGCACCGGAATGTGCACCGGTAGAATCTATAAACGGGGGTTTATCATTGGGATTATGCCCGACAAGCAATTTGGGCACCATGGCCCTTTCCATACGGGCTGCAGGGTTCATTGCCATGATTATATAAAGGAATGCGGCACCGATGATAGCAAGGAATAAGATTTCTATTGCGGTTCCCTGTAGGCCACTTATCCACAGGTATATGGCAAGTATTGCACCCAATAAAATTATAGACAGAACAATAAATAACAGGCTTTTGGATCTATCCTTCTTCTCGCGCTCAGCCTTTATCTGATACTGCCTTAATATTTCCTTGCCTTTCCCTGCAGGAAAAGTCTTGATCTTTGGTTTATTTGAATCTTCTGGATTCGGGAAACATAGTATATCTTCGAGGTCTTCTTTAGGTAAGAAATCAACCATTGACTGTGCTAGCATAGACTTGCCCGTACCAGGTTCTCCTATTAACAGTACATGTCTCTTCTGCATGGCGGCTTTCTTTATTACTTCGCCTGCATGTTCCTGTCCAACAACCTGATTGAACAGTAGCTTCGGAACTTCTATCTCTTTAGTGGTTTTTACACCTAAGTTAGACACCCAATCTACAACATCATCATCTTTAGAGTCCACGATATGATAATCTAATCTTAATAATTAAGCTTTCGTATACCTATTTAACTAATTTATTCTTATGAATACAGGAAATTCAGGAAAACTCATCAATGGCATGTTATTACATTGACAAGGGCTCTATCCAAACAATAAATATATATTTTGAATAACATTATCAAAATATGGAAGATATGGAAATAATAGATTCAAAAATTACAAAGATATTCGATTCCCGTGGAAGCCCAACAATTGAAGCAACAATTTTTTTGAATTATGCTTCAGGCACAGCCTCCGCTCCGGCAGGCGCCAGTACCGGAAAAACAGAGGTAAAGGCATATCCTGACAATGACGTGGACAAAAGTGTGGATTTTTATAATAAACATATAAGAAATGCCCTGCGTGGGTTCAATGCCATAAATCAGGGTGGATTTGATATCTTATTGCATGAACTTGATGGCACAGAAGATTTTTCCGTGATAGGTGGAAATCTTGCAACGGCACTTTCCATGGCAAATGCCAAGGCAGTGGCTAACTATCTGGAGATACCATTATACAGATATGTTGGTGGTCTTAATCCTGCGATACCACGCCCCATGGGTAATATAATAGGCGGAGGGAAACATTCAAAAAATGGTACTACTATCCAGGAGTTCCTTGTATCCTCTCAGGGAAAAACATTCTATGACTCTGTATTTGACAACATACTGGTTCATAGGAGGGTGGGAGAGAAATTATCTGAAAAGCTTAAAGGGCAGAGCGTTGGTCTAGGAGATGAGAAGGCGTGGACAGCTGATGTTTCTGATGAGGAAGCCATAGAGATAGTAAAATCTGCTGCCGGTGAAATAGCTTCTGAAAAGAAAGTAAAAATATATCTGGGGGTTGACTTCGCGGCCGATTCATTCCATGAAAATGGGAAATATCATTATAAAAAATCAATAAAAACCAGGGATGAACAGATTGATTATGCGATTTCACTCAGCAGGGAACACGGTTTTTACTACATAGAAGATCCACTTTATGACAGCGATTTTGAAGGGTTTGCAGAGATAACCAAAAAGATTGGGAAAAATGCCATGATAGTTGGTGATGACCTTTATACAACAAATGCAACAAGAATACAGAAAGGTATAGAACTGAAGTCTACAAATGCAGTATTGATCAAAGTTAACCAGATCGGAACTCTTTCAGATACAGTGACATCAGTAAAACTGGCAACAAAAAATTCTATGGATACAGTGGTTTCACACAGGAGTGGGGAAACAACGGATGATTTCATTGCATCTCTTGCAGTTGCATTCAATTCCAGATTCATAAAAACTGGAACAATAGGAGGAGAAAGGCTGGCCAAGCTCAATGAGGTCATCAGACTAGAAGAGGCCTTGATATAAATATGCTCAATATAATGGGACTCGGGCTGCGGGGAACAAAAAGCCTGACAATGGAGGAGTATGAAGTTCTGCAAGGATCGGATATGGTTTATTTCGAAACATATACGTCAGTTTCTCCCGAGGCTACAATGAACTCTTTGAAAGGCATATGCAGGGGCACCGTGACTGAGGCAAAACGGGAATCTGTTGAAAACGGTACAGGAATCTTACAAGATGCGGAAAATAAAAATGTGACCTTACTTGTTACAGGAGATGCTCTTTCTGCTACGACACACAACGAGTTGAGACTGGAGGCAAAAAAGCTTGGCATTACCGTCAATATATTTGAAAATGCCTCAATAATTACGGCTTTTACATCAAAGACCGGACTTTTTAGCTATAAATTTGGTAACATAGTTTCCATGCCATTTATATATGATAACTTTTTTCCTCTCAGTGTTTATGATAAAATCTATTTAAATTATTCAAATAATATGCATACACTGCTTTTACTGGATCTGAATGGTGGAAAAACTATGCCTCCATATCAGGCCGTGCTAACATTGATTGAAATGGAGAAAAAAAGAAAGAAGGCCATTATAAACAATGATACAGAAGTAATAGTCGGAATAGGTATAGCAACCCATAATGAAATAATAATTAATTCCAACATTAGAGACATTATAGAAAATAAGACTGAGGGATCTCCTGCAGCCATAATTATACCATCCAGCCTAAATGAAAAGGAACGGGAATTCCTCGAAGTTTTTTCTTGCAAAACCCAATAAACATATATGATAAAAAACATATAGTATTTTTATATCAATATCAAAGGTTAAAATATGATAGATATAAAACTTCTGAGAAGTGAAAGTAAAAAATTTTATGATTCGTGCAGGGCCAGAGGCTTTGATACTAAAATACTTGATGAATTCTTCATGCTTGATTCGAAATGGAAGGAGAATCTTAAAACCCTCAATGATTACAAGCATGAAAAAAATACCATTAGCATGGAAATTTCCAGAATGATAAAAACCGGAAACGGAGACATAGGCAAATTAAAGGATGATGTAAAAAATATTAATGACAAAATTGATACACTTGAGGAGGACCAGAAAAAAATAGAAGTTAAAAGGGGTGAACTGGTACACCTAATACCAAATCTTCTGGCTGATGATGTTCCAATATGTTCCGGCGATGACAATAGCAAAATTGTAAAATATTGCGGTCATGCAAGGGTATATAGTGGGGATGAGGATTATTTCAAAATGAATAGCATGGATTCAGAGAATTATGAAATAATACAAACCAGACCGGTTGACCATCAGACGATTATGGAAAAGTACGACCTTGCAGATCTTCAGAGGGCTGGTAAAATAGCAGGCTCAAGATTTTACTTCCTGAAAAACAGGCTCTTCAAGCTGGAACTGGCACTTATCAATTATGCGGTTGATTTCCTTTCCCAGAGAAATTTCACGGTTATGGAGCCGCCGTTTATGATTAACTATGCATCCATGTCAGGTGCCACCGATATAGAAACGTTCAAGGACGCATTGTATAAAATAGAGGGTGATGATCTTTATCTCATTGCAACTGCCGAGCATCCACTGGCATCAATGCTTGCGGATGAAACCCTTGAAGAGACTGAACTGCCATTGAGGCTAAGTGGCGTTTCCCCGTGCTTCAGAAGAGAAGCTGGTGCACACGGGAAGGATACAAAGGGAATATTCAGGGTTCACCAGTTTAACAAAATAGAGCAGTTTATTTACTGCAAACCTGAAGACTCCTGGGATTATTTCAAGGAACTGGTATCCAATGCAGAGGATATTTATAAGAACCTGGGTTTGCCATATAGAATTGTAAATATATGTTCAGGTGATCTTGGAAGCCTTGCGGCAAAAAAATATGATATTGAAGTATGGTATCCATCCCAGGGAAAGTTCAGAGAGGTTGTTTCAGCATCTAATGATACTGATTACCAGGCAAGGTCACTGAATATAAAATACAGAACTTCTGAGGGAAATAAATTTGTTCATACACTGAACAGCACTGCAATTGCAACGGAGAGAGTCCTTGTTGCAATAATGGAAAATTACCAGCAGGAAAATGGCCTAAAAGTACCGGATGTTCTTGTGCCATATACAGGATTCAGTGAGATAACAACGGAGGTAAAATAATGCCGATAACTAAATCAAATCTAGCGGTTAGAAGAGACCAGGTTTTGAAAATAGCGTCAGAGGTGGTAGTAGGAGTAGTATTAGCCATTCTCTCAGGCTATGTGGCTGATTTGATTATAAAAACATTCCTACCACAATATAAATCGGATGAGGTATTCATAATAGAATCGGTGCATGCTGTAATTATACTGATAGTAGGGTTATTAATAGTTGGGTCATTTATCAAGTATCTCAGGGAAGTATTAATAAAAACCAACCGTGGACTTTACGGAATTTCGCTCATTGTCAGAATAATTTTTTACGTAATAATACTGGCACTGGTGATGAGCGCGTTCCATGTCAGTGTCACAGGAATACTGGCCGGGAGTGCCATAGGTGGTGTCGTACTGGGTCTTGCTGTGCAGACAGTTGCCTCAAATGTTTTATCCAGTATATTTGCAACATCCTCTAATACCATAAAATTCGGGGAGGTAATATCTGTCAACTCATGGGTAT
>JAKAYM010000083.1 GCA_021826795.1 Thermoplasmata archaeon
ACACATAAAAAACGATGGCACATACATTTCATATGCCTCTGAATTTATTGAAAGACTTACAGAAATGATATCCAAATCCATGTCAAGACACGGAAATTTATATGTGCTGGATGGCAGATGCGCCCTTTACAAGACAGATGTTGTCAAGCCATTCATGACATCAGATGAATTCCTGAACAAAAAAATACTGGGAAAGAAGGTTGTTCTTGGGGATGACATGCAGTTGACAAGCTATCTTATAAAAAATAAATACAAAATGATAAAGGACTATGATATAACGGTAGAAACTGAACCCCAACATGGCTTAAAGAAGTTCATGAACCAGCAGATAAGGTGGTCCAGAAGGGGCTGGTATTTCTTTTTTAAAAATATAAGTGATGGCACGACCAAAAATGGCGGAAAATTCTATACCTTTGAAATACTGTACATATATCTGATACCCATAATAGGATTTATACTGTTATTGTTTAGGGGTATGTTCCTCCTGAGGATTATGGGGCATATAGATTATCTTAGCACATCATCTATAGACAATTTTGTAATGCACCATTTCTTTCATTATCACCCACATAACTTTCTGGAGTCAGTAATCAATGGATTGATGTATGTTCTCGGGGCCATAGGCGATACTATATTTGTTGGAGCTATAATGATAAGAATACCTAAGAACAGGATAAGGACTCTCGCATATGGGGCGATCGGTTTGGGAATCCTTTTCTTCGTGAATATATACGGGCTTTTAACATTCTGGAAACAGTCAAAATGGTTAACCAGATAAATTAATCACAGTACGCAAATAATAAAAATATGTTTATGTGATATTCTGCCCTAAATACAGAAGAAATGTCCTGAAGGGTGGCAGTGATGTCAGACTAAGAGAGCTAACCCTGAGAAGCAGGATGAATATCAGTACAAAATACTTGAAATGGAAGTTATTCCAGATCATGTGCATCTCCTGATAGACATAAATCCCCGGCTTGGTGTGTATCATGTTATCAACCAGATTAAGGGCTGCACTTCATCTGTCCTGACAAATGAGTTTCCTGCATTAAAGCGCAAGCTTCCCACAATGTGGACACATTCCAAATTCATATCTACCGTTGGGTCTGTAACACTGGAAAGTGTACAAAAATACATGGAGGATCAAAGGGGGAAAGATATTAACATACAATATAACGCATAACAGAAATTTTTTCCATCGAAATGGTCAGGCATGGATTTCGCATTTAAAATAATGTTCTGTATCTTTTACTGGTTTCATACTTCCATTCATCCTTCTCCAGTGTGCATGAAACACCATACTCGCCACATGTTTTTTCTATGGACAAATTCAGTCTCTCCCACCACTCAGGATCTGACTTCATATAGCCAGTTCCTGCCATGTATGGTAAGGTGCCTTTGAAATCCTGGTATGAATCATATATTATACGTATTTTGTTTGCAGCGCAGAATTCCACTATTTTTTTTATATCCTCAATATTATCGTTGAGTCCTCTCACAATGGGCCCCAGATACAGCCATGTTTTTATTTTTCTCTGGGTAAGTTTTTTCAGGGCGTTTAACCTTTTGGCAGGATCTGGAGCATATGGCTCCAGCAGTGATGCAACCTTTCTGTCAATGGTTGTTACAGTCAGCCCCACATCTAAATTATTTCTGTATTTTTCAAGGATTTCAATGTCTTTTAATATTAAGGGGGATTTTGTCTGAATTGTAACATAAAATCCGTTTTTGCTGAGTATCTCTATGGCCCTAGGCATAATCCTGAATTTCATTTCAACAGATTGATATGGGTCTGTTATTGTTGACATTCCGACTATTCCCCTTTTATAAGTACGTGCTTCCCTCTCAAGCAGTGTAATTATATTTTTCCTGACAAAAACTGTCCTTCCCCAGTTGCTGGAAGCCTCAGAGGGTGACATATCTATTGCATAGCAGTAGCGACATCCATGCAGGCATCCAAGATACGGATTAAAAGCATAGTCAAGCTCTGCCATTCCTGATTTACCCAGAGCATGCCTTGCGTTTATTTCAAATATTCTTAAATTTCCTATCATTTCAATCAATAGTTATCCAGGTTTGATACCAGGTATTTCATATTGTTGGATTTTGCCTTCCATGCCCTAATATCAACCTTTGTGAATTTCGATACATACTTTACGGCTTCCTGTATATTGTTAAATATTTCAGGTTTCCCTCGGAATAGTTCTCTTACATTTTCCCTTACATACCACACACCCACTGGAATATTAAATCCCGGATATATTTCCCTCCAGAGCATCGCTGACCCTGTTCTTTTCATCTCTCTGTATTTCTCCGCAACTGCAAGCCTTGAAGAATAATAGCATCCACCTATGTCAGGATATGTCTTTCTTCCGTAATAGCCCTCATAATCCAGCTCCACCTCAACAGAATCACCAAAACTGTTCCACGTGCTTCCTGGAAACCATGACTCTCCCCACTCAAACATCCACTGTCCAGGAGCCAGTATCCCTATGAAAAGATTACCCTTGGTTTCCCTTATATATACCTGAAATTCATCTATCTCATTATAGTCCTTTATTTCTTCCACCAGATTGTCAGATATGGATTTGTCTGCAGCTGTAATAGACCATCTGGTTGGAACTATCCTCCTCTTCTTTCCCGTGCCCAGCGAACCTGAACTCAGTGCCTTGGAAATGCCATTTATTCCCATACCCTTTTCATACAGTTTAATTATTCCATTACCAGCTTTTAGATCCCGGTCATAGTATATTTTTTCAATCCTGTTGTCTATATGGTAATTACCAAATTTTATGCTTTTAAGTGGCGATGATGGTCCCATTGGTGTGATATTCTCATCCAACATCACATTATTTTTAAATGATTTTTCAACAGTCATTTCAATATCTACTGGACTTGAAGACAGTGAACTTATTTGAATTTCCTGAAGGCGATAGTCTGGATTTGAGGCCCGTGTAGCCTCAACCTTTATTCCGCCTCTTAGCAGGGACAGCCTGTTAGAGAGAAAGTCATTCAGATCCTGTGAAAGCCATTTTGACTCATCTTCCATATAAGAGGTGTTACCGGTGAATGGAGGCTTTGAAGGATAAATATTTATTTTCGGGTATCCATACCTCCCTACGAAAAGGGATGGTGGTGATGAACCAGTAATAGAATTCCCTGTAAAAGTATATACTTTCTTTACACGGTCGGCTATTGAAACTGGACAGTAGGAAAGCCCACAGAGCATCTTTGCCCCACGGCATTTGACGCATAATGAAGGTGGAATTTTAATAAGGTTTTTCACCATATAACTATAAATACTATTATTCATATTAATACTTTTCAATACAATATTTAACATCCTGAAATGAGTTTTTTCCTAACATAACTATAACTGAATTTTTGAGATCCGTCTATCTATAATTTACAATTAACAATCAAGAGAGAACTTCTAAAAACACATGAAATTCGTGTGTAATTCTTGTTTAGATAACTTAATATTATCCCTATTAACGATTTCTCAGAGCTAAATCGATGTTGATATTTTCACAAACTGGGTTTTCTTGAAATCCTCATAAGTATACTATTTTCTCCGCATATTGGATATAACATCGGGATGAACATTATCAATCCGCATGTCAATGGCCGATTTAAATCCCTAAACTTGGGTTTGGCTGACAGATGAACGTAGAATTAAAAAAATAAGAAGCATGTGTCAGAAGATAACTTCTCCACGGAATGTCATATGATTAATGGAAATTATAGCTCACTATCCCATGTAAAAGTTGTATGGCTCAGAAATCAGTATTAATTATTCACCTCTGGCATTTTTTTATATTGATATAATATGAAAATAAACAATATTATGACAGGAACGGCAAACAAAAGAAACGTATTTCTTAACCCCACTGAATAAACCATTACTCCTGATAGGGATGGAACAAGAACTGCCAGAAACATCATTAATGCAAAGAAATATGTATTTGCCACAGATATTTCGTCTTCCTTGAATGATCTTGACAATGCTGTTAATGATGTGGGAAAAGTCAAACCATGAGGTATCCCCAGAAAGCTTATGATGATAAAGTAAGTAATTAAACTATCCGAAAAATACACCATTATAAGGCCCACAATTGTTATACTAACTGAGGCCATTGTTGTTATGTACAATCTCTTTGCCGGCCTGTATGATAAAAAAAATCTAGATAAGAACGATAAACCGAAAAATCCAGAAAGGAGGAGCTCAACAAATGAATACTGAGCATTAAATTCTGTTCTTGCAAATATTCCTCCAAACGTTAAAATTAATGCAAAGGGCAAATCATATGAAATGTTATTGAAAACCGATAACTTAAATCCATTATTTTTAAAAACATTTATTTTCTTTTGTGTTTTATTATTTTCCGCCGGAAATCTTATTTTAAAGGATAATATTATAGCTATAATGCCAAAGGGAATAAAAAAAATGAATAGCTGATTTAAATCAAAATACAATAATATGTAGGATTCTATCAAAGGACCTATGACAAGGCTTGCACTTAATGATAAAGTATACAATGTCAGTGCTCTCTCCCTTAATTTTTTATCTTTTATTGTACCTGCTGAGCTCATTATATTTGGCATAATGGATCCGAAAAAGAATCCGGACAAAATAACTAATATCCAGATACTGTAAACATTTGAAAAATAAAAAACTGGTTCAAGAATTGAATATATCACAACGGATGAGATAAATAATTTTCTTCTTTTGTGCATATCAAATCTAGAATTTATAAATCCGCTCATTATTGCCGTTGATCCCATGGCCGTAGCAGCTAATATACCTACTTCTATTTCATTGAAGTTCAAATAATATTTTGAAATTAAGGGTATTGTTGTAAGTATCAAATTATTGCTTGCGCGAACTGAAAAGGTAAATGTCATTAATAATATTATGTATAAAATTATACCATCACGCCTGTTATTCCAAAATTTCATTTTTCCATGATTAATAAATGGCACATAAGATTTTTTGTGTGCAATTCCCCTCAATTCATTTTATAGTTAGTCCATAAATTTACAAATGCTATGTCCTGCCAGAAGATGGATTACCTTTTCAATAAACAATCAGGAGATATTTAGTAAATACCATTACTTTCTACTATAAACTACCAGGAAAATATAACTCTAAATATAAACATATGAGAAAGCACTATCTAAAACCTTTCATAATATGTATTTTTCCAGTCACCAGTGTCCAAATCTATAAATTATCTGCGGATACAAAAATGAAGCATAACATTATTATTCCGAAGCGGCAAAATATAATTTAGAACTTTATAAGATGTTTATATACATCATGAAAGTGTGATCTCAACCACACATTTATTGTCTCCATCAGGGAAATTCTCAATAAGTTTGAACCTGTCATTTAAGGTATCTGCAAGCATAGATTTTTCAAGTGAGCCGCATACCATATCCTTATTGGTCTTTGCCAGTTCATAAAATATGCAGTTATGCCTTATTATTTTTACAGTATCATCATCCACCTCCATCTTAGCGTAATATCCGAGCCTGTTCAGGATATTTACATATTCACTTATTTTTTCCAGTTTTTCTTCCTTGTTTAAGGAGAGAAGAGACATGTTATCAGACGACACTTCCTTAACCATGTCCTCCGCTATCTTCATTAAAATGCCGTTTAACTTAACGGTTCCAAATTCCCTTTCTATTTCTTTCAAAAGCATGGATGAAAAGTTGATATATTGTTTTGGGAATATTTGCATTCCCTTTTCAGTCAACTTGTAAAATTTTTTAGGTCTTCCAGTTTTTGCCCTGACAAAATATGATGAAACAAGATTGTGGCTTTCAAGAAAACTGATATGTTCTTTTACAGCATTTTTGTTCACTCCCATAATCCCTGACAGCTGGTCAAGTGTTTTATCGTCATAGAGCAGGGAACTGAGTATAGTGCTTTTGCTATTACCCAGATAATCATTAACTATTTCTTCCATACAACCACAATTATATATTATAATGTAATATTTATACTTATATGTATTTTAGTTACATTATACATAATAAAATGTTTAAATACCTATTTGTAATGAATCTGTAATGACAAATACAGTACTTGAAATCAAAAACCTTAAGGCTGAGGTAGAGGGCAAGGAAATACTCAAGGGCATAGATCTTATTATTAATTCTGGGGAAATACATGCATTGATGGGTCCCAACGGAGCCGGTAAAAGTACCCTTGGTGAGGTACTTATAGGCCATCCTAATTATAAAGTCACGGGCGGAAAAATTATGGTTAATGGAAAAGACATTACAAGTGCTCCGCCGGAAGACCGCGCAAAGGCAGGATTATTTCTTGCATTCCAGAATCCAATAACCGTGAGTGGTGTAAAAATATCATCATTTCTCAGGATGGCGTACAAAAACCTGTATCCTGAGGAGAATATGTCTTTAAAGGACTTTTTCAACATGGTAAAAGCAGTAATGAAGGATGTTGATATAGATGAGTCATTTATATCCAGGTCCATAAACGATGGATTTTCCGGTGGTGAAAGAAAACGCTTTGAAGTGTTACAAATGGTGATACTTAAACCAAAAATAGTTATTTTAGATGAGATCGATTCAGGGCTTGATGTTGATGCTCTGAAACTAGTATCAGCAGAAATAAAAAAAATGTATAATCAGAATGTTGGCTTTTTGATAATTACACATTACCAGAGAATTTTAAAGGATATTATCCCGGAATTCGTCCATGTCCTGAAGGACGGAAAGATAGTGATGAATGGAGACAGAACAGTATCTGACAGAATAGAGAATGAAGGGTACGACTGGATAAAGGAGTGATAAAAATGGAAGACTACAACAAAGATGAGGAAATAGAAAAACTTACTGAAAGTTTAAAGCATAATAAGAAATCCGATTTCGAATTTCACGACACAATAAATCCTGTATACTCTACGGGGACGGGACTTAACAGGAAAATTGTGGAAGAGATTTCAGATATAAAACATGAACCAGACTGGATGAGAAGAAGCAGGCTCAAGGCACTGGAAATATTTTTGTCAAAACCAATGCCTACCTGGGGACCAGACCTTTCTGGAATTAACTTCGATAATCTTACATACTATTCAAAGCCCGGGGAAACGAAGGCGAAGAACTGGGATGATGTACCTGATAAAATAAAGGAAACATTCAATAAACTGGGTATACCTCAGATGGAGCAGAAATATCTTGCTGGTTCCGTTGCACAGTACGACAGTGAAGGGGTATATGGAAGCCTGAGAAAGGAATGGGAAGATAAGGGAGTAATATTTACGGACCTTGATACAGCTGTACAGGAACATCCTGACCTTGTAAAGGATTACTACTGTAAGGCAATACCACCTAGCGATAATAAGTTCGCTGCATTGAATGGTGCTGTATGGTCAGGAGGTTCTTTCCTCTACGTACCTAAGAATGTCACTATAGACCTGCCATTGCAGACATATTTCCGAATGAACGGAGAGCAGAGTGGACAATTCGAGCACACAATAGTGGTGGCAGATGAGGGTGCAAAAGTGCATTATATTGAGGGATGTCTTCCAGATGATGAACTTATAAGCCAGGGTGATAAATTTGTAACAATAAATGAATTATTTACCGATGATAAGATTGTTTCAAATACAGGGAACAAAAGGAGTATAACCCGTAAATATGTTCATCCATATAATGGATTTATGTATAAAATAATACCATTATCACCAGGAAATGCTTTCAGAGCAACATACGAGCATCCTGT
>JAKAYM010000084.1 GCA_021826795.1 Thermoplasmata archaeon
TTCCGATCTCATATACCTTTTCTTCCATTGCACGTTCCTTTAGATCAAGCTTCATGACCTGTGCCCTGGCCCTCTGAGTATCCAGTGCATCTACCATTTTCTTATCTTCTGATTCTTTTATTTCTTCAAGATTTTTATTGTAATCATTTATAATCTGGTTTTCAACATTCTTCGATGTTTCATTGCATTGTTTTATTTTATCGGCAAGCTGTTTTTCCATTTCATCCTTCATATCCTGAATGGACTTCTTCTTAGCATCTTCCTTATCCCTGATTACCTTTAACTCATCTATTTCAGTCATTTATATATCACCATAATTATTATGGCAATAAATACTATTGCCATTGTTATGTTTACCATCAGTACAATTTTTCTGATTTTTTTAAATTTTTCCACGTTATTCATATTATTTATCCTGTCCCGCAACCACATGATTTTTGACAAATTTAAGTGTTGAAAACGAATCCCTCTCCATTTCATCAAGGTGTTCCCTTATGATTTTCAGGTTTGATTTGAACCGCGGTATCATGATATTTTCAATAGCATTGGACCTTCTATTTGTTTTATCTATCTCATTAAGTAGTTTTCGCATGGAAGATTCCTTCTGTGCAACTACTAAAAGTTCATTGAATATCCTGTCAAAAATTATCATGGCATCGTATATTGACGCAGGTACAGATGTTGCCATATACTGACTGTCCATAATTTTTTTCCCTATTTCTGCCGACATTTCAGGAATTTTTACACCCATAATATTTTTCCCGCCTATTTTTATTTCAGGTGAAGAGAACATATATGATATCCTCTCTATTTCCAGCGTGCCGTCAATAATTTCTGCCATTCTAATGGCATTCAATCCATTTTCTATATCATTCTTTATATTTTCCTTTAGACCTTTTATTTCATTGCTTATCTTGAAAAATTCCATGACAAGGGATTGACGTTTCATTTTAAGGAGTTCAAGTCCTCGGGAAGCTACTTTCACCCTCTTTTTCGTATTTATCAATTCAATTCTGGTCAACCTGATATTGTTTGCCATTAGTTCTCCCACTTTCCATATTTTTGAATATGTGCGGATTTCACCTTTTTCATTTCCTCCTTGGGCAGTATTGAAAGCATATCCCATCCCAGATTCAGCGTTTCAATAATTGACCTGTCGGTATTTCCCTGGTTTACATATTTACCCTCAAAATCCTCTGCAAACTGGAGATATTTCTTGTCAGAATCGCTCAATGCCTCCTCTCCTACAATTTCACTGAGCGCCCTGGCATCCTTACCCTTTGCATATGACGCATAGAGCTGATCGGCAAGACCCCTGTGATCTTCCCTGGTATGGTCAGCACCGATTCCCTGATTCATTAACCTGGATAATGATGAAAGCACATCAACTTCAGGGTATATGTTTTTCCTGTTGAGGTCCCTTGAAAGTGTGATTTGTCCCTCTGTTATATAACCAGTTAGATCTGGCACCGGATTTGTGATATCATCGCCTGGCATTGTAAGTATGGGTATCTGTGTTATGGATCCCTTTCTACCCTTTATTTTTCCTGCCCTTTCATATATGGTGCTTAGATCAGTATACATATATCCGGGGTATCCCCTTCTTCCAGGTATCTCTTCCCTTGATGATGATATTTCCCTGAGAGCCTCACAGTAATTGGTCATATCTGTAAGTATAACCAGCATGTTCATGTCCTTTTCATATGCCATGTATTCTGCAGTTGTCAGTGCAACTCTAGGAAGTATGATCCTGTCCATAGAAGGATCAGAGGCCAGATTCAGAAATATAACCGATTCAGAGAGGGCTCCTGAACTTTCGAACTGTTTCATGAAGTAATTTGCCTCCTCACTAGTTATTCCGATAGCACCGAACACAACACCGAATTTTTCATTTCCATTCAGTGTCTTTGCCTGCCTCGCAATCTGTGTTGCCAGTCTGTTATGTGATAAACCTGCACCTGAAAATATTGGAAGTTTCTGGCCCATGACCAGTGTATTCATTCCATCGATTGTTGAAATTCCCGTTTCAATAAATTCGCTGGGTTCTTCCCTGGAATATGGATTTATTGCAGCACCTGTTATATCCACCTTATCCCTTGAATAAATTTTTGGTCCCTTATCTATTGGTTCGCCGAATCCATTGAATATTCTTCCAAGCATGTCATCTGATACGGGAAGTTTGAACGTATCTCCAGTAAATGACACACCTGTGCTGTTCGGGCTCATACTCGTGGTAGATCCAAAAACCTGGACAACCGCAACCCCGTTCCTTGTTTCCAGGACCTGACCCTTTACCCTTTCACCGTTATCCAGTATGACATTGACAATCTCGTTATATGACGCATTTTTAACATTGTCCACAAATAGAAGCGGACCATTAATCTGTGAAATGGATTTATATATAATATCAGACACTCTCAACACTCTCCATTATATTGTTATATTCATTATTTATTTCCTTTATAACATCGTTGTAAAACTTATTAAAATCTTCTTCCTTGATCTCTTTCATCCTTGATATTTTCATTCTAACCGGCAATGTTGCTGTCTGTGTCACTTTTAATCCAGCATCTATGGACTTTTCCTGCATTTCATTGAGTGTTTTAATAATCATTAGCATTTCATACTGCTTATTTATTGAACAGTAAGTATCTATGTCATCAAAGGCATTCTGCTGGAGGAAATCTTCCCTTATGATCTTGGCAATATCAAGAACATTTTTCTGTTTTTCCGGAAGTGAATCATATCCAACAAGCTGCACTATTTCCTGCAGTTCAGACTCCTTCTGAAGTATGCCCATCATAAGTGCATGCATCTGTGGCCATTCTGGATTTATATTGGATTTAAACCAGCCTGAAAGCGAATCAAGATAGAGTGAGTAACTGTTCAGCCAGTTGATTGATGGAAAATGCCTTCTTGATGCCAGGGAAGCATCCAGTGCCCAGAAGACACGTGTAACCCTCAAGGTATTCTGTACCACAGGGTCTGACAAATCCCCACCGGGCGGTGAAACAGCTCCTATGAGCGTGATTGAACCTGTTCTCTTATCCTGCGGTATTATCTGTGCATTTCCTGACCTCTCATAAAATTCAGATATCCTTCTGCCAAGATATGCCGGATAACCCTCCTCTCCCGGCATTTCTTCAAGCCGTCCAGAAATTTCCCTTAAAGCCTCTGCCCATCTGCTTGTTGAATCAGCCATTAGGGCCACATCGTAACCCATATCACGGTAGTACTCGGCTATGGTAACTCCTGTATAAATACTGGCTTCCCTTGCTGCCACGGGCATATTCGATGTATTTGCTATTAAAATTGTTTTTTCCATTAAAGGTTTACCGCTTTTCGGATCCTGCAATTCAGGGAAGGTTGTAAGAATTTCGGTCATTTCATTGCCTCTCTCACCACATCCGACGTAAACAGTTATATCTGCATCGGACCATTTTGAGAGTTGATGCTGAATTACGGTGTTATGCAACAGTATAGCACCATCTCCTCCTATAAAATTACTTCCAAAATCTGGAGTGGTTACATCATAAACATCAAAAGGACCGGTTATTTCTTCTACTGAATCAATTCTGTCAAAGTAAATAAATTCAAGAGAGTCCGATAGATACTTTAACATATTAACATCTTCATTAATCTCTTCCTTATTATTTATAAGAATTGTCTGGGCAAATTTATTGAATGAATAAACACTCATATTTTCATTATTGCTTGTATAATTGGTAATTTCGACCATATTTGATTTTAATTTATTGTAGCTAGAATTTGCTCTGTATAAACTATCTATTTTTCGTGCACCAAACGGAACCAGATCAATGGCTGTATATGTATTCTTTTTAGAATCTATATATTTTTCAATGTTTTCTATTTTATGGTATTTTTCTTTGTCCTGAGCTATATTTAAATAGAATTTTTTAAGTTCATTTAAACCTCTTATAAATATTCTATATCTATAATTTTTGCTCAGACTTTCATTCTTTTTCACAGAGTGCAATATACCGAATCTTGTTAATAGATATGATAGTGATACCGACAACTTTTTGCTTGCAGTGGATAGTTCTATTTGCCCTTTATAATAACTGCCATCACCAAGATAATATCCTTTTAAAAATGCCGATATAACCTTATCATTTGATTTCATTATTATTTCTGGTACTTCCTTATCACAAGCCGATTTTCCTGGTATTAATTTTCTTATAAACTCAGATAATACAATACTATTTACGATTAAATTATCTTTTTTGTTTTCCTGTTTTTCAATTTTTCCATTTAAGTTAAAAACCTTTTTCAGCAAATATTGGGCTCTTTCAATTATCTTCTCGTCAGAATTTGTAATTACAAAGGTGCTTTTGCCTCTTATATACCCCTCTGCAATATAAAATCCCAGCAGTTCTGATAAATCCTCGGAAACATAATCCGGTACTGTTACAATATTGCCTTTTCTATTGCCCCTTAAGCATTTAATGTCCGGGCGCTTTAAGTTAAGTTCGTCGTATATGGTTTTTATCCAGTTTAACTTCGGTGCCGGATTATTTTCAGTTCTGGTGATCTGATTTAAAATTACATCATTAATTACATTTTTTAGAAGTTTTCTATTTTCCTTTGTTATCTCTTTAAGTTTATTTTTAATTTCATTGTCGGCTGCACTGGATTCATCAAATAAAGAGTAAACATCTATATGTTTATATTTTTCCTCTGTCTTGAATTTTCTTATTGAAACTATGTAATCTCCAGGTTTTAAATATTCTGCCTCTGTTTCCACTATACTTCCTTCCTCATTAAGTCTAAATAATTTATGAATCGGAGTTACCTTAACCTGCTTACCAGTCCTTGTTTTTATCTTTAATAAAGAATCGCTTTTCCCTTTGTATATATAATCGGATTTGCTTTCAGAAACTTTCCCATCATAAAACGAGTATATTTTCAGTGGCGATTTAAGTTTTATAAGGGTCTCGTTTTCATCCTGATATTCGATTTCGCCTTTAGATGCCGCATTTTCATAGACTTTTTCAATTGTCTGTATGCTACCATCAGCTAAAAGCAATGGCGTATCTCCAGAAACACATTTACCAGATCCGAATGGGCCTGGTACTGCCACTGTACCACCCTTTGCAACAGGGAAAAATGAGTCTATTACCCTCTGACCTGTGATAAGCGGTATTTCAGGTGCGAATTTTAGGAAAACCTTTCTGGCCTGCCTTACAGGCCATATCTGCTTTAATTTTACCTCAACTACCTTATTTTCAGCTTGAATTGTACATACAGTATCTGATACCCTGAATTTGCCTGCCTTGATAGTTTTTACTACTCCGGAAACTTTGTACGGAACCATAATTTTATGGGTAATTATGTCCGTTTCCTTTACCGTGCCCAGTATGTATCCCTCTTCGACCTCATCACCCTCTTTCAACACAGGTTGAAACTCCCATTCCTTTTTCTCATCCAGTGGCGGTGCACTTGCACCTCTGACTATGAAGTCACCGGTCTCGGACTGTATAACATCTAGGGGCCTCTGTATTCCATCATAGATAGATTTTAGAAGCCCAGGGCCGAGTTCAACGGATAATGGCTTACCTGTAGATATTACAGGTTCTCCTGGCTTAAGCCCGCTGGTATCCTCATATACCTGAATGGTAAATCTGTTTCCAACGATCTTTATTACCTCTCCTACAAGACCCAGTTTACCTACACGTACCACATCAAACATTTTCCCATCAAGATCAGTTGCTATTACCACAGGACCGGATATACTGTATATTTTACCACTATTTTTCATTTAATCACCAATATCAATTCCTAATATTCTTTTTGCCAGATCATATACTGATTCCTCTTCTTTAATCCCCGGAAGCGGAATAAATATTACAAGTGGATCCATTGAACCGGCATACTCATTTATTTCATCAACCTTTAAATTCTTCTGGAAGGATTGTGATGCTAATATAACATTATATTTTTTAGATTTATATAATTCTCTCAGGAGTTTTGCACCATCTGCAGAATCAGCCATGAAAGTATCATTTACTCCCACAAGTTTAAACCCCGTAATGAGTTCTTTTTCTCCGATAATACAAAGACTAGACATTTATATCAGCATCCTCTCTATTATATTACTATCAAGATTATATGACTTACCTATTATAATAGCTCTTAGATTGTCTCTTTCTCTTTCGGCGGACAGTATATAAGCAAATATATACTGGGAGGCAGTATCGCTTAGCATAACAGGAACGTACTGGTGAAACAGAGCGCTTCTCATTGCCGCCTCAAATAAACTTAAATTCCTGTTTTCCCTGTAATAATCTATTGATTCGCTTATATTAAAGTGCTTGAATACAGAAAGCAGTTCAACAACATCACCTGATCTGAAAATATCGGCAAGTGCCTGCTTTGAATAATTACCATTTTCTATAATGTTTTTTTCAATCTTTTCATAAGCTACTTTCAATTCAAGCGCCTTGGCAAGTGTCATTATATTTTTCAAATCAATTACGCTCTTAATATATTTGATTATTTGCCCCTCATCTCCATTGTAAAATAATGCTCTTTCTACCAGATCATTGTAATATTTATAGTCCATTGAAGAAAGCAGCATTGAAGTGTCCCCGGTCTTTTTGTAATCCTCCAGATCTTTTAAAAGATAGTTATAACCAAAATTCAATAGGTAATTAACTACCGAGTCCACATCAT
Organism: Thermoplasmata archaeon; assembly: GCA_021826795.1. The sequence goes on from JAKAYM010000084.1 coordinate 6,694, forward strand.
TTTTTTCCAGCAACACCCTGAAATCATCACTGCTGAGATTGCCTGCAAATATTCCCAGAGGCACATCCCTGAAACTCATTATGAAGCCGTCACCGGATTTTATATCATGATGTATTACCTTCGAAGTTATAATCGCCTTTATGGTTTCTATGTCCCATTTAGATACATAGGTTTTCATAAACGATTTCATCGGTGGAGGGATGGCGAACAGTGCAAGTTTAGAATTTTTTATCACATGCCTGTTTATTGCAGTTAAAATGATCTGTACATCATCGTCACTTAATGGTGTAGCCTTGTCAATATCTTCTCTGTACGACGTTTCATATAACTTCAACCGTATGTCCTTTATATCGAGTTCCAGAAGAGACTTTATAAAAGTATCATTGAGATAGTCATTGAAATGTATTTTTAATCTTCCATAGCTCCCAGAATATGTAGTGTTTATAAGAATCACCACTATTTAATATTCTCATAAAGGTACGTCTCTATGTCATATGAAACGGAATCAAATATGCTGCTCAGTCTCATATCTGCTTCTTTTTTTCCATCCTCGCTTCTGGATATAATTCCGGACCTAATGGTTTTATCAACTTGGAATTTTACAGAATTTGAAAATTTAAGATTCTCCAACTTCTCCTTATCACTTTCTGAACAGTACACGGTGAATTTTTTTTCCAGTTCTTTTTCAGATTCGCTTAACATTAATTTCAGAAGTTCCGGATAATTAGATGATTTATTCAGTGATGTAACATATGATTTTAAACGTTGCATTGTATTGTTTAGAATCTCTTTTTTCCGATCATCAATAATTTTTTTTGATTGCAGTTTTATTGAATCTTCAGATTGTCTCATAATATTTTTTATATCGTTTTCAGATTTTACCTTATAATCCTGTTTTATTCTGGACAGTTTGTCGTTGCAGGCTTTGGTAATATCCTGTATTTTTTCTGCATAATTATCTCTGATCTGTTTTAACTCCGATTCCGTAGTATTTTGAATTTCATTTAAAATATTTTCAAGAGACATAAAAACCAATTTTCATATTACATGAAGCAGTA
>JAKAYM010000085.1 GCA_021826795.1 Thermoplasmata archaeon
CATATCAGTACCTTTCCGTACATATAAAGTAATGCTATTATCACTTATAATAATTTCTTATCGTAATATAAATCATATATACCGTTAAATAAGCAATAAATAGTGGCAATTTTTTCTTCAACTTCGATATATTTTTTTAATGTTACGACAGTTTTTCATTAACTGATCATTTTTTGAAAAAGTAAATTTCAAAATTGCCCTGGAAATGGTTATATAAAGTATTTATAGGATACAGGATTTAAGAAGTATGCAGCTGATGTTCGATAAATACTTTAAATCATATCCGGTAAAAAAGAAAATAATCGAAAGGCTGTATGCAAATGGCATATCCATAATAAATGATAAATTCCTAGTAAATAATATAGAAATTCCTTTAAGTAGCATTGCAAATGCATTAAAAGTTAATAGAAGGACACTTTACGAAACCATCAAATTTGTAAATAGTAATTCAGTAGTAAAAGAAGTAATGCAGAATATTTCTGTGATACCTGACATAAAAAAAATTTCATTATTGATGAGGAATGAAATAGTAACAATTTATATAGAGAAAGGAATGTATTCTAGAGTTATAGTTGAAATCATGGATATTTTAAAAAATCATATTTCCAATATAAAGGAAATATATTCAAAAAATTCAGATTATGATTCCAACTTCATAAGGATTATATTTTACAATGAGCTAAATAGTTCATTATTCAGTGGAATGGACCGAATCCCGGGCATAAATAAAATAATTATAAACTCTCCTGAAAAGTTAAACATCATATGTGATAAATGTGAAATAAAGATATGTCCTCATAAAATATCTTCAACCCTGAGAGAACATAATATTTAGATTGGATTATAAAAATTCAGGTATAATAGAAAAATATATATGTAACTATATTTTTAGTATATCGTGGACCCTAGACAGGAACTTATAAAAAACATATACGATTTCCTCAGGAAAAATGATTTTACTGTTTCAGAGCCGGGGCTTTACGGACTTGTTACTTTTGATTTGATATGTAGAAGGGGTAAAGAAAGATACATACTTAAAATACTGTATAATGTTAATACTTTCAGCAAAATAGGCGTGGTGCCGTTAATCAAAATGAGTGCAATGACTGATTCTACTGCACTTATAATAGGGGAAAAGGCCGGTAATGGAAAACTCGAGCGGGGAGTTCTGTATTTTAGGCATGGTGTACCGATACTTTCACTGGATGGCTTTGAAGATTATATCAATGGGGATACGCCGTTTATTTATTCTGCACCGGGGGGATTCTATGTGGGAATAAATGGACAGAAAATGCGAAATCTTAGGGAGAAAAAAGATTATTCAATAGGTTATATAGCACAGAAGCTGGGTGTTTCAAGGAGATCTGTATCGCTCTATGAATCTGGAAGCTCTGCAACTATAGATATATATCTCAAACTTGAATCCATTCTAAAAGGTGATATCAGCCGGGAAATTGATATATCGATAACCTCAGAACCGGACATGCCTGTTAGCCCCGCAAGTGATTTTATCAATGAGGTTCTCGGAATTATGTCCAGTATTGGGTATATTTCTGAATATATCAGCAGAAATCCCTTTGATGGACTTTCTTCTAGCCCTGGCTCCAGATTAATTCTGGGGACATTCAAGGATGCCGGTGGGAATTTAAACAGAATAAAATCAATCAAAAAGATAAGTGATGTACTTGAAGAAATACCTGTTATAATAGACAGGGATGGAAGCGGCAAAAAGGACGTGTATGGATGCCGGATAATTAGTTTTAGTGATTTGAGAAAGGTTTATGATATTGACCGCTTTAATGAACTGTTAGAAAAATGAATATGATGCGCAGTGTCAATGACAAACTATACATATTTGGCGGGGTCAAGGGACTTGTACGTGATGGGGATGAATTAAAAAAAGAACTTCTTGAAAAAAGGCCCGAGGTGGTTTTGATAACTATTTCTCCTGAACAGGTAGAGGGAATGAAAGATTTTATAGAAGACCCGTTTGAAGTTGAGATGTCAGATTATGAAATATTATATGGAATAAACCTTGCCAACTACGGGGAGGTAATGACCCCATCCCCGGTGTATATAGAAGCTACAAGATATTGCAAGGAAAATAACATTGAAATGATCGGACTTGATATGGAAGAAGGTGAATACCAGATTCTTTATAGTAAATATGTTAAGACTACAGATCTTCTCAGGCATTCCCTGAGAAAGAAAAAGGTCAGCCGTTTTCAATTTAAACAGGAAACTCCAGAGGAATTTGTGGAAGCTTGGAATAAGATGGTGGATTTAAAATCGTTCAAAAAAGTTAATGCAGCAAGGGAAGAGTATATAATAAATAGAATTGATAGCCTAGTAACTGATTACAGTGATAAAAAGGTTTTATGTGTTGTTGATTATGAATATTATAATGATATCGTAAATCACATTGATTTAAATCCTTGATATTACATGTTATTTAAAGAATACAGGATCATATTTTGCCCTTGAATATAATATATACTTCCCTGCTATGCTGACGTGACGCATTGGGTTTTGTTACTTTATAAAAGTTAAAGTATTTTTTCCATGTATTCACGAATAAGTTGGTTGAATCGCCCTGGAACTGTTTCAATAGGACATTTCCACCGTTAGCCAGAAGAGATAATGAATGTTTCATAACATTTTCACAGAGTAAATAAGAACCATAATGGTCACGATCGTAGTTTCCACTTGTTTTTACCATTGCATCGGATATGATGCTTCCTATGGAGTTTATTCCGGCTGATATCATTACATCTTTGATTTTAGATGTGAGCTCGGGGTCATTTATATCTCCATCTATAAACAAAACATTTTCAATTGGTTCCATTCTGGTTATATCAACTGAAATCACAGGTTTGTCTGTAAATTCCTGAACTACCTGTGTCCATCCACCGGGTGACGAACCGAATTCAAGTACATAATCATCAGATCGTATGATGTTAAATTTTGACTGTATTTCAAGTAGTTTATAGGAAGCCCGACTCCGGTAATTTTCCTTTTTTGCCCTTGTGTAATATTTATCCTTTCTATCCATAAATTATTTTATTCCCCTGTATATTTTTTATATTCTTCAGGTTGCATAGCATCGTACTTTTCATCTGTTATTTTAATCTTAACAAGCCAGTATTTATACGGATCAGAATTTACAAGTTCCGGTTTGTCATTCAATTCCTGGTCTGTTTCAATCACCTCACCGGTTACCGGGAAATAAACGTCTTCGGCCGATTTTACAGATTCTATTGTAAGAAGCGTATCGCCTACCTTTCCTTTGATGCCTTTTACAGGCATATCTATATAAACTATATCTGTAAGCTGATGCTGGGCAAAATCTGTTACCCCAACTGTAGCTATTCCATTTTCTATTTTAAACCATTCATGCGACTTTGTGTATTTTAGATCTGCAGGTATTATGGACATAGTACTGTATAAATATTACGTATAAAAATCCATAGGGAGGTTGCCTCTGATTAGAACGCCTGCCCTATATCCTTATGTTTAATCTCCCTCAGTATAACAGAGACAAAATCATCGAGATCATATTCCCTGGTTTTGTCACTGCGATTTCGTACGGAAACAGTGTTATTAGAATATTCCTTTTCGCCTGCAACTATTATATAACCGGTTCTCATGGGCCTTATCAGCTTGATTTTCTTGGATATGGTACCGTCCGATAAGTCAACCTTTGATCTTATTCCATTTTCTATTAGTTTCTGGTTAATGCTTTTTGCATATTCATTGTAATTTTCAGACACAGGTATTACATAGGCTTGTAGAGGTGTTAGCCATAGCGGAAGTTTCCCATTGAAATGTTCTAAGAGGATAGCTATAAAACGCTCATAACTCCCATATATTGCACGGTGGATAATTACAGGCCTGACCTTTTTGTCGCTACTATCTATATAGTAAAGATCGAAGTTCCTTGGCATAAAGAAATCTATCTGTATTGTTGAAAGCTGCCACTGCCTGCCAAGTGCATCCTTTATATGCACATCGATCTTTGGCCCGTAGAATGCTGCTTCCCCAGGATATTCTGTATATTTTAGATTGAGACTGTCCAAGGCGTTTCTCAGGTTCTCGGTAGCATTATCCCACATCGTGAAATCAGCCTTGAGATCTGATAACCCACATTTAGGGCATTTATATTCCTGTGATGCTGCCCTGAGCATGAATTTTTCACCACAGGATAAACACTCGTATGACATAAGATAACTTTCAGGGTGTTCCTTGTCCATCACGCTCAGATCATAGGTAATTTCATCTGTACCCATTATAGTCTTGAATATTGAGGGGATGATTTTCAGAAGAGAGACTGTTTCATCAAATATCTGGTCCTCCCTTACAAATCCATGCCCGTCATCAATAGTAAATCCCCTTGGCCTGGTTAAGCCGCCCATCTCGCCGGATTTTTCATACCTGTAAACAGTGCCTGCCTCAGAATATTTTATGGGCATATCACGGTAGCTGTATATATTTCTCTGGAATATTGCTATGTGCCCAGGGCAGTTCATGGGTTTCAGCCCATAACTATCCCCATTCGGCAATGTGAAGAGAAACATATCATCCTTATATTTGTAATAATGACCTGACTGCTTCCATATAATATCCTTGAATGCATGGGCAGTCCAGACTTCCTCCCATCCACTTTTTGTGTTTAGTTCTTTCATGTAATCGATGAGTTCGTTTCTTATTATTGCCCCGTTTGGAGCGTAAAATGGCATACCAGGAGCCCTTTCATTATCGAAGGTGAATAAATCCATCTCCTGACCAATCTTTCTGTGATCTCTTTTCATGGCTTCTTCCCTTCTCTGCAGGAACTCCCTCAGCAGTTTTCTATCAGGGAATGCAGTCCCGTAAATCCTGATCATTCTCTCCTTGTTAATATCACCCTCATAATTGGTACTTGATATTGACAGGAGTTTGAATGCCTTCACAAATCCTGTAGACGGTACATGAGGGCCCCTGCAGAACTCTTTGTAACTACCCTGTATATACATACTGGATTCGCCACCATCCTGTACATTTTCATTTATCTTATCCTGTTTATATTTATTACCGGAGAATTCTTCCAGTAAGTTCAATTTCGGCAGTATTTTTCTCTCTATTTTTATATCTCTATGTACAAGTTCGTCCATTTTCTGCTCTATAGCAGGGAAATCTTCGGTTGATATAGGCTGCATGTTAAAATCATAATAAAACGTATCTTCCCCCTCATTGCTGGTATTGGGAAGTGCATCCGGGTAAAGTTCTACTATAGCATTTGCCAGGAGGTGTGCCGCGCTGTGAAGAAGTATTTTTTCACCCTCCGGTGAATTCATACTTATGAACTCCACGTTTCCATCTTCAGGAGATGTGTCTGATAAATCATATAATTTTCCTTTCAACTTTGCAGCAATAATGCTGTTCTTCAGGTTACCTGAAACGATATCCCGAAATTTCTCACCTTTACTGATTTTAAAAATTTGATTTGAACTCATCATAACCAATATTTCTAAGGTATATTAATTTATTTTGACTATTTCAATAAGATCGAATTTTACCTCTATACAAACCACCCAAAATATTTATAGTTTCAGGAAATATTGCAATATGTATAATATAATTGTGGATGGGAATGATTATTCAATGGCAAAAACGGTATTCAAGCAGATTAAAAATTTAAAAAATGCTATGCCTGATGCAAATATAGAGGTTGTTTTCAATAGGTCTGCAGTGAAAACACTGCTGAAAGGTAATGAATACATTCAAGATGTAAAAGAACTTATAGATTCTGGTGTCAGGATCAATGCGTGCAGGAATACCCTACGGGAAATGAAACTCAGCGAAGATGATGTTGAAAAAAACGCCGGAATAGGCATGGTCAATGCGGCAGTTGAGGAGATAATTAAAAAGCAGGCTGAAGGTTATTATTATCTACAGTTATAAAAATACTTTTGGTTTATATATTATCATAACAGTTTCCAAAATTAAGGTTATGTGCAATATTTTGTGTAAATATAAATCCTTCTAATAATGAAATGGTCATTAAATAACAGGAAGCAATACCTCTTTTGAACCCATGAGATAATAAAATATGGAATATGACAATATGAATATATTGGATAGAAGAACAAATAAGATAGCGAAGGAGTTGTTAGAAATTATAATGAAGATGGAATCTGTAAGCTATGATAAAATTCAACGAGTTTAAAAATAAATGAGGGGAAATATCCATATAAACACATAGAATATAGTGCACAAGCCTAGTTTTAAGAATGTAAGTTTTTTACGTGATTGCCGTCATGAATTTTTTGAGAGTTACGATTATTAAGTTCCATTTTGAAGTTCTATGTCTGACGAGAACGAAATAGATTTAAGCAAGATAAATTCAAAGATAGAAACTATAACCGCTGAAAAACCAAAAATGAAGATCGTAAGCCACTCGCTATAATGATCCAAGAGATATCCAATCAAAGGAAATGCAATAACCATGGGTATCGTAAGAATTAGGTCTTTTATATTAATTACTTTAGCCCTCTTATCCTTAGGGACAAGTTTTTGATACCATACTCTCAAAGGTATATTCAATAATTCAGAAAAGATACCGTTAACAAGTAAAATTATGGTCATTACAATAACTATTATCCCTTCGACTAAAAGAGAAAGTCCCATTATTGACATTACTAGACCTTCCCCCACAGATCCAACAAGTAAATAAATTATCAGTTTTCTATTTCTCTTTTTAATTATTATGGATCCACCAAGAAGCATTCCAACAAGTTCACAAATATAAAATATACTCAGGGAAATAGATCCAATAGATGTGTTTTCTACAGCTATTGTTGGTATGATGATTACCATGCCTGATGTGAAGAAATTGAAAATAAAGCCGAAAATAATTGTGTAAAGGATCACCTTTTGAGTTTTCAGGAATGAGAATGTCTCTTTGGTTTCTTTCCAAATATGTATTTTTTCTATTTTTTCAGAACTGCTGAATTTTCTCAAGCCGGTATATACGATTATCGCAGAAAGTAGAAATGAAATTGCGTCTATAAGCAACAGTATACCCCAGGAAATAGAAAAAAATCCCAGTCCCGCTATTACATAACCCCCGATCATAGCGGCATTTATTCCCATGGACAAGAATGCATTGTGCTTGTCAAGATCTTTGTGTACTATATCAGGGAGAAGGGAGAAACTTGATGGGCTATAGAGAGTTTCACCTATACTTGTTCCTATTACTGCAAACACAATAAACAGTAGAAAATAAGTATAAGCAAAGAAATATGACAAGGAAACAGACAACATTAAGAAGAACATAATAAAATTGGAAAAGAAAAGGTTCTTCACTCTATTTTTTCTATCTATAAAATATCCAGTAACCCCTGTGGATATTATCCATACGAGAAATTCCCCAGAAAAAATCAAGCCAAACAGGAAAGTAGACCTAGTTACATATAGAATAATAAGAGGAATAACTAACGTTCTTATACCATCACCAATGGTTGAAACTGAAGAAGAAAGAAACAATGAGTAAAAACCGTTGCTTTCTTTATCCATTTCAGCTACCTCTTTCTTTCATCACTCTTTTAGTAAGATGACAAATAAGTGATCTGACCCATATTTTTTTGTACACTTTTTCATCCATTCTAAGAGACACTTGACATCACCTTCTTATTTTTTATATACCTGTTGCGCTGGCTTTTCTTTAACTTTTCCAGATATAGTTTATACTC
>JAKAYM010000086.1:0-7382 GCA_021826795.1 Thermoplasmata archaeon
ACATCGGTAATAGTTAGCGGAAAATTCAGGGAATACATAGCCAGAAAAAAAGATGTCAGAGTCATTTTATCTGAAGCCATGATTGCAGAAATTGAACATCAGGCAAATGAGGGGAGATCCATAGGTTTTACTGCTCTGGAAGAGCTCAAAAAACTTAGAGAACTATCAGACACTGGCAAAATTTACATTGATATAATGGGGAATCGCCCCATGGAATGGCAGATAAAGAATGCACATAGTGGAGAAATTGACAATATAATAAGAAATATCGCGCTTGACAATAATGCAGCACTGGTAACCGGAGATCATATACAGAGTATTATTGCATCTATAAAGGGTATCAATGTTGTATATATAAAGGGTGAGGAAAAAGATGTTAAAGACATTCAGGAGTTTTTTGATGATTATACATCATCTGTGCATCTAAAGGCAGGGATGAAACCACTTATAAAAACAGGAAAACCCGGAGAGGTCGTACTGAAAGAACTGGATTATACCGTATCATACGATGAACTCGAGAAAATTGCATATAATATAGTACAGCGTGGCAAATTCGAAGACCAGTCATTTATAGAAATGGATATGTTCGGTGCTACTGTTATACAGCTACAAAATCTCAGGATAGTCATAACCAGGCCTCCATTTTCAGACATAATGGAAATAACTGCCGTAAGACCGGTGGTAAAAACAACTATTGATGACTATAAGCTGGATAAAAGAATAATGGATCGTCTTCAGAATAAGGCATATGGAATCCTGGTTTCCGGTTCTCCCGGTGCTGGAAAGAGCACATTTGTTACTGCACTGGCGGAATACTACGCCTCACAGAATAAGATAGTAAAGACCATGGAAAAACCCAGAGATTTACAGGTAAATGATAATATAACACAGTATACAACTCTGGAAGGTGATATGGAAAAGACTGGAGACATTCTTCTGCTTGTCCGTGAGGATTATACAGTTTTCGATGAAATGCGTGTAACATCAGATTTTAAAGTGTATTCAGATTTGAGGCTCGCCGGGGTGGGAATGATAGGGGTTGTCCATTCCACGAGGGCTGTTGATGCAATACAGCGTTTTGTAGGTAGAATAGAGCTTGGATTGATACCACAGGTTGTTGATACAGTTTTATTCATCGAGGATGGAAAGGTTGCACAGGTGCTAACCACGGATTATGAGATAAAAATACCCTATGGGCTGAATCAGGAAGATCTTGCGAGACCGGTAATAGTAATCAGGGACTTCCTCAAAAATAAGCCTGTCAGTGAAATCTATACTTTCGGGGATCAGGTTGTGGTAATACCTGTTGGCGAAGAAAAGACCGGGCAGAATCCGCTGTTCGCTCTAGCTGCGGCTAAGATCAGGGATGATATGATGCAGCTTCTGGACACAGATCATGTTGATGTTCAGGTTATGTCCGAAGGCAGGGTAATCATAAAGGTACCGGATGCAAAGATACCGAGACTTATAGGAAGAAAGGGTGAAACGGTGAACGGACTAGAAAAATCTTATGGCCTCAAGATAGACGTAGATACATTATCAGACGATGCAAACATAATGCAGGATGCGGTAATAGAAATTAAAAATAAAACATTATTTATAGATGTGGGTTCCAGAAACCACCCGGTAAAATTCTATGTAGATGGCATATCTGTTTTATCTGCACGGAGCTCATCAAAGGGCATGATCAAGTTGAGATTGAATAGCGATACTGGAAATACGGTCTATAAATATATTAAGCAGGGTAAAAAATTGCAGTATATGATCATGGAAGAACCGGAAATAAATAAATCCACTAAATGAAGTTTAAATATTTTCCTGTAATGTACAGTTATGTACTCATACGAGAAGATATTCAATAAGGATGCAGAGGAAATATTCGGAAAAATCCATAGGTTATTAAAAGATGCGAGTTGGCTCATACTTTCATATGTTGATGTAAAGGAAGTATTCACGAAAATGAATAAACCTCTTGAACCATATTATATACTGGATGTTTGTTATCCACAGGCTGCTGTTGACCTTATACATGATAACGAGGATATAGGCGCATTTATTCCATGCAAAGTTGTTTTAATCCAGCACGGAAGAGAGACAAAGCTCATAATGCCCAAACCATCGGTACTTTCAAAGGAATATCTTGATACAGATGGCAAGGTTGCAGAAAAATACGAGGAAGCATTGATAGGAATACTGGAAAAAATAGATTCATAAAGTTTATTCGATGAATATTATATGCACTTTAAGTGATTGCTAAAAAATCTCCATTGCTTGTATTCGGTCAGATTATAAATTCTTTATTCGGATATGTAGGGCTATTTTTTATCATACGTTTTGTCGGGTTGCAGGCATGGGGATTCTTGAGCTTTTCCCTGGCATTTATAGGAGTTCTGAGTATAGTGGGGGACCTCGGATACGGAACAGCACATCTGAGATTCCTTTCATCCGGAGAATATGATGAGGGAGAATGCAATGGGACATTTCTCAGTATAAGAATGGTTCAGACTTTCATAACAATGATTATGGTATTATTATCCCTACTTGTATGGCTGGACATTCTCCACAGGGGTTTTCAGAGCAATGTGGAGATTTATACAATAATATTATTATTACCCTATTTTTTCTTTAATCGATTAAAGGATGTACCAAATATATACTTCAATTCAAAAATGAAATCTGCAAGGATGTCTCTTCCACAGATAACAGAGGCACTGGTAAGGAATTCCCTTTTTATTATACTAGGTATATCTTATATTCTGAAAATACCCGGTTACAATACATTAAATGCAGCTGTTGTCATGGCAATTATTTACAGTATTTCGTATTTCCTTTACTTTATCATATCATTTGTATTCGGGCGCCCGTGGAAATTTAAAAAGCCATCAATGAAACTATTCCGTGCTTACACGAAAATTGCATATCCCCTTGCCCTCACCTCAATAATAGGTACAGTTAGTGGAAATATAGACAAGGTTCTGATAGAATTCTACTGGCACGCAGTGGCAACCGGCGCCTTTGCAAGTCTCCAGAAGATTACCAGCCCCATTACCACCTTTGCCGGAACCATCAGTGTTTTTTTCATACCACTTTTGATGAGAAGTTCTGATCACGAGAAATTCAAGGGCGACATATCTTCATTTGAGAGAATAGTATCACTCTTTATACTGCCTGCAGTTATTATTTTTATAGCACTGAGAGTTTATGTTGCGAATCTATGGTCGGCAGCTCTCATCCCATATGCAGATATACTGGTATTTCTCTCAATTTCTGCATATCTGATTGCAATAAATTCTGCATATTCTTCGAGCCTGCTTGCCAGGGGACTTACAAGAAGAATTGGGGAAATCACAGTTTTTGCACTTATTATAAACATAGTGCTAGATGTGGTGCTGATTCCACCATCAATCTTCGGTGTAAGTTTCCTATCACTGGGTGTTCTGGGAGGTGCGGTGAGCACTTTTGCTGCAATGCTTTTTGAAACAGTTGCCTACCGGGTCATTGTTCTGAGGGTGGAGTCCATGAAGCCGAATATGACCATATTTTACCAGCTGTTACCTGCAGCAGCTCAGTTTCTGTTCCTTTACGGCATAACTTACTATATTCATGTATACGATATTTTGCTGTTTCTTCCAGTAGCGGTTGCATCAATTATTATATTCCTGGGCGTGGCGATTCTCATTAAACAGATAACCTTGAAGCAGATACTGGAATTCATCAGTGCATTGAACCCACTCTCTTTCAAAAAAACACTCCGTAATGAATAAGTTTATATTGAATAGGTAAAATACAGGTTATGGAAGAGATAAGCATAGATGAATTCCATAAACTGGATATCAGGGTAGGCAGAGTAGTGGAATGTGAAAAGGTAGAAAAATCAAGAAATTTATTGAAGATAATTGTTGATCTGGGCGATGCCAAAAAGCAGATTATTTCCAGTATATCCAATTATTATACACCGGAGGAGATGATGGGTAAACAGCTTGTTGTATTGAATAACCTGCAGCCTGCCAAATTTATGGGACTGGAAAGCCAGGGAATGCTCCTTGCAGTGGAAGATGATGATGGTGTTTCCCTTTTAAAGCCGGACAGGGAAATGGCACCGGGAACAAAGGTACACTGATGTCGTTTGCAGACGATTACAGACCTACAGATGTCAATGCTCTGATCCTCAGCGTGGAAGCAAGGCATGCCATGGTATCATGGATCGATTCATGGGTTAACCATTCTGAAACAAAGAAGGCATTGATACTCTGGGGTCAGCAGGGAATAGGGAAAACAAGCACTGCCTATGCACTTGCACGTTATGCAGGACTCAGCATCATAGAAATGAACGCCTCGGAGCAGCGAAACAGAGAAAATATGAAGAAAATCGCTCTCATGGCATCAGAGTATAGAGACCTTTTTGATGAAAATACAAAAACACCGGACAAACTCATTCTCATAGATGAAGCCGATAATATCTTTGAATCCAGAAATAAGTCAACAGGAGGCGATACCGGTGGTATTTCAGAACTCCTTGATATTATAAAAAATACAAAAAATCCTGTTGTAATAACCATGAACGATTATTACGCATTCAAGGCAAAAAACAACGCTAAAGAGATAATATCCCGGTCACTGGATATTGAAATGACCCCGTACAGGCGGAAGAATGAGGTAAATTATAAGAGTTTCAGGCGATCTGTTGAGCAGGTTCTCCGGAAAATAGCGGGCAATGAAAGGATAGCTATAACCGATATTCAAATAGACGATATTATAAAATTAAACGAGCCAGACATAAGGGCGATGATCAATGACTTATATCTTTACAGGGTCCATGAAACCGATTACGGAGATAACAGCAGGGATACATCAGAATCCATATACTATCTAACATCGGATACATTCAGGACATCTGATTATAACACCCTTCTCCGGTCATTATCCATGATGGACGAAGATACAGATTTCTACATGAAATGGATCAATGAGAATATATCATATGAATACATTGATACAGAGGATCTGATGAATGCATACGATCTCTTATCACGCGCAGACATATATTATGGAAACCGGTTCAAGGATTTTGCACTGGACAACTATGCAAAGGAAACAACCGCCGGAATATCACTGATAGTAAAGTCCAGGAATAATCATTACATAAAATATAATTTTCCGTCATATATCAAAAAACTCGGATTGCGTAAAAGAAATTCAGAAATATTCAATAATATGTTTTTTGCAGGCCGAATTGCATCAATGTCGCATACTTCAATAGCAACTGTTTCAAGGGATATGTGGTTCTATAATTTAATTAAAAAGAAGGACAAGAAATTATACTCATTTATTTCAGAAATTATCGGAATAAAATAATTCCCGGTTAATATTTTATCATGTATGAACAGAATGGTCTATTACAGTTATCATTGAGGCCTTGCATTTTTTTATTGTGCCGCTTACAGTAATAATTTTGCCACCTCTTTTTTCAATAATATTGCAGACAGCCTTTTTATTCAGCTGATTGCACATCAATACGGAAAAATTGTTGTTCCTGTATTTCCTTTTCACCTGATAATAATTATAGATATATCTGTCATTTTTCTCGGAATCGGAATCCCATAATACAAGTATGTATCTCTTTCTTATAGTAGAACCTTTCAACAATACCTTATATTACCTTACTATTTTGATTTTATTGTAGATGCCCAGCTTTCTAAATTCAGTTTATATATTGATTTTTATAGACTATGAAACAAAAATCTATAAATATTATTTATAAATAGAGTAACAACTAAAGTGAACAATATGGAAACTTCATACAGCTTAATAAGGGATGAATGGAAACACCTCAAAAAATCAAGCATATACGGCATTCAAAAGGAAAGAATGATTGCATGGAGAAGGGGAAATGCCATAGAAAGACTAGAACACCCGACCAGGCTCGACAAGGCCAGAAACGTCGGATACAAAGCAAAAGAAGGGTATATAGTAGTAAGGGCAAGAGTCAGAAGAGGCGGTCAGCACAAACCCAAAATAATGGGAGGAAGAAGACCCAGAAGACTGGGTTACACAAAAATGACGCTCAAGAAAAACATTCAGGTTATAGCGGAAGAGAGAGTTGCAGATAAATATCCAAATACAGAGGTTTTAAACTCCTACTATGTAGGTGAGGATGGGCTTTACAAATATTACGAGGTAATACTTGTTGACAAGGCAGTGCCTGCAATATATAACGACCCGAAGATTTCATGGATAGTCGAGCCACAGAATAAGGGAAGGGCATACAGGGGTTTAACATCTGCTGCCTATAAAAACAGGGGGCTGGGCCATGGCAGGCTGGGAAGCGATAAGAGCAGGCCTTCTATAAGATCCAACGGAAGGCTTCGCAAATAATTTTTAATGCCACGGTGGCCCAGTGGTACGGCGCCAGCCTTGAGAGCTGGTTCCCTTGTGGATCGGGTGTTCGAATCACCCCCGTGGCGTTCATGAACACTGTTTGGTGATACCATGGATGAACTGGATGAGTTGAGGAATAATGCGATAGATTTTCTTTTCAACGTCGATATTATAGAAGACTGCACATATGTAGACCGAGATGATTTTATTCCCGGCGGGCTGGAGCACGATGATCTGGATTATCAGGATATAAACATGCTTTTTACAATCGATGATTTTACAGTTTTGAAGCTAAACGGTGATAGAACAGAGAAACTCATAATAAATTTCAATGGAATACACGGGAATGATCCTGAGAATTTTGATGACAAGGAATTCTATAGAAACAAGTACCATTTAATTACTGAAAAATCCAGCAATGTTTCCATGATAAATATTATACCGCTGAGAACAAAGGAAAAACAGACATTTCTGAATCTTTTCGGAAGGACGGAATTCAACGGAATCGTTACCTTTGATTATATAATAGAATCACTGTTCAGGACGTATATATTACCTGTTATAAATATAATAAAACCCCATGAAATCATGGTATTTGATCCCATGATAAGCGCTTCATTGAAAAATATCATATCCAGAGACAGCAGTTTGCAGGGTCTTCACATAAATCTTTATAATGCAATCTCTGAATACAATCAGGATGGAGAATAATTATGAAAGTATCAGGTATATACTTACCAGGAATAGTGAATATATGGATGTAAGATTTTACAGGGAATCAGATTTCAAAAGCATATGTAACATAGAATACAAAGCATTCGGTGATGGCGCCTATTCAAATTATATGCTTAAAATGATGCTTAAGAATACTGCAGGCTTCACCATGGTTGCGGAAGAAAACTCAATACTTTATGGATATGCAACAATGAACCAAATGGATTCCACCTCTGTTGATCTGGAAAGCATAGGTGTTATTCCGGATCACCACAGGCGTGGTATAGGTT
>JAKAYM010000086.1:7392-7717 GCA_021826795.1 Thermoplasmata archaeon
GATTCCATGGAAGCCGAGGCAAGAAAAAGGGGATATAAGACAATAATTCTTGAAGTCAGGGAAAAAAACACAGGAGCTATAAATTTTTACAGGAGGCACGGCTATAAAGCCTCTGAATTTCTCAGTTCATATTATTCCATGAGTGTTAACGGCTCGAAGAATGCTTACAGAATGAACAAATTTATTTGAACCAATAAACTTTAATTCAACTTACAATTTACAAATCAACCTACCAGAAAGAAAGCCACTGAGTTTATGATGTGGATGAATTTCTGGAATACAAATATTTATATGATATATTTTAATAACAATAATAATAAGAGAA
>JAKAYM010000087.1 GCA_021826795.1 Thermoplasmata archaeon
GAGAATATTGTACAGGAAATGATGTTAAAGGTCTATTTCTACAATGAGTACAGTAAACTAAGGGAGGGGAACTAATTACGCAACTGACTTCAAAAATATAACTCTTTGTCATACTTTAATACAATCTTATGAGTAAGTCAGAAACCCGGGAATCAGGTAACGTTATAGTGCATAACTCCAGTCAACTCCCCTTCAGCATCAATACAGTACGGTTCTTCCTGGAAACTTTATAACCATGGATCTGGAACTGGTGTGTATGGAGTAAAAACATAGTAATGCATTGGTATGCAATACATAATGACATTATAGATAAAATAATGATGTTATCATGATAACTGCTTCGGCAATTGCAGTAATACACCTTCAAATTAATACGTAAAGTTTTAATAATAAACTTATATATATTTTTATGATAATGAAAGATTCTGAGAGAACAGAATACTTCGACAGAAACGCAATAGAAATCTCAAAAAAATATAAGGGAAAAATACTGACTCTTCCTAAAGTCCCTATAAAAGGGATGGAGGATTTTTCATCACTCTATACCCCGGGGATCGCTGCCGTTTCAAAAAAAATTGAGGCTGACAAGGAGCTTGCATACGAACTGACAGGCAAATGGAATTCAGTGGCGATTTTAACGGACGGTACAAGAGTTCTCGGAATCGGCAATGTTGGTCCGGATGCAGCAATCCCTGTTATGGAGGGAAAGGCTCTACTTTTTAATTATCTGGGCGGTGTGAATGCTATTCCGATACCATTGGTTATTAAGGATAACGATGAGTTCATAGTTGCTGCAAAGGCCATACAGCCATATTTTGGCGGATACAATCTGGAGGATATCCAGTCGCCAAGGTGCTTCTTTCTCCTGGAGAGTCTCCAGAAGTCCATGGATATACCGGTATGGCACGATGACCAGCTCGGTACAGCATCCATAATACTGGCGGGAGCCATCAATGCACTGAAACTGGTAAACAAAAAAAAGGAAGAAGCAAAAATCGTTTTCAACGGTGCCGGTGCGGCCAATATCGCTGCAATATACCTTTTTGAGGCTGCCGGCTTTAAAAAAGAGAACATAATTGCAATCGACTCTAAGGGCATAATAGAGCCTTCCAGGGCAGATATAGATGCCCTGATGTTCAAGAATCCGTGGAAATACAAAATAGCATTGGAAACAAACGGAGATCGTGTTAAGGGAGACCCTGCAAATGCCTTCAGGGGGGCGGATCTTGTTGTTTCAGCATCAGTTTCCATCCCGGGGACAATTAAAAATGAATGGGTAAAATCCATGAACAGGGATCCGGTTATATTTGCCCTGGCAAATCCATTACCGGAAATCTGGCCTGAAGAAGCGAAAAAATCAGGAGCGAGAATCGTGGCAACTGGCAGGGGGGATTTCCCGAATCAGATCAATAATAGCATGGTATTTCCCGGTGTTTTCAGGGGTGTTCTGGATGCAAGATCTAAGGGTGTGAATTTTCAGATCATGGTTGCTGCCTCCCAGGCAATTGCAGATTTTGTTGAAAACCCTACGGAGGACCATATAGTTCCATCCATGGAGGACTTTGATCTTTTCCCCAGAGTGGCCTCTGTTGTTGCAAGGAAATGCGTAGAATCTGGTCTCGCAAGAAAATCCGATTCCACTGAGGGATTTTACAGGACTGCATCGGATATTATAACAAAGAATAGAAATATTTACAACAAATTATTTGACATGTAGGTGATAAAGCTTGGTTAACATTAGATTAATGGAAAAAAAGGATATAGACGGTGTAATGGAGCAGCTATTGAGATTAAAACATTTAAACGAAGAATTTGATCCTCTTTTAAAGGTATCAGTAGGAAATGAAAAAGAGATATCTGAAAAACTCAGCAGGATTATTGAGGACAGGGAAAATCATATAGGACTTGTTGCCGAGGATGGAAAAAGACTGGTAGGCATGATAATGTCTGATGTTATATTCAGAATATATTATGACCCTAAATACGAGGCAAGAATTAGAGAATTTTATGTAATTCCTGAATACAGGGGAAAGGGCGTTGGGATAAAACTCCTTGACAAATTGAGGGAGCTGGCTGCCGAAAGGAACATAAAAATGATAACTGCAGAATTTCCATCCCTGAACCTGATTGCATCTAAATTCTATGAAAGCATTGATTTCAAGGAACTAATAAAAATTTATTCTAAAATAAATTAAAAAAAATTTATTTTTAGGCGGATAAAGCTATATATTTCAGTATATTTCCAGTTTTTACATAATTGAGCTCTGCATTTGTATTTATCAGAGCCTTTCCCTTTACCGGTTTTCCATTTATTTTTATAGTTAATTCCTTTCCTATGGAGATATCATTGATACCCTCTATGTTAACTATTTCATCGCCTTTCATACTTGGAATACTGTTAACCTGTATTGGAATTATACCCATATCTACGAGGTTGCTTCTGTGAATTCTTTCAAAGCTTTCAGCTATCACAGCCTTAACGCCAAGAAGAGATGTAACCTTTGCTGCCCAGTCCCTAGAGCTCCCGGATCCATACTGCTTTCCTGCAAATATGACTAAAGGTACATTATTTTGTTTATATTTCATAGCTGCCTCGTAGAAGGTCATTACTTCTCCATCCGGGTAGTAAACAGTATCACCTCCAGTATGATCTACCATCAAATTCCGTGTTTTTGGATTGGAGAATCCACCGCGTAGCATTACTTCATGGTTTCCACGGCGGGAACCGAAGGTATTCATCTCAGTAACTCCCAGCGATGCCAGATATTTTCCGGCAACGGAATCCTTTGTTATCGGCCCTGCCGGCGATATATGATCGGTTGTAATCTTATCCCCGAATATGGCAAATATTCTACCATTTATTACATCCTTTACAGGTTCCATGTACATCCACGGTGGCATTTTTATGTATGTTGAATCCTTTTTAAAATCAAATATCATTCCCCCGCTTGATTTCATAGATTCCCAGTTTGAATCCCCCTTGAATACATCGCTGTATTCCTTTTTGTACGTTTCTGGATCCATGGCAAGATGGAAATACTTCTTTATCTCCTCAGTACTTGGCCATATATCACTGAGATACACAGCTTTTCCGTTATCCTGGCCTATTGGTTCTCTTGAAAGGTCAATATCCAGCGTTCCCGCAAGTGCAAAGGCAACTACCAGCATGGGAGATGCAAGGAATGCTCCTGCAATATATGGATTTATTCTTCCCTCAAAGTTCCTGTTCCCGCTGAGCACTGCAAAAGTTTTTACATTATTTTTCAGCATGTCATCCTGAACTTCAGGTATTAGGGGGCCTGCATTTCCTATGCACGTTGTGCATCCGTAACCCACCAGTTCGAATCCAATTTTATTAAGGTACTTCATCAGACCTGCCTTTTGCAGGTATTCTGTTACTACTTTAGATCCGGGAGCCAGGCTTGTTTTTATTGTCTGCGCCGGTACAATGTTATGTTCTACTGCCTTTTTTGCCATGAGTCCCGCTCCGAGAAGGACAAACGGATCAGATGTATTTGTACAGCTTGTGATTGCAGCAATAACCACCGATCCATTTTTAACGAGCTTTCCGTCTTTACCGTCTTTAATAAGTTCATCTATTTTTCCCTTTAAATCATCTATATTTACAAGCTCATCCGGATTCTTCGGACCTGCAACAGCACTTTTAATATCAGAAAGATCGATTTCCACGGTATCGCTGTATTTCTTTGGACCGTTATAGAACAGGCACTGTTCCCTGAAGTATTTTTCTACAGATTCTGCATCTCTACCAGTGCCTGTGAGGTATTTCAGTGTTTCACTATCCACTGGAAAATATCCGATGGTGGCTCCGTATTCAGGTGCCATATTGGATATTGTTGCCCGATCCTGTGCTGTTAATTCAGAAAGTGCCCCGTAGAACTCAACAAATTTTCCCACAACATTCCTTGCACGTAGTGTTTTTGTAATGTAAAGTACGACATCTGTGGGTGTAACCCCTGTGGGAACATTGCCCTTTAAATTTACACCTATAACCTCCGGGACAGTCATGAAATATGGTTCATTGAGCATTGAAGCCTCAGCCTCCAGACCGCCGACTCCCCAGCCCAGTACTCCTATGCCTCCGATCATGGTTGTATGAGAATCTGCTCCTATGAGGCTCTCTGGAAATATCTCTCCATTTTCTATAACCGCAACTGATGATAAATATTCAAGGTTGATCTGATGAACTATTCCGTGGCCTGGCGGTACAATTCTAACATTCTTGAAAGATTGCTGTGACCACTTAAGAAAGTCATATCTTTCGACATTTCTGGAGAATTCATCCTTCATATTCAGAATGATAGGCTCATCTCCGCGGAATGAATCTACAATTATAGAATGGTCAATAACAAGGTCTGACTTTGTTGCAGGATTAACCTCTTCAGGGTTCCTTCTCATTTTCTGGTAGTATTCCCGCATTGCTGCAAGGTCCACCAGTATTGGAACTCCAGTATAATCCTGAAAAACTACCCTTGAAGGCTTAAAGGCCATTTCCGCCCCTGACTTCATGTTTGCAAGATTTTCTATCGACCTATCATCTATATCAACGCCGTCATAATTCCTCAACACGTTTTCCAGTAAAATCTTAAATGAATACGGTAGATTATCAACATCATACTTGCCGGCTAGCTGATTCAATGGATAATAGTTAAGAGTCCTGTCTTTTATTTTTATTGTATTGTGCTGTATGTTCATATATTGTAAAGCCAAGATGATATTTTAACATTATTATATCGAAATATTTCGGTGATATCCTGAATAGGTGGTTGTGTACCATATTATGTGTAAATATAAACCCCCTGTTAATAATGAAATGATCATCAAATAACAGAAGAATCGATACAATAAAATCATGTATCATTTTAAACATCTCCTATATATCAATATTAATTCAGCAGTTGGCGTCCGTTTTGTTTTCATTTCTAATTCACATTAATTTCTTAGCCTTTAGTTTCATTTTTGATTTAATATTTCTATATATCCATAAATACTGATTAAATACAAACTCGCTTTGGTATAGCATCATATAGAAATGTTCCATTCAAATTTAGAAAGGTATTGTATAGAAAACTTAAATATACATTGTTATTTACTTACGTATGAAATCTCTAGAATCGATAATACCATTAATCACCCCATTTGTTGATAACAGAATTGATAAAAAACTGGCTGTGGAACACGGTAATGATGTGCTGAAGGGAGGCATGAAGTATTTATTTTTAGCTGGAACAACCGGAATTGGTCCTTCTATTTCAACTCCTGAAAAACTAGAGTTACTGGATGCCTTTGCAAATATGCCTGACAGTGTTATACTTCAGGTTGGGTCACTCAATCTGGAGGATTCTATTGATATGGCCAGGGCAGCAAAGAAGAAAAAGATACACGCAGTAGCAGCTCTCCCACCTTATTATTTTACAGGCATGAAAAGAGAATGGCTTGTTAGGTACTATGTTAAGATATCATCGGAATATCCTACCATAATCTATAATTATCCGGATACAACAGGGTATAACATAACCTATGATATTGTTAATGATATAAAGAAGGAGGGTGGAAATGTGATAGGTATCAAGGAAACTACATTTGATATGAATGACATTCTGAATACAAAAATGTATGTAAACGATTTCAAGGTTTATACCGGCCCTGACCAGTATATTTTATCCGCATTCAGGCTGAACCTTGATGGGTATGTTTCAGGGGCTGGAAATTACGGATATAAAATTATAAAGGATATAGAAGAAAATTATGACAATGAGAATGGAGATAAATATCAGTTTCTACTCAATGAATTATCCGGATTATCCAGAAAATACGGCACAATTTCCTCTATATATGACATGGTGGAAATCATGACAGGAGTACATGCTGGAAGTCCCAGGGAACCATTCTTTAAAATATCTAATGGAGACAGGCTTAAATTAAAAGACGAAATTGAAGTATTATTCAAAAAATATAATTATAAATTTTAAATTATTACATACATTTATGTCAAATTCTTATTTTATCTCATAAGTCTCATCATTCAATATGCCATGAAGTAGTTTACTTATGATATATATGGTAGCCAGAGATATGGCAAATACAACTATCACAACAACGGCTATGCCTAGCAATTCTATCCCGAGCTGCCTCAATGCTGGAAATCCTCCATAAAACAGTAATCCGTTAGGCAAAACACTGTTCCCAGAAGCAACTGCAAATGAATGCTGTGTAAAGAATGCTATCATTATAACCCCGAAAACACCTCCGAGTCCATGCCCTGGAAATAGCCCCACCGGATCTGAAAACCACTTTACCCTGGAAAATAATTTCTCCCCTCCAATAAATAGTGGGCCTCCTATAAGCCCCAATATCAGGGCACTGGCTGGACTCACAAAGCCAGCCAGAGGTGTAATTATAATGAGCCCCATCAGGATTCCGTTGGTTGCATCCATTATGATTGGGGTTTTCCTGTCCAATAATTCTCCAAATAGCATGGTTGACATCATAGCGGCGCCAGAAGCAACAAATGTGGTTATTACAACCATCAGAACATCACTATTGAAAGCAAGTACGCTTCCAGGGTTGAATCCGAACCACCCGACCCACAGCAATAATATACCCATTGCCAGAAAAGAACTGTTTATATGCATGTTAATTTTTAGAGATTGCTTTAAACCTTTTTTCTTTTCTTCCCTCCATATTTCATATACAAGTGCCAATCCGGCCGCTGCCGCGGCTCCATGGACGACTAGACCTCCAGCAAAATCTCTCATGCCCAATCTGTACAGCCATCCTGTTGGATTCCAGATCCATGCAGCAGGTAGATTCCAGATTACTATAAAATAAACGATTGAAAATATAAAAAATGCCTTGAATTTCATTTTCCGTAGGACGATTACACCCACCAGGGCGAGGGTAACTGCTGCAAAGGCCGTTTCGAATAAATAATAAGTTCCGATTTTTAATCCGGTATTGAAATATTTTCCGGTCATGGACCACCATGTAACAGTAATAGAACTGGATGAAAATCCCCCCAGGAAAAAGCCACTTTTATAGAAAGGATTTCCTATAATCCCATCCACAGTCGGTGCAAAAGCAGTATTGAAGCCTACAATAGCCATAACTACTATGGCGGTTCCAGAAATAACAATGGTTTTCAATAAACTGTTTTTGTATTTATTCCCTAATTCTCCTATCTCCAGAAGGCCAACAGCTATTGTCATGATAAATACAAATAAAGCCGCAATCACAACCCATAAATTATTGATTAAAACCCTTGAAAGGGAAAAATATTCTATGATTCCAGATATCATTATATTTCATGAAACAAATGTATAAATTTATATGTTTTAGAACGATAGTATTTATGTTATCAGTTAAAATAATATATAAACATTGAATTTCTGGAATGAACATATTTATACAGTATATTTAAAACAGTAATACAATAGAAGAAATGTGTGTTACGTGGAGTATGGTTAATGAATCCATGAGATACATTGCCTTGACATGAAGTAGTTCACTATGTAACTTCATAGTAAAATTAGTTAGAGGCAGCACTTAGTTGGTATTTATTAATATTATTCTATATAGAAATCATGAAAAACCTTATTTAGCCTCAGCTATATGACGATATAGCTGTGAGAATCGGAGGCGGCTGTTATGCAACTTGACCTTAGAGGCCGCTTTATAGAA
>JAKAYM010000088.1 GCA_021826795.1 Thermoplasmata archaeon
GGAATTGAAATTTATCCAGGTTGCAAGCACTGGATATAACAATGTGGACATAAAAGAAGTGAGAAAGCGAAATATCCTCCTCTGCAATGTTCCGGTAGCCAATAAGGATGCGGTTGCAGAACATGCCATAGGAGTGGCTCTTGCACTTCTAAAGAACTTTATACCATTCCATATGGAGATCAAATCCGGTACATGGCCCCTGCTTACCAATTCCCGGGAATTGCAGGGAAAAACATTTGGAATTATAGGAATGGGGGCAATAGGGATTAAACTGACGCAGAAGCTGATCCCATTTAACGTGGGCATTGTATATTATGATCCTGTGCGATTGCCGGAAAAAGACGAGGAATTCTATGGACTTACATACCTTAGCCTTGACGAATTGATCAGGGTATCAGACATTATTTCTGTGCATACTCCCCTTACCAGGAGTACGAGGATGATGTTCAATGATGCCAGATTTAAGATGATGAAGGATAATGCAATATTCATTAATACTTCCAGAGGAGAGATAGTTGACGAAAAGGCACTGATAAAGGCAATTAAGGAAAAGAATATTTATGCTGCCATAGATGTGTTCAGCATTGAGCCCCCTGATTTCTCATCGGAACTGTTCCACCTGGACAATGTGCTTTTCTCTCCACATATTGCAGGCGTCACAATGGAAAGCCAGGAAAGATTCATAACAGAGACAATAGGCAATGTGATAAGGTATTCACAGGGAATTGAACCATTATATAGAGTAGAGGATGAACTATGAAAGGATATGAAATACTTGAAAAGACCCTGGACACACTAAACCTTTCACCTGTCTTCGGTAATCCTGGAACCACAGAAATACCCATGTTAAGAGGTATCAGAAAATATTATCTAACACTCCATGATTCCATAGCACTGGGCATGGCCGATGGGTACTCACAGTACAACAATACTGCATCCATGGTAAACCTGCATTCACTTCCAGGTCTCGGCAATGCAATGTCGTTTTTAAATACTGCAAAATGGAACAGGTCCCCAGTGGTGGTAACAGCTGGACAGCAGGATACCAGGCATATAGTATATGACCCTATATTATCTGGAGACCTTATGAATACAGTTTCTGGCATTGTTAAATATTCATATGAAATCAAGAATCCAGCAGATATGCCTGTTGCCTTCAGAAGGGCCAAGGCGATAGCCATGACTCCACCCCGAGGTCCGGTATTCATATCTGTGCCCATGGACATGATGGACTACGATGCTGACAATGTTTCTTACAGGGATGCTAAAATCAACACTGAATATAACGATCCTGATTCCATTAAAGAAATTATGGAACGAATAAACAGATCAAAGCACCCTGCCCTGGTATTTGGCTATGAGATAGATGTTTACAATACATATGAGGAAGCAGAAAAATTCGCAGAAAAGCTTGGTGTTGAGGTCTACAGCGAACCACTGGCATCAAGAGGAACATTCATTACAGAAAATAGACGGTATGCAGGTGATCTGCTTCCTGCCTCCACGCTCATGAATTTAAAATTTCTGAATAATGACCTCATAATTTTTATCGGGGGAGACATAACGTTTTATCCATATCTTCCATCATTGCCATTCCCCGGAAAGGATGTGATATTCATTGGAACCGATCTGTCCCACAAAACTGGCGATTCGTACTTATTAAATCCCAAAGTGTTTTTGAGAGAGGCTGTTAAACTGGTAAAAAATAAGGGAGACTTTACCAGGCCTAAAGATTATCTGTATCCAAACAGGGTTGCAAGGCAGAGATTGTCCATGGGTGTTGACTATGTTCTATTCAATGCTAAAAAATTATTTTCTGATTATACCATAGTTGATGAGGCCATATCATCATCTGAAAATGTAAGGGCCACATTCGGCTACGGATACAGGAAATATTTCACAGCAAAATCAGGGCAGTTGGGCTGGGCGACAGCGGCATCACTGGGAATAGGACTAAACAATCAGAAAACACTGGTAATTATTGGAGATGGGGCGTTCATGTATACAGTTCAGGGTCTCTGGACGGCGAAGCGTTACAATATACCTGTTAAATTCCTCGTCCTGAACAACGGTGGATACAACATACTTAAGAGTTTTTCAAAAAGTTATTTTCCTGAAATGGAACGAAAGGACTATTTCCAGCTTGATCTGGACATAGAGGCTGTAGCCAGAGGTTTCGGCGTGGAAACAAGGACTGCGGATAAGGATCTTTCAGATCTCCAGTGGTTGCATGAGGGAAATTATCCAAAGGTGCTTGTAGTAAATACTGAAAAAACCGTGGAGAAGATGTTTTTATAAATTGGCTCACAACAATTTTTATTCGGCACGTTTATTCACTGGCTATAATATTCTTCTATTTTCCATATTCTCCAGCATAGTTAATTTCCAGACGATAAGATTAATATAATAATATCCTTTATATATATTATGGCGAAATTTCCGAGTGATGAATGGGCTAAAGAATATGTCGAGAAGTTAAATTCAAATCCTGCTTACGGCGATGCGGGAAAGACATGGGATGATTCAATAACTTTTGTTGTACAGCCCGATGAAACATATAAGGATTACTGGTATTTATATCTGAACCTTAATGCAGGCAAATGCATTGACTCTGCTGTGGGCAAGGAAGAGGGCGATGTGCCCAAGTCCAGCTTCAAGTATATGGGAAAGTATTCCAACTGGGTAAAGCTAATAAAAGGGGAAATAGACCCAATACAGGGGCTTATGACAGGAAAATTCAAGCTTGACGGATCCATGATGAAAATAATGAGATATACTAATGCTGCCAAGGAAATGGTAAACACAGCCAAAATGGTTGATACACAATTTTAGGCAACACTGTAAATTCTGTAATTTATATTTTTATGAGTAATCGATAAAATATTTCTATAATTGACTGCGGAGGCAGGAAAATGGGGTAAATAAAATGGATAAAGTCTTTGGAAACATAATAAATGGAAAAGAAGAAACTGATGGGGAAAAAATTCCCCTGAATAGCCCTGTGGACGGTTCCCTGATCGGATATATAGTAAATTCAGGAAGAGAGACTGTGGAACGTGCAATAAAATCCTCTAGAGAAGCTTTTATAAAATTTTATGGCTCCTCTACTATTTCATCCAGGCAGAAATTAATAGGAAAACTTGCAGAAATTGTACAGGAAAAGGCTGACACATATGCCCAGCTGGAGTCACAAAATACTGGTAAAACTATAAGACAGAGTACATTCATGGATATACCCCTTGCAATATCCCATATCAGATATTTTGCAGAAACTGATGAATTCAAATTCCAGAGAAACATTACACATCCAGAATACCCGGGTACAGAGGGCATAGTTCAGAATGCTCCAATGGGAGTTGTAGCATCCATAGCACCATGGAATGTACCGTTTCTCATGGCAGTGTGGAAGGTAATTCCTCCAGTGCTTGCGGGAAATAGTGTCGTCATTAAGCCCTCACATTATACTCCCCTAACTGCTATGGAACTGGTAAAGGATATGAAAGTCGCAGGTTTCCCCGATGGACTGGTGAACCTTGTAAATGGAACGGGAAGGACAACCGGAACCTATCTGATTGAGAGTGATAACATTGACATGATCAGTTTTACTGGATCTACTCCAACCGGATCAAAGGTAATGGAACAGGCTGCAAAAAATATAAAGAAGGTTTCCCTGGAGCTTGGGGGAAAATCACCCAATATAGTATTCGCAGATGCAGATCTTGACCATGCAGTAAAGGGTGTTATATTTGGGATATTCCTTAATGCAGGGCAATTATGCGAATCTGCAAGCAGGCTCATTATCGAAGAATCTGTTATGGATAAATTTATGGAAAAGATGAAAACCTATCTTGAGTCTATGAAATCAGGAAATCCCATGGAGTTTGAAACAGACATAAGTGCAATTACAACCCGGGAGCAGAAGGATAAAATTGATTCACTGATTAAGGAAACTGTCGATGCAGGTGGAAAAATATTCTATTCAAGAAATATGAAAGATGCACCGGATAATGGAATATATTTCCCTCCCACACTTCTTTCTGGACTTCATCCAGGATCAGGGGTATCAGACGAAGAAATATTCGGGCCAGTGCTTACAGTATACCCGTTCAGGTCGGAGGAAGAGGCTATAGAACTTGCCAACGGGACAAAATACGGACTTGCGGCTGGCATATGGACTCGTGATTTGAACAGGGCTGCAAGGATAGCATCCATGATTCAGGCAGGAACGGTGTGGATAAATGAATATCACCTTCTTTCTGCGGCTGCACCAAGAGGTGGGTTCAAGAAAAGTGGTATTGGCCGTGAACTGGGAATTGAGGGAATTATGGAATACACCCAGACCAGGCACATATTTTATGGGAATAATGCATCTGGAATGTCTAATATTGCATACGGCATATTAATAAAATCAACATAGGATATGCGCATAATTCTTTCTATTTTTATGAATTAACATGCACTGGTATGTCAGGCCTATGATTCAATAGAATCTATAATTTATGCTAGAGTTCCATATAACTATTTGGAGATGGTGCAATGAAATTGCTATGAATGTTTATATATTTCTTTTAGATACATTTATGTGGATAAAGATATGAATAAATTAATTGCCTATTTTAAATATTTAGGCTTTAGATTCAACACATCGGATTTCGATTCGAGATTTAACGTTCAAAAAATAGTATTTATACTTAAATCAATGGGAATTGATGTAAGTTACGAATTTCGTTTATGGAAGCATGGTCCTTATTGCACATTACTTGCAGATGATTATTATAAATATAATACGCATTCCAGTGATTCAGATTATATCATCTCGGAAGATGAAAAAAAGATACTTAACGGATTCAGCAAAATTATGGATATGGATCAGAAACTTCTGGAATCAGTTTCAACTATTATTCTTCTGGATTTAGTATATTCTAGTGTAGAAGTTGTAATAAAGAAAATAAAAGAAATAAAATCACATTTATCTGATATTGAAATAATAGATGGTCAAAACAAGGCAAAGGAACTGTTATTTAAGGGCGAATTTTTGACAGAAGAATTACGAAATCAAATAATGGAATGGGAACAAATTGATTAATATTGGCAATATTATTCCTGGGTATATTTATTATGTTTCTCTAAATGATGCTACGGGGCATGAACAGTTTGAAGATAGGCCGGCTCTAGTTATTTCTGTGCACAAAGATACAAAACTGGCTGTCGTTATACCGTTTACAACCTCAATGGATGCTAAAAGGTTTTCATATACTGTTGAAATAAAAAAAACCAGCTTTAATAACCTTAAATATGATTCAATAGCAATGATTTTCCAGATACGAGCCATTTCAAATCAAAGATTTAAATCATCATCTGGTGTTCTGGAAGACAACTATATGAAACTTATTAAAACAAACATCTCTTTATTTCTAAAAATTCCATAATTTGGTCCTGTAAAATACAAAAATAGAATTTCAGTAAATATCCCTCCTGATTCAAAATAGATCAGCAAAGATAAATCGAGGTTTCTTCAGGTTCTACTTCAAAGTTCTTCTTAATTTCTGGCCCATTAATATTTCCTCCAATCAATTTTAATTGAAGGATTTGTTAATGAAATGTAAGGTATAGGAGGTATCCAATGCGAGTCAAAAAGGTCTCTATTTAATGGTTGGGAATTAATCCTCCTTAGGTTCTCCTATTAATCTAAGATGTGTAAGATCCATTCATTTGATGAGACTGTTTTCACTGCATCCACAATAGCGTACATGACGGGAATAAACCGGAAGGCAAGAGGAATGATTGTAACGGTGAGAATGGGGTATAAATCAGGTCTCATCGACAAAACATTGAAATTGGAAATTATGATAAAAAATTATTGTATCCACATTAAATTTTCGAACAGTGATCTACAAGTATTTTAGGAGATAAACAAGTTCTCTGTAATATTCAGGGATAATACAAAATGGATGAACCCCTCAACAGCATAAGAACTAGGAAAATGCTCATCTAGTGATATAAAGTGGAATAATAGATATAGATAAACCTAATGGATATAAAAAAAGATTCAAATAAGAAAATCCTAGTCAATATTTGATCATGCATTGTTTATTAATTCACTTGTAATGGCGTCATCTCCCGTAATTACATCTTTATTTGTTTTTAGGATGTTTGCATTAGATAATGTATCGAGATAAACATTAAATTTATAATCCTCCATTTTTTTATTGTATAGGTTATTATAATACTGATTTAATTCTCTTTTGGAGATTTTGATATTTTTTTTCAGTTGAAATATATTATAATATAGAGAGTTTGATATTTTAATATACGGACTCAATGAATGTATACCTATAGTTCCATATAAATATTCATATCCAGTTTTTAGTACATAATTAAATATATTTTCGATAGGATTGCCTGGATTTTTTTCTATTAATTTATATTGTTCACCAATATTAAAATCGAGATATCCATCGTTTCTGTCAATTTTTATAATTTTTAATTCGTTTAAAAAATTTCCATACTTAATTAATTTACTTGTAGATTTGGCATCTATGATCCTCATTGAGCCACTATCATGTATTTTCTGTATTATTTCGATTATAGGTCTATAAAATACATGGGCTTCTGGTATCTGAAAGAATTTATTCTGAGAAATTTCAAATAATAGTTTTTCTGATTTCAAGATTTTCTTATTTTTTTCCTGTTCTATTATTGTTTCAACGTGATCCCTATTTAATCCAGAAAATTGTACATAATTGTTTTCAATTTCATAGTTTATTTCCGCTATATTATCGTATCTATCGTACCTTAGAAGTTTCTTATCACCGTCAGTTAATTCATATGGTAAGCTGGCGCTCAGTAAGAAATCCTTCTTATTTATTTTATTTGTATATAAAAACTGTCCATAATAGCCATGCACGAAGGAATTTGCAATATTTTTTAATTCCCTATTTTCTATTTTATACCTCTTCTGGAAATATATATTTTTCTCCACATTGATCACCGTGTTTAATATATATCTAAACTTGAATTTGTTTCAAACTCCATATCTACAATTATTTTATCATCGTCCATACTGTCATATCTCATTGTTAATAATGTTTTTATGTCGTTTAAATTAACATTTATGTCGTCCAAAGTGATGAACTCTCTAAA
Organism: Thermoplasmata archaeon; assembly: GCA_021826795.1. The sequence continues at coordinate 7,144 of JAKAYM010000088.1, forward strand.
CATATCATTTTTATTATATACGTTAATCATTGAATTTAGTTGCAAATACAGTGAGTTTGAGGCACAAAACATTGGATCGGGTTTACGATTATATTGTATTATTGATAGATTCATGCAGACTTCCTTCTATTCATAGGACTTATTTATTTTTTATTGTATGTTTGCACATTGAGGCTGATGAATAAAAAATTACTGTAAGGTCACGAAGTGAACTGTCAATATTTAAATATTAATATAAAATGATATATAGATATACGTGTCGTTTAGTGAAGCTCAAATTTTAAAAAAAAGGAGTTCTGATTTTTTAGAAGAATCAAAACATCTCATAGGCATTAAAAAATACGATCTGGCTATTTTTAACCTGGAACAATATTGTGAATTAATATTAAAATATGCAATGCTGATAAAATTAGGATACTATCCCCGTACTCATTCGTTAAAAGAATTGATAAATAAATTATCTGAAGTCGATGACAGTTTAAAGGGTTTGGTTACAGATGAGATGAACTTGCTTT
>JAKAYM010000089.1 GCA_021826795.1 Thermoplasmata archaeon
ACCACTTTACGGTGTGCCCAGAAGATTATAATTTGAAGCCATAGAAGAAACGTAGGCACCGGCATTGAGAATTAATGCCAGTTCCCCAATATGGGCTTCAGGAAGCAAAATATTCCGTGCCAGGTAATCGGTATTCTCACATACCTGGCCCACAACATCAAAGTGGGTTTTGTATTCCTGATTACTGTAACCGGATATCTTTATTTCATGGTGCGCACCGTAAAGTGGTATTCTAATCATGGTGTTCATACCTGTATCAAGACCTATAATTTTATGATCAGAATTTTTAATGGATGTTATAGATGAAACAAGTATAGCAGCATCAGAAATAATATACCTGCCCGGTTCTATTATAAGTTCTGAGGATTTGAAGTAACCCTTATTCCTAAACTTTGAGAGGTTCTCTTTGATATAACCTGCAGTCTTTTCCAGATCTAGAGGTTTTGTATGCAAATCGTATGGGACACCGAATCCTCCACCGATATCCAGGAAAGAAAATTCAATTTCAAGTGTGTCTGATATTTTCGCTGCTATGTGGAAAAACCTTTCAGTGGATTCTTTAAAAAATTCAGGATCAAGAACATTGGACCCGGTCATCATGTGGATCCCGAATCTTCTGGCACCGTATTTTTTTGCAGATCTGTATGCCTGGATGGCGTCATCAATGGAAATTCCGAATTTCACATTATGGCCGGCTGTTGTTATTCCAGCAAATTCGCCCTTACCGATTCCGGGATTTATCCTGAAAGATACCGTTTCTGGAAGATAATTTTTAATGGTTTCCATCTGACCCTGATGATCAAAGTTTATAGTCACCCCTAGCTGCGATATCTGCAAAAGATCATTCTCTGAAAGGTTATTGGGAGTGACAATAATTTGGGAAGGATTAGCCCCAGCCCAAAGTGCCAGTTGCACCTCATTTAAATTTGCAGAATCTATGCCCACACCATTTTTAATAATATATGAAACGATGAAGGGATTATAATTTGCCTTAACTGCATAATGTATTGCAACATCATTAAATTCCATTTTTAAATTGTTAATATTTTCAATAATTCTTCTCATGCTATATACTATAACCGGAGTTTTATATCTAGAAGAGAACTGCTTTATGTTAAATCCATCATATACGGAATAATCATCGCTTAAGCATGGATAATGTAAAAATCCTTTTTCCATATTACATTATTTACAAATGCACAAAAACTTTTCCGATTTAATTAATTGCTTCATTTTAAAATACTAATGTTCAAAAATAATTGATGACAAGGGCAACAATCATATAAATTACTCCATCCATTATAAAAATAAGTGTCATTATTAACTGCTGCCGGTTTATGTACTTAACATCAAATTCCCCCACCTGCTTTTTCTCCTCCATAACTTCTCTTAGATAATTTCTGGCACCGAAATCCCACCACGCACCGAAGAAGAATATAACAAATGCTAATAAAAAAATTATTAAAGGTATTGTACCCCTGTAATTAAAGGATTTATAAAAATAAAATGGCAGTGGGGCCAGCATTATTGCCACTAAGATTATTAATGGAATGAGCGCAAACTTCACTCTAATTTTAGCTATATCCTTCATTTTTCATATGTTCCAGTTCATTCTGCTCGAAATGGCATTTATACCAGTGCTCGCCATTGGATTTAACCGGCGGAACCGTATCCTTACAGATTTTTTTCCTGTAAACGCAACGATCGTAGAATCTGCATCCTTTAGGAATATTGATAGAATTACCTATTTCACCTATAATATCTATATGACCTGGATTCCATGATGGATCAGGATTTGGAACAGATTTTATCAACGCCTTTGTATATGGATGTAAAGGTGACTTTATAATATCATCAGCTTTCCCTCCTTCAACCATGGAACCAAGATACATTACATAGATCCTGTCTGCAAGGTAATATACTGATGCAATATCATGTGAAATATATAAAATAGACATCCCCCGTTCGATTCTTATTTTATTAAGCCTGTTCATGAACGATGCCCGTAGGGATACATCAAGCATGGACGTGGGCTCATCTGCAACAATAAACTTTGAATTAATTACAGTTGCCCTTGCAATTCCCACTCTCTGTTTTTCACCTCCTGACAGTTCGTAAGGAAATCTATCCATATATGCCTCTACTGGAAAAAGATCTGCATTTGCAATCGATGCTTTCACCGCTTCCTGCATTTCCATAACATCCTTTGTTATGTGGTTTCCTATCATGGGTTCTGATACAGTATTGAATACTGTCATTTTAGGGTTTAATGAATCAAAAGGATCCTGAAATATCATCTGGGTGTTTTTCCTGAACTGTATATAATCATTATGATTTGGTTTCAATCTGTTTACATATACAAAATCATTTTCATTGAAATAATATTTTATATCCCCGGAAGTCGGCTTTAAAAGCCCTATTAATAATCTGGCAAGGGTGCTTTTTCCCGATCCGGATTCACCAACAAGACCTACTATCTCTCCCTCCCTGATCTCCATGCTCACATCGCTTACTGCATGTACTGATGGTTTATCCTTTGAATATAATGCTGATAGTATGTTTTTCTTTAAATCAAAGTTCTTTGTGAGATGCTCTATCTCTATTAATTTGGTATTCTTTATATAATTGTTTCCGAAATTGGGGGCTTTTGGATAATTTTGTGCTATATTTTTAGCAAAATAGCATCTGCTGTAATGCATTCCGCCTATATACTGAAGTTCTGGCTCTTCCGTGGTACATATAGAATCCTTCATGTAGCACCTATCGGCAAATTTACACCCATTAGGCAGATTTTCTGGATCCGGAAGTCTTCCCGGTATTCCTTCAACATGCTGCCTTGCATTAGATAAATTTGGATAACTCTTCAGTAATTCTATTGTATAGGGATTGTGTGAGTTTTTGTATATATCTGTAACAGTTCCATACTCCATTATAGCACCGGCATACATTACGGCGATCTTATCGGCCAGCTGGGAGACAACACCGATATCATGGGATATTATAATAAACGATTTAATCCTCCCGCTTTCCTTCAATCTTTTTAAAGTTGCAATAATTTCTGCCTGTGTTATTACATCCAGACCGGTTGTGGGTTCATCCGCTATAACTATTTTAGGATTAAGTGCAAGGGCCATGGCTATTACAGCCCTCTGCTTCATCCCCCCGGATAGTTCATGTGGATATGAATCTTTAACAGCTGGAGTAAGACCGGCATCCTTCAATAGTTCTACAACCCTTTTCTCTATTTGATTTTTATTCAAATCTGTATGGATCCTAAATACCTCGCCTATCTGTCTTCCGATAGTGTACACCGGATTAAATGAATTCATTGCACCCTGGAAGACCATTGAAATATCCTTCCATCTAATATCTCTTAACTTCTGATCCAGTAATTTAAGTCCCCTTTTGTTCTTAGGTCTATTTTCACTGTCTACATATTTATCATCATATAATGAAACTGATCCTGTAACGACAGCATTTTCTGGCAATAATGATAAAATCGCAAGTGCAATTGTACTTTTTCCCGATCCTGATTCACCGAGAATACCCAGCGACTGTCCATCTTCTATTTGAAGATTAACATTTCTAACTGCCCTGACCAGCCCTCCGTAAACCTTGAAATCTATGCTTAAATTTTTAATGTCTAAAAGCAAGTTGCTTCTATTATATACATTTTCTTCCTGTTCAATCATTTTCTGCCACCCAGCGTTGGATTTGCCACTTCATCTATGCCTCTGGAAATGAATATAAATGCCAGTATGAATAGGGTAAGTGCTACTATTGGAGGTATAGTTGCATAGGGGTAAACTGTAATAGAATAGAAATCACCCAGAAAAGAGCTGAGCATTCCTCCCCATGTTGGTATTGATACACTAACCAGCCCGAGAATTTCAAAACTGGACACAGCTGCCACAGCTCCGCCTATATTGATTGCGGTGAGATATACCAGTAAAGTGCCCATATTAGGAACAAAGTGTCGTTTCATAATACTCAGTGTTTTAATATTTGATACCTTTGCCGATTCCACGAATGTTCTGGTCTTAACACTTCTTACAATCCCTATGAGAGAGAAAGTTACAAACGGCCATCCGAGCAACGAAAAGATAAATATTAGATTGATAAGTGATGGACCAAGAACCGAAGCGAGAACAATATATAATGGAAGTGTAGGTATAAGGAATATTGACAGTGCCAGGGTTTCCATGAAGGAGCTTACCATTCCAGAATAATATCCAATAAACATTGCAACAACTAATGATATTAATATTGTCAGTATACCGGCTGCAAACCCTACTTCCAGGTCAGGTGGGAAGCTATCTATGAAGAGGGCAAATACATTATCGTGAGCTATGTTGGTTCCCAGTGGTAGAATAAGACCAGAGACTGTATGGAACGTTGGTCCAAGTGTAATCGGATTACCTTCGAAGCTATACATGATAAGATTATTACCACTTAAAAGTGAGATTGTCGGTGAGCTTCCATATGTTACATTATTAATTTTAAAATTATAAGGCTCTTCAAACATGATTGGATTGCTAACAGATGATTTTAAATTTGAGTTCCATGAGTACGGATATGTTTGAAACGCATTTATTAAATATATCATTTGACCAGTTGCAGTATTACTCATCAAAAATTTACCACTATGGTAATATTCAATATTATTAACTCCAAAGGGTAATTTTGACTCTCCTGTTACCTGAACATTCCCAGTTTTCGATTTTGCAAGGGCATAGTAATAGTTCCCAGATGAAATGATTAGATCTGATGGGAATCCATGTGACCCACGACTCACCCCGATTGCTGTAATAGGGTGAGAAGTGGTATAAATAGAAGTTCTTGTTCCATTAATTAAATTTAATATATACAGTGAGTTACCTGAAGACACGAAAGCATTCTGATATCCAGGTTTTAGATCAAAATATTGATATTCCTCAGGAATTGACAGCTGACCTATATTGAAAGAATAGCTATTGTTAAATAGCAAAGCCCCAGTGACATTCCATGCAGCGATATTTTTTCCTCCCGTGACTATAACTTCCGGAGAATTTGGTGTTATGAAGTTATTACCAATGAAATAGATATGCGGGGAACCTGTCAAACTTAATTTGTGAGACCATAATTCCTGTAAATTGTAAGTATAATATTCATTTAGATACATTCCGGTATTATTATGTACTACTGCATATGTGTAGGATCCATAGGAACATTTATCTGCAGTTGGAGTGGCCGCCATTTCTTCGTCACTTACAAAATTTGGTTGCCCGAATCTGGGACTGTTTGTACTTACTGTAGATGCTATAATTGTACCATTTACAGAAGTATGGGTAACTGGAAAAGCTTTAATCGAAGAACCAGAAGATGAGCATAACACATTATAAACATATAAACTATGATTCGATGAGGCGAATATATCTGTTAAATATTGTAAATTAGTATTTTCAGGAGCAAAGGCCCTAAAATTTGTTACTGTGCCATTAGTTTTAAACAACAAGCGGCTACTACCACTATTATTTGTAGTAATTGCAAATATTCCATAATTTTTCCCAGATTCTCCAGCAGTAAACATATAATAACTACCCGTCTTATATTCTCCCTCTGTAGCAGAAATTTTATTCAAAGAACTTTCTACTGTAAAATTCAGTTTTTTATCCTCTATAGTTACAGGTTTAAAATAGTCTTCAGATGGAATTCCACTAAATGGATTACCATGAACAAGCACAGGTGCAAGTAAAGCTACTATAATAAAGGCTATTAAAATATAAAGGCCTGCTTTGCCATACCACGATCTGTAAAATACTTTAAACTGTTTTCGGACATTGTTTAATTTAAATTTAATATTGTCTTTTAAAATTTTGGTATTCGTCTTCATACTCTCACCCTCGGGTCTAACCATGCATGTATAAAATCTATTGATGAATAAGATACAATAACAACTAAGGCCAGGATAAATAAGGAAGCCTCAATCACCGGATAATTCTCAATCAAAATATTATCGTACAGTAGTACGCCCATGCCCGGTATTTCAAAAATAATACCTGTTATAACTGCACCGCTCATTAAAAGAGCAAATTCAAGTGCCATACGGGTTGATTCTGGAACCATTGCATTTCTGGCCGCATGATGAAACATTATTGATGATTGACTAACTCCCTTTGCCCTTGCTGTTTGTATGAAATCTTCACCGAGTACAGAAACCATAATACTTCTCATTGTAATTAAATGACCCATAATTTCTATGATCAAAAGAGTTAAAATAGGCATAGTAAAATAGTGTATTAAAACTAGGAGCCCACTAAATGATGGGGACTTGAGAAAAGGTCCTAACCTATAATGGGACGCAGCCAAAGGGAATATTGGATAATAAACAGCAAAAACAATATATACAATTATGGCCATAACAAAGAACGGGATTGAATTTAATACTGTTGCAGTAACCAATGTCGGTCCTTCAGATCTTTTACCTCTGATAAATGCAGTTACTATTCCCAAGGGTATACCAAAGGCAAACGAACCAACGGATGCCACCCCAAAAATTATAATTGTATAGGGAAGTGCAGTCGCAATCATAGAATATATGCTTTGGCTCAATTCCGCTGGGTTATATCCGAAGTGGAATGTGAGCATTTGATTTAAATAGACTATGAAAGAACTCAGTGCAAACTTATTATTTGGATTTATACCATACATTTTATAAATACTATTTATGGCAGCCTTCGTAGGATGCTTTAAATTTCGAATATATAATTCTGCAGGATTGCCTGGCATCAATCGTAATAATACATATAAAATAACGACAACGAATAAGACCAAAAATACCGCTTGGAGTATTTTTCTACTTATGAGATAAACATTCATCAATTATCACTAAAGCAATTAAAATCTTTTATAAAAACATTATGGAAGGGCAATTGATTGTATATAAATACATACCTAGATTCTCATAATTAATTTACCTCCTCCTATGAAAAACCCATACTTAACAATCTTTTATGCCTCCCTAGCATATTAAATTTGCCGAATCGCTATGCGTATTAGGATTGTAAACAATTCTTCTAATATTATTTATTTTCTTCATTGACAGTTCTTCAAACCTCTTGAACTACAGTTAATCAGGATTAATTGTTTCCCTTCTTTCTTTTTCAATGTATTTTACATTGTTCTTAAGCATTACATAGATTGTTCTTGCCAATATTCTTATGGTTATGGATAGTTTAAACTTATACACATCTAAAGAGATATATATAACGAATAATTTATATAAATATATAAAGGAGGCAATCTAAATGCCTGGAAGAATATGGACCGGTGAAGAGAAGTACAGTATTATAATGGAATCATTCCAGAATCCTGATATTACAATAGCAGAGATATGCAGGAACCATGGAATAGCTGTATCAATGTTCTATAAATGGAAGGATCAGTTCCTGGAAGGAGGAAGAAAGGGATTAGAAGGAAAGGACCCTGATAAAGCATTAATAAAGGAGGTTGAAAGCCTGAAGGCAATAATAGGTGAAATGACCATAGCAAATGAGATTTTAAAAAAAAATTACATGAGGAGGAAAAGGTGAGTTACGTGGATGAGATGTATAATAAAGGGATTGAAGTAAAAAAAGCATGCTATTATTCTGGAATCAATAGAATAA
>JAKAYM010000090.1 GCA_021826795.1 Thermoplasmata archaeon
TTATTGCCATAAAATAAGTGTATGATGAATATTAACGTAAACTTTTAGTACTCATAATTTATATTTGAGATATGTACAGACCGTTAAAATATTACTCTGATGAGTTTATGAAGAATATTAACAACAGAGCAAGGGAAATTATGAGCTATATGTATCCAGCTGTTACAATGTATGAAGATAATGGATATATAGGAATTGAGGCAGACCTTCCGGGATTTGACAGAAACAATATAAAGGTTACACTTGAAAAAAATGCCATAGTGATAAGGGCAGATAGAGAAATAAAACCTGAAGGCACAGTTTTTGAAAATCAGAGACCTGACAAGGTCTTTAAAAGAATGTCACTTCCTTTAGAAGTTGACAGGGAACAGGATTTTACAGCAAGGTATACTGATGGTGTGCTTTCTTTGAGGATACCTGTTAAGAATGTAAAAACCGTAAAAATTGAGTGATAGATTACTGAAATATTTATTTATTTTTTAATATTAATAAAAATAAAACTACATCCACTACCATTATAATATAAGAAATTAGTGGATGAATTCTTGAAAGTAAAACCATTGCTATAAATAGTGCCGATAGGAACACTGTTGCAGGAAGTTTCTTAGATTCCTGAGCCGGCATTTCCTGTTCTTCCAGCCTCCGTTTCATGAGGGGAAGAACATCAAGCCCTTTTTCCAGAGATATTACAGCTTTCTGTGCAAATTCATTTAATTCCTTCATGTAAAGCTCCTGAAGCATTCCCTCATTGTAAAGAATATCTCTCAGCACAATAACAAATTTGAAATTTGGATCAAGTGTTTTGCAGATACCCTCAAGAAGGGATGACATTCTCATATAAAGTACCAGCTCCCGTGGAAGGTGGAATGGAAACTCGAAGATTACATTATTTGCAATAGCGAGCAGTTCCCTAATGTCCATTTCATTCACATTTGTTCCAGAGAGATTGGCTATAGAAAGTTCTATTCCCTTTCTCACTATCCCCCTGTTTGCAGCCGGTGAAAGTGCATTTAATTGAATCAGAGAATCCATTATGGTATCAGGGTCCTTGTTGATCAATCCATCATAAAGCTTTAAAAGTTTAAACCTAGTTTCATCATCCAGTTTCCCCACCATCCCAAAATCATAAAGTATAATCCTGCCGTCCTTCGAAATAGATATGTTCCCGGGATGTGGGTCTGCATGGAATATATCGTTTCGCAAAAGCATGCGTATAAAGGTTATATCCAGATCATGGGCAAGCTTTGGAAGATTTACTCCATTTTCACCAAGTTGTTTAACATCTGTAACTTTTATTCCTTCAATATATGTAAGTATTAAAACCTGCTTTGAAGCAAACAAAACATCGGGTATAATTATATCGTATTTCTTTATGTTGGCCCTTATTCTCCTTATATTCTCAGCCTCGATGAGATAATTAGTTTCATCGTAAATTCTAGCAGAAAAATCAGAGATCACATTTGAGATGCTTATATACAGAAAATTATCTATGAATCTCCTGAATAGATTAAGCAGTTTTTTTATAATAATTAGATCCCTTTTGAGTATTCTATCTATATCGTGCCTGTTTACCTTTACAGCGGCATCTATTCCCCTGTATCTTGCTCTGTAAACCTGTCCCAGGGATGCACCTGATATGGCATCCTCATCGAATTCATCAAAAACCTTATCGAGATTCCCAACATTTTCTTCTATTAGTCTGCGTGCATAGGCAAAATTATCCGGTGGTACTCTGTCCTGAAGATCAGAGAATGCCTTTAAATATTCCTTCGGCAATAAATCAGGACGGGCAGAAAGCACCTGCCCAAGTTTGATAAATGTTGGGCCCAGTTGGATGAATGTATTTACTGCTGTTCTACCATGCTTCTCAATTCTATAATCATATTCCTCCTGACGCCTTGATTTTTTTCTATCAGAGCTGAATTTGAGGAAGACTGGTAGCAACTTAAATAAATATCGAGTTTCCGTACTTCTTATCTTTTTAACGTCGTCATTCACTGTTGCAAATTCATAACGGCTTTTTAATACTTACGAGCAAAAGATTATTATTCCTATTGGGTTTTCTATGTTAACTTTAATTCATCTGGAGAATATTGAATTGCATATTCACGTTCACCGATCTATCCTCAGAAGTCATAATAAAATAAAATTATACAAGATAATTATCATTTATTTATTTTACCATTATACATCACAAAGGTTTTCATCTTATGCTTAAAAAATTTTATAAAAAAAAATAAATGCATGTTCCGGATTTCATACAGTGAAAAATATAGAAATATCTCCATCAATCATATCAAGTAATCTCCTGGAACTTGGAAATCAGATAAAACAGTGTCAGGTAGCGGGTGCAGAATCATTCCATTTAGACGTTATGGACGGCCATTTTGTTAATAATATAACCATGGGACCTGATCTTGTTTCCGCAGTAAGACGGGCAACTGATCTGAGGCTTGATTGCCATCTTATGATTGAACGCCCGGATAAGTATTATAAATCATTTATTGAAGCTGGCGGAAACGTACTTCTTGTTCATTATGAAACACCTATTGAAGTTAGTAATTTCCTCAGGAAGCTGGAGGATGAAAACATACGCTACGGCATAGTTATAAATCCAGATACAGATGTAAAAAAGGTCTATAAATTTGTATCCACGTCGGAAATTGTTCTTGTTATGTCTGTATATCCAGGATTTTCTGGCCAGAAATTTATTGATAAATCTCTGGAAAAGGTCAGAGAATTAAGAAAATTCATAGATGAAAACTATTACAACACAAAAATAGAGATAGACGGGGGAATCAATGCAGAAACTGGTAAACTGGCAAGAGAAGCCGGTGCAGATATACTGGTATCTGCCTCATATATTTTCGGTAACAACATTGAAAACAGCATAAAAAAATTAAAATCCCTATAGGTCAAGGATTATTCTCCCGTTTATTCTATCCCTGAAGGCATGAAGTGCTTCTTTTATATCCCACAGGCTGAATTCTTTGTAAACGGGAAGATCAAAGTGCTTGTGCTCCATAAGAGCAAGGAGTTCTGATAAATCCTTTCTGGTTCCTCCTGTAGACCCCATAATCCTCAATTCGTTGGTATATATATTTGCTATATCCATATCCGCAATTTTACCGGTTAGAACACCGTACGTTATAATTCTGCCCTTTCTTTTTAGATGTTTCATCGAATCGCTGAAGAGTTTCCCGCCTAGGGGATTTATTATTATATCGGCATGGAAATCTTCAGGTACCACATCAAGTACCTTTATCACCGGTGATTCAAGGCTCTTATTTCTGGAATATACATAAACATCGAGTCCCATGTACTTGGCTATCTGAACTGTAAATATACCAGTGTTCCCTGCGCCATACACAAGTATTTTTTCATTCACAAGTGGACCTGCCATCTTCAATGCCCTGTATGATGTTAATGCACCTATTCCGACACTAACTGCGGTGTTATCATCCATGCCTTCTGGAACTTTGAAGAGATTCTGTTCTCCTATTCTTATATATTCGGAGTATCCGCCGTTAGAAACCACACCCCATATGCCACCGTTATAACAGAGATGTTCGTTTCCGGAATAGCACATCTCGCAACAATTATCAAAAATTCTATTGTATACTATAACACGATCTCCTTTCTTTATTGTCTTTCCATCCTCCATGGCTATGCCCATTACCTCTGAACCGGGTATATGTGGCATGGGATATACATTATAAACAACTTTGCCATCAATAATATTATAATCCAGTGGATTGAGCCCTGCCTTGATAACCCGAATTTTTATTCCGGTACCCTCTAGATTTCTCTCTACTACTCTTACGTTATCTATTCCAGGTCTTGAAAACTCTATAACTTTCATAACGTAATATCAAAAATAACTATTAAATTTAATCGGTACCTTGTAATCTTTTGGATATATTTAAAATATTATTTTTGGTTCTCTAGTTCTGATTTCAGTGACTTCAATGATAAATCCCCTGGTGAGGCTATCAGAGCACCGTTCAGCACATCAAGGGCCTTATCCTTTTTGCCCATTAAAAGGTAGATATGTGCTTCATCAATGTAATACTGCGGATTTCTGGCTAGCCTCAGGCAGTCCTCTATATCTCCTAGTGCGTCCTCATATCTTTTTAACTGAGTAAAAATCTGCGATCTCTTGTAAAGAAAGACCGGGTCTGTAGAGTTTAAATAAACAGCCATATTGTAATCCTCCAGTGCCAGATCATGCTCTCCCATTTTCCAGTAAACATTGCCCCTGTTGTAATAATAATCGGGTACGTCATCCTCTATTTTTATTGCGGCATCAAATTCATGCATTGCGTCCTCGAGTTTATTCATATCATCATATATTGACCCCAGTGTGTTGTGGTAATCCCCCCTGTCACTACTGAATTCTATAGCCTTCTGACAGTCCCTTATCGCATCATTATACATTCTCAAAGAATAATAAGCTAATGCGCGATTAATGTAATAATCCGGGTCCGTCTTTATCAGATTAATCGCCTTGGTGAATTCCTTAACTGCGTCAGAGTACTGCATTACATTGAAATATGATATTCCCCTCTCATTATAATCGTCTGCCTCATCATCTTTTTTATATACGTAATTTTCTGCCATAGTATAAGATATATAAAAGGCATATATTAATATTAAGTGGAAATAAACATGAAAAAAGTTAATAATAATTCAACTGATTACCTTATAAATTGAAAAACATAGAAATATATAAAGAGCAATTAAATAGCTTAAGAGAAAGAGTTAATCTAAAGTTAGAAGATTACTTTAAGTTCAAACTTGATGAATGCGATGATCAAGTAATAAGGAATGTTATAAAAAAGTTAAAAGAATTCACGATGAACGGTGGTAAACGTGTCAGACCCATATTAATGATAATGGGGTACAGCCTGTTTTCGGAAATAAGCGAAAATATCATAAATGCATCAATTTCCATAGAAATGGCACAGTCATTCCTTTTAATACATGACGATATAATGGACCAGAGCGACATACGCAGAGGCGAACCAAGTTTTCACAGGGCGGTTGAGAAGTCATTACATCGTGATGGCGCTGGGCGAATAGCGGAGAATATAGCAATAAGCGCCGGAGATTTAATAGATACTTTCTCTCATGAGGCACTATTACGTTCCGGTTTCCCCATTGAGAATCTCCTTGACGCTGATTTTCAATTTTCTAAAATAATAGAAGATACAGGAAAGGGTCAGATACTGGATATATATTCTTCCTTGGAGGATGTTTACAGTGAAGATCGGCTTTTGAAACTCCATTTCCTCAAAACGGCAAGATACACCATACAGGGGCCGATGTTAATGGGTGCACTTCTCTCTGGAAACAAAAAGTACCTGAATGAAATAGAAGAGTTCGGAAAAAACGCAGGAATAGCATTTCAGCTTTACGATGACATGCTGGGCCTTTTCGGAGATGAGAAAAAAACAGGAAAATCTATTAAAAGTGATGTAAACGAGGGTAAAAAAACCCTTTTAATGATAAAAGCATATGAAAATTCTGACAATATAACACGTGAATTCATAGACAAATGCCTGAATAGTGGTGATATAAGTGATTCAGATTTTGAAAAATTGAGAAAAATAGTAAGGAATTCCGGATCGCTTGCATATACAAAGCAAAAGATAGATGAATATAATACCAGGGCCAGTGAGTCTATCAGACAAATTGATGGAAATCAAGATGTGGTGGAAATGCTGAATTTTCTTCTGGAATATTTAATAAAAAGGGAAAATTAATATTTAGGCATATGCTGTGAATACATTTCTTTCAGGGTATTATCATCTATATGTGTGTAAATCTGTGTTGTTGCCAGACTGGAATGGCCAAGAATTTGCTGAATAAACCTGATATCACCGCCATTTCTTAATATTGATGTTGCAAATGTGTGCCTCAGCACGTGTGGAGTGACTTTTTTAGTTATTCCGGAATTTTCAGCAACCCTTTTAACCATACGTTCAACAGTGCTGGTATTGAATTTTGTTTTCTTATTGGAAATAAACAAATAATTGTTGTTTGACCTTATTTTTATACGTTCCTTCATATAGCTCTTTATATGATCTTTGCAGATATCTGGCATGACTACAATTCGATCTTTATCTCCCTTTCCTGCATGAACATATATAATATTCTCTTCAAAATCTATATCCCCTATCTCCAGATTGACAAGTTCACTGACCCTTAGTCCTGTATATAGAAAAACGGATAATACTGCTATATCCCGGTTATTGCTTGATCCATTCAGGAGTGTACCTGCATCCTTCTGGTTAAGATAAACGGGCATTTTCTGAGACCTTCTGGGAGGAAGAAGATTGGGTGGTATATCCATATTTTTAAATTTATAATACAGTTTCACGGCCTTCATGGCAAGATACTGGGATGCCTTGGAATACTGTTTTTCAATAACAATAAAATTTTTGTAATTTTCTATGTCTTCAAAACTAATGACTGAAATATCTTTATCACAGTAAGAAAGGAATCCGGAAATGAGAAATTTGTACTCCTTGATAGTATAAAAGCTTTTTCGTTCCGTGATCATGAATCTTTCAAAAGATTTCAGTTCTCTTCCTACGTCCATTTTTATGTATATATTATCGCCTCTTATTGTTTATGATTTTTACCTTTCATGAATTCCGTAAGTGTCAATATCATTGTTTCCAGTTTCGGCAGTTTTATAGTATGAAATTACCATGGCAAAAAATAGTATTGACAGTCCCTCTACTATCAAATAACCTGATCGTATCCCGTTGTACTGCGAGGTATTTATAGGGGAAACCCGTAATATCATAGCCATAGCAGAACCTGCAACAATAAAAATGGCGGATGACGCTATAAGTATCATTCTGTTTCTTCTCATGGTTGTGTCAGGAAATAGAAGTCCTACGGCTATAAACACATCTCCGAAAATCAGGAATATGGGGAATATTCTGGGTATCACACCGGAGTAGTAGTCCGATTG
This sequence comes from Thermoplasmata archaeon, assembly GCA_021826795.1. The sequence goes on from JAKAYM010000090.1 coordinate 6,986, forward strand.
AAAATATTGTGAAAGCTTATCTCCGGGAATTAAAAAAATAAACAGGTATGTAACTAAAACAATCACCGTTCCAGTTGCCGAAAATATGCTATACCTGTTCATGATAATATTAATTGTCTGACGTATATAAACATTTCGAAATAATAAGTTTACGGCGTAAAAAATATATTTTTGGCATACGTTGTTATTCTATTAATACGTAAATTTATATTCTAATTGAATATCATAAAATCATGGAATTTAATAAAATCAAGGCCATGCATTTTCCGAATGATGTTTACATAGGTCATGATGCAATACAGAATATACGCCACGTGGCAGAAAAAAACTTAAAGTCAGGATCAATATTAATAGTTTCAGGAGAAAAAACATATAAAATAGCAGGGGAAGCAGTTAAAGATAAGCTTCAAGGTCTTGATTGCTACATTCTGATGACTGGAAACGCAACAATGGATGCTATTAAAAAAGCTAAAGATGAAATTTCTGGCATCAGGATAGGCCTTGTAATAGGGGTTGGTGGAGGATCTAAAATAGATATGGGCAAAAAACTTGCGTATGACCTTGACGTTCCATTTATAAGTGTACCTACTGCTATTTTATATGTTTTTT
>JAKAYM010000091.1 GCA_021826795.1 Thermoplasmata archaeon
GCAAGAATAGGCATATCTTTCACTGTCTATGTCAATATCTAAATTATAACTATAAATCTGCATGGTGCCATATCATATGGTTGCATATAATTTTTGCCAATGCATGAAAACTCGAAGGAAGCCGGTGTACGTGTTTATGAATGATACCTATTTATTTTATACATGGGAATTTATTAAAATTTGTTTTGATATTCTCTGGACAGTAGAATAAATCATAAAAGCATTGGATTTTTTTTAAGGTTTCTTCTAGATAAACATTGAATTCTTTAAATAACATTTTGTGATTTACACACATGTCGGAAATAATTAACATGGATAATAATTACAGGGAGTCAATATTAAAATGTGCAGCGACCATTAGGGATGGTGGTACAGTTGTATTCCCAACTGAAACTGTTTACGGCCTCGGCGCCGATGCTTTCAATGCAGATGCGTGCAAAAAAATATTTATTGCAAAGAATCGCCCTGCAGATAATCCGCTCATTGTCCATATATCAAATATGGAGATGCTTGAGAGGGTAGCTTATATAGATAAAGATTTAAAGGAGAAAATGGAACATGTATGGCCTTCTCCTTTAACCCTGCTTTTGAAGAGAAAAAATGCTCTTCCGGATATAGTGACAGCAGGGCTTGATACTGTTTGCATAAGATACCCGGACAACCGGATAGCACTGGATCTGATAGATGCATGCGGCCCAATAGCAGCACCCAGTGCAAATATTTCAACCAGGCCCAGTATAGTGGACTCAGAAACAGCCATAAAGGAGCTGGATGGAAAAGTAGATATTATAATCGACGCCGGTAGGGTAAAGTACGGTGTGGAATCCACAATTATTGACTGTACGGTGAATCCTTACCGGCTGCTAAGGGCCGGAGCATTCACTGTTGAGGATATCAGGTCGATGATAGGTAATGTATATGTGGATCCTTTAGCCAAAGGATACAGTCAGTCCAGCGTAGCACTGACCCCTGGATTAAAATACAGGCATTATGCACCGTCCAAAAAATTATTCCTCATAGAGGACGAAGAAGAGTTCATAAAATTTATATCTTCAGAGGAATCCAAGGAATTCCTTATTCTATGTTCAGCCAAAAACGCCGTATATGCATCTGAAAAACCCATTATACTTGGCGATAACATTTATGAGGTGGCATATAACCTATTCTATGACTTCAGATTGCTGGACGATTCTGAAAAAGAGTATGGTGTAATACAATCATTTCCCGAAAATGGAATAGGGCTGGCTGTTATGAACAGGATACGCAAAGCAAGTTTCCTCATTGTAAAGGATAAAGAAAATATAGATAAAATAAATAGGGTGCTGAATGAAACTTGATAATTATCGGTTAAACTGGGAAGTTATACTTAAGAAAGAAATAGACTTTCTTTCGAAGAAATATCCAGATATAGATATAAGAGGAAGCTATGCAAGTATAATTAATCTTCTCAATGATAATAAAATAAGATCAAGGATCATACTTAACAAAAATGAATTTATTGGCTATGCATATGTAATGGACTCTGCTGATAAAAGTGACAGGCTTTATGCTGATATCGGTTTTATATCTTCAAAAAAGATCAATGATGAAAGGTTGAAGGAACTTTTTGACTGGCTGATTACCATATCAAATGAATCAAAGAAAAAACTCATGCTGAATCAGATCTTCAACGGAAATGAATTGAGTACTAAGTACCTTGAAAAACATGGATTCAGAACTATTGTTAGGAAAAGAATGGTAATGGATCTGAATACCTATTCATACCATAAAAATGTTGAAGATTATGATATCAGTGGAATAGAAGGACTCAATATGGACCTTTACTCTGATGCAGAATATGAGGCATTTAAATATACATCAGATAAATATCTGTTCAGTGATAAAAGGGAGGACAGGATTAATACCGTGAAGAATCTTTTTAACGGAGAATATGGAGAAATTATCCCTGAAGTATCGTTTATTATGAAAAATAAGGGCAGAATTAGTGGCGGTGTTATCTCTTCACGACTTGGTTTTGATAGGGCATTCATAGTTTCCATATTTGTAAAGCGGGCGTACAGGAAAAAGGGTATAGGCAAATACCTCTTATTTACTGCACTCAATAGACTAAAGGCCCTTTCATTCCATTATGTATTTCTCTGGGTGAATGCTGAAAATTTTGCAAGAGATTTTTATTCACATTACGGATTTATATATGACGATTATCCAGATGAGGTGATATATTACCTCCCATATAAGAAATAAAATTTAATGAAAAATACAAATTAAGATGTATACCCTTAAATAAACAAAAATTTAAGTCCATGTGATAAATCAGTTTATTATGGAATTGTTCAATTATGCCTATTTTGGCATTTTCATAGTTGCCCTTGTTTATTTACTTACGAAAAACAGAGAATCTTTCCTTATAAAAATACTTGTTTCTATCCCCGTGATGGCAGGTATGGTGTATTTTTCAGGATCATTTTATATACTTCCAATATACATTTTTTCACTCATGATAAGTACTTATCTTTATACAGTGTTCTTCTATTTTCCTTTTACCGTGGATTTTATCCTCATATTAATGGCAATATTTGGAAATTTTATACCGGTAAGATATGTTTTTGCCGCCATTTCCATATCTATTTTACTGTCCATGTTCCTTGACAAGAATATGAAAAAATACGATTTAATGAACAATGAAAAAAAGGGAAAGGATATTAAAAGAGAAACTTACAGGGATTATTTTCAGATTTCAACTGGTATTGCTACAATTATAATATTTTTTCTGGATGGAATAAAGGGAAGATTGTTAATACTGCTTGCGGTAATGTTAATATATCTGGCCGGAAATATTCTCTATCTCAATAATAAAAACAGAATAGCGGATCTGGTTTACCGTATGGAAAGGGAAGATACAAAACTTGGTCTTGGTTCCATGTATCTTGCAGCAGGGTTTCTTCTTGTACTTTCCTTCACTAAGTCCCTTCCTCTGATATATATCTCAGCATTCATGATAATGATAGGTGATTCGCTTGCCACTATACTGGGTATGAAGATCAGGAGTAAGAAGCTCTTCTACAATCGTAAAAAATCAATTGCTGGATTCCTTTCAATGCTGGTTCCATCCTTTATATTCGGAATATTCTTTTTTATATACTTTTATTCTGCGATTTATGCATTAGGAGGCACATTTGCTGAATCCATATCAAATAGAGTTGCAGATGACAATATAACAATTCCAGTTTCAATTGTTATACTGCATTTTCTTATATCCATGATTTGAAATACCATTCTACAAAGGCTTGATGTTAAAATATATATACCCTGTTGTATTTTAGACTTAAAGCGAGTGTGGTGTAGCCTGGCAACACGCGAGCTTGCCAAGCTCGTGCCCCGGGTCCAAATCCCGGCACTCGCATTTTCGATAATAATAGTATTCTTTATATATTGGAATTCATATTCTCCTAAGATAGATATGGAATGGCAAAAAATTTGTGCTGCAAATGAATTTGAAGGTGAAAACAGGAAGATGTTTGAAGTTAACGGTCATAAAATTCTTGTTTCCAGAATAGATGGAAAACTCTATTCTATTGATGGATTATGCTCCCACATGGGAGGAGATCTGAGCAGAGGACGCACTGAAAATAATAAAGTCATCTGTCCGAAACATCACGCAGTATTTAACTTAGAAACCGGCCATGTTGAAAAAAATGTGAACGGTTTTTTCAAAGCAATGACCAGAAAAGATGCTAAGGATCTCAATGCATACGAAATAAGGGAAAACAATGGAAATATTGAAATAAATATATAATAAGGAAATAAAAGCATTTTTTCATCCTTTTTCAATAACGATTATGGTTCTTCAGTAACGTTTTTATACAATTCTCTATTATATTACTATGTTTCCAGATAAATTTGAATACTATGCCCCGAAAAGCATAGAAGAGGCTGCAAAGTTTTTAAGCGGGCATGAAGACGCAAAGATTCTTGCCGGAGGCCAGAGTCTTATACCGCTTTTGAAACTGAGATTCACATCCGTGCCGGAGATCGTTGATATAGGCAGAATAAGAGGGCTAGATGAAATAAAACTCCTTGGCAATACCCTTGAAATCGGAGCAATGGCAAGAACTGGAGAAATTGCAGACAATGTTTCCATAAGAGGTAAATTTCCTGTCCTGAGCGAGGCCGCAGGTCATATAGCTGACCCCCTGATCAGAAATATGGGAACGATAGGTGGAGACCTCTGCCATGGAGATCCGGCCAATGATTTTCCCGCAGTGATGCTTGCGCTGGATGCTGAATTTGAAATTTCTTCTGCAGATAGAAAAAGAACAGTAAAGGCTGAGGACTTTTTTGTGGATACATTTGCCACGGCACTTGAACCAGGTGAAATACTCACAAAAATTAAAATTCAGGACACGGGATCATCGGGAAGGTATATGAAATACAAGAAATATGCCGGTGATTTCTCCATTCTAGGTATAGCAGTGAATCTGCTGCTGGATGGAAAAGAGGTAAAAAAGTGTGGCATAGGATTAACCAACTGCGGTGCCACTGCCCTGAAGGCGAAGGAAGCTGAAAAGTTTCTGGAAGGAAAGGAAATCAGTGATGAAAATATCGCAAATGCGGCGGAGTTATTATTGAAAGTTGCAGATTTCATGGACGACGATAATGGAAGTGTAAAGTTCAAGGAAAAACTTCTCAAATACCTTTTTGTAAAGGCGGTAAAGGGAATAGGAGGTGTACATAAATGATGGTTAATATAAAGGTGAATGGAAAGGAATATAAGAGGGATGTGGAACCCAGGACACTGCTGGCAACATTTATCAGGGACGATCTGGAACTGACCGGAACACACATAGGATGCGATACAACCAACTGCGGGGCATGTACTGTACTGATGGATGGAAAGGCCGTAAAATCATGTACGGTACTGGCTGTCCAGGCTGATGGGCACGAAATAGAAACAATAGAACATGAATCAGATAAAGAACTCAGCATGGTAAAGGAAAGTTTTGTGGAAGAGAACGGCCTGCAGTGTGGTTTCTGCACTCCAGGAATGATCATGACCAGTCTCTACATGCTCAGAAAAAATAAAAATCCCAGCGATGACTACATTAAAAGTAACCTAGCAGGAAATCTCTGCAGATGCACAGGTTATGTATCCATAATAAATTCCATAAAAAAAGCTAGTGAAAAAATAAATGGAGAGAGGGTGGTGGCAAAATGACATACCTCGAAAGATTTTCCAGTGGGAAGGGAAAATATCTTGATGATATAAGGCTGGACAACATGCTTTATATGTCACTTGTTCGGAGCCCCTATGCAAGGGCAAAAGTTAAGAGTGTGGAAGGTGGTTTAACTTCAAAGGATTTAAAGGCATATTATGCCATGTCTGAAGGGGAACACAGGGAGCCCGTGCTTGCCATTGATGAGGTAAATTATCAGGGTCAGGCAGTTGCCGCTGTATTCGGCAAAAACAGATACGAAAGCGAGGATTTGCTATCCACAGTAAATGTGGATTATGAACCTCTTGAAGCAATATCCAGCATTGATGACGCAAAGAAAAAGGCACCAATTTATCCCGACAGAAAGGATAACATTCTTGCTGTGGAAGATGTTGGAGTAAAATTCAGCGAAAAGGATATTGATTATGATATCAAAGTTACTGATACAATACTTCTGGATCGTGTATCTGCAAATCCCATGGAGACTAGGGGAATAGTTGCAGATTACAGGGACGGTATACTGAACGTGTATTTACCGTCACAGTCCATAGTGAGGTCCAAATCGGGAATAGTAAAATCCCTGGGACTTCCACCTGAGAAGGTTCGTGTATACTTAATAGACAATGGTGGAGCATTCGGTGTCAAGGCGTTATTTTATCCCGAATATATAATTGCATGCCATGCTTCAATGAAGTTCGGAAAGCCAGTAAAATGGCAGGAAACCAGAACGGAACATTTGCAGGCATGCCACGCAGGAAGGGGTGTTCAGGGTATTTTGACTCTATATGCAAAGAAGGATGGTACTATAACAGGACTAGATGGTGAAGTTCTTCTGGATAACGGGCCATATCTGGTTGATGCAGCTGCTGTAGACCTTGGAAACGTAATTCATGAAGTAACTGGTCCATACTTTATAGAAAAGGCTCATCTAACAGGAAAATACGTTATTACCAATAAGGCGCCGAATGGTTATTACCGTGGCGCAGGGAAGCCTGAAGCATCCATTCTCATGGAGAGAATGATAGACCTTCTCGCAGATAAACTGAACATGGATATAGCAGATATAAGGTTGAAAAATGCTCTGGAAAAGCCCTTCAAATCACCACTGGGACTTGAAATGAGATATCCCACGAAGCCATTCCTGGAGGATGCATTAAAATATTTCAATTACAGGGAATTATCCAAGAAGGAGCATGTGGGAATATCATTATTCATACTTGATGAGGATACAGCCCCTGGAGAAAGCGCCAGAATAATAGTTAAAAACGGAAAGATAAAGACCTATCTTGGCGGAAATGTTTCGGGTCAAGGACATGAAATGTTTGTCAGAAGCATACTCAGCGAAGAGCTTGATGTGGAGCAGGATTCCATATCACTGGAATTGCAGGACACGGAAACGTTGCCCAGAGGTGTGGGAACATGGGGGTCCAAATCAGCCATGACACATGGTTCTGTTCTCATGCAGGCAGCAGAGGAATTAACGAAACAGGTTGAGGAAAAATACGGAAAATACTCTCCTGAAATACTACTTTCACACGATTTTGACCAGACATCTTTCTATAACTTTGATTACAACGATAATCAGGTAAATTTCAATATTGTAACCTCTAAGATCAACGAAATGGGAGACTTTGAATCATTGAAAATAGGGGCGTACTACGATCTCGGCAAAGTTCTGAACCTTGCAAATGTCATGGGTCAAACGGAGGGTGGTGCACTTCAGGCCATAGGTGAGGTGCTCTCAGAAACCCTGAGGTATTCCGAAGATGGGCAGCTAATGACAACCAGCATAACAGATTCGGGAGTACTTACAGCAGATCATACACCGGAATTTGATATCAAGATAGTGGAAAATCCCTCTGTATTGAAGGACAAAGCAAAGGGCCTTGGTGAATCGCCTATGATTGGCATTCCGGAAGCTCTGGCTAGGTCTCTGGAAGTCCAGATACACAAAAGAATCAATACAATGCCAATAAGCAGGGAATTTATTTTTGACAGTTTATAATTTTAATTTATAATTATATATTATTTTATACTATGCCATGATTTAATGTTTCATTAATATTTATATTCAAAATGGAATATATTATCATTAATTTCCTTATATAACTTAATCCTAATAGAAAGAATTTGGATTTAAAATACTTTTCAGGCGTTGATATGTTTGTCATTTCTCAAAAATGTTATATATAAATATGAATTACCTTACAGATTATCGTCAATGATATACAAAAATCAATTTAAAGTAGAAGAGTCATTGCCTTTTCTCGAT
>JAKAYM010000092.1 GCA_021826795.1 Thermoplasmata archaeon
TCGAGTCGAAGGGCGGGTATTCTAATTAACGGCCTCGAAGGTCAAATATACCAACAACCGCCTCCGATTCTCACAGCTATATCGTCATATAGCTGAGGCTAAATAAGGTTTTTCATGATTTCTAATTAATATAATAACAGTATTATATTTTTAAGTTCTGTCCTTATGTGTTTCCTGTAGACTAAATAAAGAAAAACATTGTAGAAGCACTAAAATGTTAAATATTCTATAATAATGGCAGTTAAGATGACCGAAACAGATGAAATACTGCAGTATCTCAATATAAAAAATGATGAGGAATTATTCGCCGATATACCACAAAAACTGAGAGTATCCCTTGATCTGGGATTACCAATGGACGAATTTTCTCTTATCAGCTTCATTGAAAAATCATGTTCAAAGAATGTTTCTCCTGCCATGAATTTTCTGGGAAACGGTATATATGATAGATTTATCCCTCCCTTAGTTGATGAAATTATAGGAAGAAATGAGTTTTTGACATCCTATACACCATACCAGCCGGAGATTTCACAGGGGATATTGCATTCCTTGTTTGAATATCAGAGTGTTATTTCGGATCTTACCCAGATGGATGTGACCAATTCCTCCATGTATGATGGCTTTACCGCGCTGGCTGAGGCAGTGAGGATGGCATACAGGATTAACGGGAAGGAAGAGGTTCTTGTCCCAGAAAATATATATAGAAGCCAGTTGAGTATTATTCAAAACTACGTGATCGGTCTAAATTTAAAAATAATAAAATATAAATTCGGCAAGGATGGATTAATTGACATAGAGGATTTGAAATCGAAAATATCCGATCACACATCTTCAATAATCGTTGCCAACCCCAACCTATTCGGCCTCATAGATAAGAATGCATTTACTGTTAGTGAATTCAAGAAAGAAGCGCTGTTAATAACTTATTATGATCCTGTTTCCCTGGGTCTGATTAAATCACCAGGAGAATACGGAACCGATATTGCAGTGGCTGAGGGACAGCAACTTGGCATACATATGAATTACGGCGGCCCATTACTGGGACTATTTTCTTTCCGAAAAGAATATGTTCACCGGTCACCGGGAAGGCTTATAGGGCTTTCAAAGGATAATAGCGGCAGGAAAGCCTTTGTTATGACTCTCCAGGCAAGGGAGCAGCATATAAGGCGGTCAAGGGCAATGAGCAATATCTGTTCTAATCAGGCACTCCTGGCCGTGGCATCACTTGCTTATCTTTCAATTCTTGGATCAAACGGTATGAAGAAGCTAGCTTTGATCACAATGAATAAAAGCATCAAACTTAAGAATGAACTTTATAAAGCAGGAATAAACACCGTATTCAAAGGAATTAATTTCTCTGATAACCTATTTTATTTTGACGGACAGGAAAAACTCTTACGAAGCAATATATCAGGCGGTGTAAAGTTGTCAGAACTTTCAGATTATCCTGACTATAAAAATTCTGCATTCTTTTCTGTTACGGAAAAAACTTCAGATGAGAGCATTAGCAGACTGGCAAAAATTGCAGGTGAATAAAATGTATAAACAGGCGCACTATGATGAGGATTTTCTGAACTCATTCAACACAGGAAATGATTTTTACATGGAAGATGTTGAAGATAAATATCCCGATTCAATAAAGAGAAAGCAGCTTAAATTACCCGATGTGAGAAGTGTAGATGTGTCCAGGCATTTTACAAGATTGTCTGAGATGAATTATTCCGTTGACATAGGAATGTACCCTCTTGGATCATGCACAATGAAATTCAATCCAAAATACGCGGATTACGTAGCTGCACTTCCGGGATTTCAAAATGTACATCCACTGGAATCAGAATCAAGAATACAGGGAACGCTGGAAGTCATGTACAGATTACAGCAACTGCTTAGCAAAATTTCGGGTATGGATGATGCATCTCTGCAGCCGTCTGCTGGAGCTCACGGGGAATTCACCGGAATCCTGATCGTGAGAAAGTTTTTCGAGGTCAACGGACAGCTTGGAAACAGAGACGAAATAATAATACCAGACTCTGCACACGGCACCAATCCCGCATCGGCTGCAATGGTAGGTTTCAAGGTTGTGGAGGTCCCATCAAATGATAACGGTCTTGTTGACATTGAGGCACTGAAGGCCGCGGTTAACCCAAGAACAGCAGCATTCATGATAACCAATCCCAACACACTTGGAATCTTTGACGATCAGATACTGGAGATTGCGGAAATCATACATAAGAATGGGTCACTACTGTACTACGACGGTGCAAATTTCAACGCCATATTGGGAATAACAACACCCGGGATTATGGGTTTTGACATAGTACACTTTAATTTACATAAAACCTTCGCCACGCCGCATGGTGGAGGAGGCCCGGGAGCAGGTCCGGTGGCTGTAAAATCTTATCTCAAAGAATACCTACCGGTTCCCGTTGTTGTAATGGAAAATGGGAAATATTCGCTTTATTACACTCTAAAAAATACTATCGGAAAGGCATCATCCTATAATGGGTCGTTCGGGGTTATACTAAGGGCATATGCTTATGCACTGAAAAATGGAAACAATCTTAGTTTAAATGCTAGACGCGCAGTAATGAACTCAAATTATATGGCAAAAAAATTATCAAAATCATTTGAAATTCCTTATAAATCATTGAAGAAGCATGAATTCGTATTATCCACGTCCAGAACCGGCCGGAAAGCACTGGACATATCTAAATTTATACTGGATTACGGAATACACTCGCCTACTACATACTTCCCATTAATAGTAAAAGAGGCTATGATGATTGAACCAACCGAATCAGTAACCATGAAAGACATGGATTATTATATTGATGTAATGGAAAAGTCTCTAGGAGTACCGGAAGATACCATAAAATCCTCGCCTGTAAATACATCCGTTGGAAGAATAGATGAAATTGCTGCCGCAAGAAATCTTATCCTGAAGTGGCCAGACAGTTGTGAAAACTCTTAAATAAACTCAAGAGATGCGAAATAATGAAATTAAGTGAAATCAACGGAGAATCCGGCAATATAGAAATCAAGGTAAAAATTCTTTCACTGTCTAAAAGAGAAGTAACAACTTCTAAAGGTGAAACGGTCTATTATTATGGTCTTGTTGGAGACGAGACAGGAGTAATTCCATATACTGCATGGGAATTTCCAGCACCGATCAAGGCAGGAGACGTTGTACAGATAAAATATGCTAGATCAAAGCTTTATAACGATCGCATGAGGTTATACTTCGACTCAAAAACAGAAATAATCCTGAAGCCCGGTGAAGATATGGAGGTAAAAAGGACATATAAGGAGACGAAGTTGATGGATTTATCCCTTAAAAATCCCTTCGTTACTGTAACAGGAAAGATAAGCAATATGTCCAGTAAGGAATATAATAAAGCTGGAAATACATTCAAAATATACAATGGATTTATAGAGGATGACACTTCCCGTGTCAGGATCTCGTCATTCGGCCAGCCGCTAGAGGACGGAAAAATTTACAGGCTTGTAGGGGCACGGGTATCTGAATTCAACAAACAGCTGGAGCTTTCAATAGGCGATAAAACCGAGGTTTTCCCTGAAGAGGAAGACATGGATTTTGAAAGGTATTATAAATTAATTGAAGTGGGCAATCCCGCAGGTGGAATAACAATACTGGGATTTATAATAACCCTCGGGACCAAAAGCGGAATTATAAAACGTTGCAGTGAATGCAATAAACCTCTGACCACCGGCGTATGCCCTGATCACCCAGATAAACCAACAAAACTTGATATATTTTCATACTTCACTCTTGACGACGGAACCAAGTATATACAGTGCATAGCCGGAAAAAATGCAATTATGCCATTCCTTGGAATAAAAGATGAGGACCTTGCGAGAGTTGCCGGTGAGATATACAAAATGCTGGATGATAAACTGTATGGTCATGCAGTGCGTATTAATGCAGATTTTATTAAAAACGAAGAAGAACTCTCATTAAGGATTAATTCAATTAATGCAATAACAAAAGAAGATATTGATAAGGATATCAGGGTTAGTCAATAGGTGATATAAATGGCGTACATAAAAAGAGAAGCATCATACTGGGTATTTTCAAGGGAACTGAAAGATTCGAATAAACTGGAGGGTGAGGAAAAAAGACCCTATGTAATCACACCGCTGGGAACCAAGCTGAAGCGGGTCCTTCTAGCCGGTATTATAACGTATAAAAGTTCCGATGAAAGGATGGTGAAGCTGACAATTGCAGATTATCTCGGGTCATTCTATGTAACTGCGTTTAAAACAGGCTTCAGCAGCGAGATGGCGGAAGACCTGGATAAATACAATGTGAGCGATACGGTAATGATAATGGGTAAGGTAAGTTCATTCAAAACCGAAGATGGTATCTTCTATTTTTCAATAAATCCGGAATTGATAAAAAAGATTTCTGATACTGAAAGATACTTCTGGGGAGTTAGAACATCATATGTTACCAGAAGAAAATTGCTGGGTATCACAGAAGCGCTGAAGGACGAAAATGTAACTGCCGATACACTTATTGGTCTTGGCTATTTCCCGGAAGAGGCAGATGATGCAATACGTGCCAGAGATAGTTACCATGACTATGATTTTACATCATATATGAACGCTCTTTCATCTATAAACTTTGAATCACCTGCTCCAGTGAGCAATCCTTCGGAGAATCTGGCAGAACCTGAACAGTCCACCCTTGAGGATGAAAAACCTTCCGGTAAAGAAACAGTTAACGTTGAGGCATTTCTGCTTGATTACATAAAAAACAATGACAGTGGACCTGGATGCAAATATGATGACATTCTTATTTCTTGCTCCAATGCCGGAATTCCACGGGAAAAAGTGGATGAAATACTTAACTCCCTGGGTTCCATGGGAGAAATATATGAGGTTTCGTTAAAAAGATACAAAGCACTTTAATTCAATATAATAAATTAGATAACATTTCTTTATAAAATATTTTTATAAATTGATTTGTAGTATAAAAGTACATATCTATTTGCTTATATTTATTTAAATCTCTGACCGGCATTATCAAGAAACATATATTAAAGGATTAATATCATCATGAATAAAAAAGCACCTCTGAGAATTGTTATGCCAGCACTCTTCAAAGTAACAGAATTTGCATACGCGATAGAGGATAACTATGATAGCATATAACTGGGAGTACTGATTAAGTGTCAACAGTGCATTGTTAATAATAATTATCTTTTTAGCATTAGTCATTTTGTTTTTGCTTTCGCGTTTCCTGGTAAAGTGGAATACTAAGAAATAGGCATAACTAATTTGCTCATTCAAGATATTTTAAAGATAAAAAGTATATTTTCAGTAAGTAATTATTTCACTGCAATCTCTTTGAATATAAATACCATGCTAATAAAATATTTATTATTTAATAAAAATAGAAAAATCATTTTATTATTACATACAATGACCAACATCCTGGGTAAGATACGGGGGAATGAAATATTTAAAATACTTTCCTGTGTTATTAGTTTATGGTAACTTCGGACGAAATTGTTAAATGGATGAGTTCAGGAAATGATAATGCGAAAACACTTATAGACCTTAAATGGGTTATATCAAAGTCAGGTGATTATACAGTACTTCAGAATGAAAAAATCCCATTTGATATATTCCTCTACGTTGATAGTGATAAGGCTGCAATAAATTTAATAGTCAGAACCGGAATGGAAACTGCAACAATTGAAAATGAACCCAGGCTGAAAATATATAGAACATTGCTTCTGCTTAATGCTAGAGTAGAACTTGTAAAATTCATGCTGGATGGAATAAACGAGGAGGTTGTTGCAAGGGAAGACTTTGACGCCTCAACATTTACTAGGGATGTATTAAATATAGGACTCAATACAATTCTTGCGTCATTTTATCTTATGGTAAAGGCACTTAATCTGGAAGACGAATTTAATGCAAGCGTTATAGAACGGACAGGTATGATGATAAAGGAAATGGCTAAAGCAGGGAAATCCAGAGAAGATATTAAAAATTATCTAATGTCCTCACTGGGACTCGGAAGCGATGATGCTGAAAAACTCATATCAGAGGTTCTTGATGCAGGTGCAGCTCCGAAAAATATGTATCAATAAATATGGACAAATATGAACATTTCCACAAATCCATAAATTTTTATTTTCTTAACGAGCTTCTCTAATAGAAATTTTTTTAATCTGGAATGATATATTAATTCATGATTTACAGCACAGTAAAATTTTTTCCAGTTGATTACGCAGGCGCAATACCAGGGAGCCTTATATTTGCTGTAGTCCTCGCTATTGTAGCTTTTATAGTAATAATAACATTTACAGTCTATTATCTTTATAAAATCATTTCTTCACAACGTGGGAGGCACTATACAGGTTCAGAATCAATGATAAATCTAATAGGTATTGCAAGTGATAGAATAGAAAAGAACGGTAATGGATTTATAACTGTTGACGGTGTTTCATGGGAGGTCACAAACATAGGCAATGACGTAATTGAGAAATATGACAAAGTTGTGGTAACCGGGCGAACAGGCCTGAAGTTATTGGTTAAAAGGATCAATAAATAAAATATATGTAAGCGCAAAAGCATCGATAAATTTAACATCTGCAAGTTCATTGGGTATTATGGAATATGGATGTTATATTTGTAACAAAATAATAAAAACCGGTGAAAAATTTACCTTCACCAAGGAGGGCCCAGTACACATGGACTGTTTTGTGGCAGCCGCTAGAAAGACGGTACCTGAAAATAAAGCCGAATATTTGAGAAATCTGAGTATGGTACTTGATTATGAATTAACTATGCTGGTTAGCCTTCTGGGTTTAAAATCTGACAATAAAGAAGCGTCTGAAATGATAAGGCGTAGAATAAACTCAATAGAAAAGCAGGCCGGCGAAACAACAGGACTTATATATAATTTATAAAAAATTTATTTTTTCTTTTTAAATTCAGTATAACCGCATTTACCACAGGAATAACGGTCTGAATGTTCCGCGAGGTAAACACCTGGACCACATCTTGGGCACGTTCTCCTCTTTCTCACGATCTTTCCCTCTTCAACAGCATATAATTCTCTCTTTTCCATTATTTACTCTCCTTTTCCTTTAATCCGTTTCTGATTAGCTCATAGTCCGGTTCATATAACATCGCATGCTCCTTTGTATCATATATTTTAACATAACCTTTCAAGGAATCTTTTCCGGTTTCCTGTACATTTCTATCCACTATTATTACATCCTCCTTGGCTTTATAATAATCGCTGAAAAGATCTTTAATCTCCTTTCTGCTAACTGTCTTCCCGGATTTGAAGTCAAGAGTATATTTTATTTCCTTCCTGAACAGCAGTTTATTATCCCTCTCGGAATCAACGCTGAATTTTTTTATCATTTTTTCATTGCTCATCCTTATACATCTCCATTATCATATTTTCAATTTCCTTTTTTATTTCCTC
>JAKAYM010000093.1 GCA_021826795.1 Thermoplasmata archaeon
CTTCCAGACTTCCATCTGGTATTACAAAAAGCTTTATTTTCCCAATTTCTTTCCGGTATTCAAGAACTCTCTGCTCCAGCCATTTTACGTCCTCTTCCTTTATTGTCCTGTGCTGGCTCTCAGCTGTTAGATCCTCACCCATGACAAAAACATCGTTCTGAATCCTGATAAGAACATTTTTAATGTCTTCCCATTTAGTATTTATCAGGGCATTCCCTATGAATGAATTCAATTCATCAAATGTACCCTGCAAATCCACCATGGGAGAATCCTTCCCTATTCTAATCCTGAGCCCATTATCGGTTTCCCCTTGATCCCCACGTCTCGTAAACATATAAACCTATTATTTCTAAAGATTTAATATTTTGTTTAAAACTTAATAGAATTGTAATAAAAATACTATGAGATTTTATTTCCGCCTTATTGTAATCGGTATAACATCATTATTGAATTCACAAATTGCGATATCTATGGGATCTATCATGTCAGGCGAAACATCTAAAATCACAGGAGCGCCCATTGCAATCTGCAATGCCCTCGCCCCAATAATCCTCGCTTTTTCAAATTTAGTCAGCATCATAGAAATCATTTAAAGTATAAGGTGTATTAAATAATGCTAAATAAACGTTTCTGTGGTATACATTTAGTTAACCTGTAATAATTATTTATAATGACTTATATTTATTTTATTATTACATTATCCAGCATTTCTGTGGATAAATTAATATGTAAGCCGTTAACCATGAGCGGGTATCTATGTTCTCCAAGTTTTACCAGAAGATGATAATCTGACACGCTGAACTCTATTTTCTGGAATTCTTTGTAATTTATGGTACCTTCTCCGTTATAAATGTAATTTTCGGCTGTGACCGGTTCTCCATCTATCCCGTTGGCCGTGAGAAGCTCAACAGAATTGCTGGTTTTTACTGTAAGAATTAAACACTGAGATTTTATCCCTCTAATTGTAGCAGGTTCAAGATTGGTGAGTATAAGCACCTTCCTGCCAACAAGCGCGTCTCTAGAATAATATTTTTTCAGGTCTGATACCGATGTATAGACTTTATCCCCTTTAACTTTTATTACGTAAAGAGAGTCTGCTGATGGATGATCCTCCACGGATATAACAGTTGACAGCTGTATATCAAGCACATTTGGATTGGTGAGATCGATCTTTTCAAAGGGTATATTACCCTTGTTTATATGAAAATCATTATTGACAAGAATTTTTGAAAATGTGGATTCACCGGGTATTAATATTATTCCCAGTGATGCCATAATACTTATCGAAGCAGAAGGAATATAGGGATATAGCATAGCAGTAAGGTACTGCCCTATTTTAAGTGCGATGAAAAGTTTTTCATTAAGTTTATTCATATCCTCTTTTATGAGTTTCCACGGAGCTACCTCCGTGAAATAGTTGTTTGCTACCATTACCAGTTCAAGCCATATGGAAAGCCCACGTTTAATGTGCAAATTTTCTATTTCGTCACAGTATTCCGAAAATTTGCTTCTGAGTAAATCCATTATTTCGCTGTCGTTTTTATCAAGGGATTCTGAAACATGGGGGGAAAGCCCATTTTTTTCAATAAAACTTTCAACACGATATATATAATTGCCATATTTGTCCACAAGTTCAGAGTTTACCTTGTATTGAAATTCGTGGAGTGAAAAATCGGAATCTCCGGTTTCTGGTAGTATGGATGCCATGTAGTATCTTAACGAATTTTTATCTACAAATTTTAACATTTCATCAGCTGTAAATCCTATGCCACGGCTTTTAGAAAATTTTTCCCCTTCGAACCTGAGGTATTCATTTGCAGGAACATTATATGGAAGATTATATTCTCCATGCGCCAGAAGCATCGCAGGCCATATTATTGTGTGAAATGGTATATTGTCTTTTCCAATGAAATAATAAGATTTTACATTTTTATCCATCCAGAAATCCTTCCAGTAATCTGGTTTTCCTATATTCATGGAGTGAACCCTTGCTCCGGTGATATAGCCTATAAGTGCCTCGAACCATACATATATCTTCTTGTTCTCATAACCTGAAATGGGTATTTTAACACCCCAGTCAAGATCCCTGGTTATCGCCCTCGGGTGTAAACCTTCATTTATAAAATTTTGTGTAAATTTCAAAACGTTCTGTTTCCAGTATGTTTTTGAATCTATATAATCAGAAAGTTCCTTCTGCAGTGAATCTAAAGTAAGGAAGAAATGCTCCGTAACTCTGAACACTGGCTTTTCATGAACCAGATTACAGACAGGATTGATTAATTCTATAGGATCCAGTGTTCTACCGCAGTTATCGCACTGGTCTCCCCTGGCACCATCATATCCACAGTACGGACATATTCCTTCTATATACCTGTCCGGCATGAACTTATTGAGTGCCCTGCAGAACGGTGAAACCATGTATCTTTTTACCAGGTAATTTTTTTCCAGAAGATTCAGGAAGAATTCATCAACATCGATATCATGATCCGGATCGCTTGTTCTGGTGAACTCATCAAAATTTATATCAAGAGAATTGAATGTCTGAATCTGCATATTATGGAATTTATCTGCTATTTCCTGTGGGGTGACGTTATTTTTTTCAGCACTGATTGTAATTGGTGTTCCGTATTCATCACTACCGGAGATAAAAAGGACTTCCTTTCCAATCATTCTATTGAAACGTACAAATATATCAGCGCCAAGATACGCACCTGCGATATGCCCCAGGTGAAGTGGCCCATTAGCATATGGCAAGGCACAGTTTACAAGAATTTTTTCTCGTTTCATCAAAGGGATAGTTTATACTAAAATTTAAGTCTTTATTATCGCTCTGCCTTAAACTCATCCTCAATAATATATACAAACTTATTCAGGAACCGGTCAAATACAATTATGAGAAGCATGCCTGTAAATAGGAATAGCAGTGCGAATACATTTGCACGCTCAAGTATAAACACCACAGCTATACCCATAGCAGGAGGGTGCATTGCCTGAAAGATAACAAGGAGAAGTCCAACTGCAGTCTCAACCAGTGCAAGGGTTGGGTATAGCCCTATGTGCAGTGAAACAAAAAAACCTATAATTCCACAGACTCCTGATATTATATAACTCTTAACAAATTTATTGATCCTGGACGATTCCTGGCGGGGCTCCATGAATAGTAGAAAGGAGCTTGAGGCAAATGATGAAAAAACTATAAATTTGGCTATGGGCACAATGTATACATGTATTAACGAAAGCGAAAATATTGTAATTGAGAGGGTTATCCCGATAAAAATTGCAGGTATTATACTGTTCCTCATACGGGTTTCGCCCCTGCTATGTTTATTCTGCATCGAGTAAATAATTAACTTACCGCTTATAAATAAATCTATACATATAGCTATTTTAGGGATTTCAGATTATCGGTTATATCAGATGGGGAACTTTAATCGGAGTTTTTCAGCTGTTTTATGGTTTCCTGTACTGCTGTATCAACTGATTCATCGCTTGTATATCTGCTCCTCCATCCTGTGGCGAGGAGTTTATCTATTGCAAGGTGTGTTATCTTTATATCCCCCTTCCATCCTCTCCCGCCAATGCCTCCTGTATAATTATATTTAACATTCTTTAATCCCATTCTTTTGACCACATAATCTGCTATGGTCTTAACAGATGTGGTATCTCTGTTGCCAAGATTTATTATATCAGTTCTGTCAAATTTTTCATGAACGTAGATCATGGAATCTACACAGTCGGTAACATGCATATAGGATTTTCTCTGTGTTCCATCTCCAAGTATTTCAAGTTCAGCTGGGTTTTTTATCAGCTTATTTATAAAATCATATATAACGCCGTGGGTGGAGTTTTTACCAACTATATTTGCAAAACGGAAAATTGTTCCTCTTATGCCATAATAGTGGGAATACGCTGTTATAAAGCCCTCATTGGACATTTTGGATGCACCGTATGATGATATTGGCATATAGGGACCATAATTTTCAGGAGTGGGCATAATAGATGCTTCTCCGTAAACAGTGGATGAAGAGGCAAAAAGTATCTGCTTCACATCTTTTTTTCTCATATATTCCAGTATGTTTTGCGTAACCACCACATTGTTTTCGAAATCCTTTTCCGGGTCTTCTGATCCATATCTTACATCAGAATTGGCTGCGAAATGTATAACAACATCTATATTTTTCAGTGTACCGAAGTCAAAGGATAAAAGGTCAGCATTAATAAAATCAAGATTTTTATTTCCCTTAAAAGCTCTTATAAATCTTTCACCCACATGATTATTCAGATTGTCTATTACAGTAACTCTGTTATCAGGCAGCAATTTTTCCACCATATTTGAACCTATAAATCCTGCGCCACCGGTTATCAAAATATTTTTTCCGTTCATAATGGTGAATAGCATGTTAAATAATAATTGTTTTTATATTAAAAATTAATAGGGTACTATGACCTATTACTTTAAGTGTAAGGATTTGGGATGGAATTGTTCATTTGAAAACCATGCGGAAAAGAGAGAGGATATATTTCCCAGGATAAGGATTCATTTTCACTATGCGCATGCCACAAATGATATAGACGAAGAAACCATGGCGAAAATAGAATCTGTAATATATGAAGGGGAAGAGTACAAAGGGGAAATATGAAAATTGAAAAAATAAAGGGATTCCGTGACCATTATCCAGAGGATATGGAAATCAGGAATTATTTTTTCAAGAAGATTACAGATTTGACAGAAAATTTTGGATACCGGAGAATAGATTTTCCAAGTCTGGAGCCACTCGATCTTTACAGATTAAAATCAGGTACAGAACTTGTAAATCAGACATTTTCTTTTGTTGACAAGGGAGGTCGGGAAGTTACCATGATACCGGAAGCAACACCGTCTACAGTAAGGCTCTTGACGGCAAGAAAGGATCTTCCGAGACCTATAAGATGGTATTCTTTTCCTAAGGTCTGGAGATATGAGGAGCCACAAGAGGGGAGATTCAGGGAACATTATCAATTCAATGCTGATATGTTCGGCATAGATTCCGAAGAAGCAGACGCAGAGATTATCGGGCTTGCGTCCAGCATACTTGATTATCTTGGGTTATCTGGTGTATACGAAATCAATATAAATGACAGATTTCTGATGGAATATATTCTAAAGGACCTAGGAATTGAAAATATACAGGAAGCATTTTCAATTATTGACAAATACAAGAAACTGGACAAAGCCCATTTTTCATCATTATTGAGACAGATCGGAGCTGGAGATGAAATAGTCAAAAAGATCTTATCGCTTTTATCAGAGAAAACAGACACAAATGGACTTGAAAAAAAGGTTAAAAAAACTGTTAAAAATTATGATGAAATAAAACCCAGAATTGAAAGGCTTAAAAAAACATTTGAGCTCATAAATCTTTATACCGAAAGTCAGATAAATTATGATTTTTCTATTGTAAGAGGACTTTCATATTATACAGGTATAGTTTTTGAGGCCTTCGATATAAAAGGTGAATTAAGGGCTATTCTCGGTGGAGGAAGATATAACAATCTTTCAAAACTCTTTTCAGAAGAGGAGATCCCGGCCGTGGGTTTTGCCATAGGAGATGCGGTAATTGAATTGCTCCTAAAAAGACAGGAATTGTGGATCAGGCGTGATTTGAAGGAGTCTTATTATATATGTAATCTTTCCGGCTCAGATGATGAGTATATAATAAAAATAGCCAGCAGAATCAGGAGTTTAGATAAAATTGCTCTGGTAGATATGACCCACAGAAAAATATCATCACAAATGAAGAGCGCATCGGGCTACAATTATGCTGTAATAATTGGCGATAAAGAAGTAGAGGAAAATATGGTTACAGTTAAAAATATGGAAACTTCTGATCAATCCACTATGAGATATGATGATTTTCTGCTTCACCTGAGAAACAAAACATCTTAATACTTAGCCTTGAAAGCTAGAAGCCCCATTAGTCGGCTTGGGGTGGAAATCACTAACCTTATGAAAATAAAATTATTATTTGTTGATTCGTGGTTTGACAACAAAATTTATATTGAAATAAAACCTTATCCATAAATGTCAGTTGCTTTTGTCCTTATAAGAGTTTTACCAGGCAAGGAACATGAAATATATGATAAGGTATCCAAATTAAAATACGTAACAGAGGTACATCCGTTGCTTGGGGAATATGACCTTATACTGAAGATAGACACGGAGGAAATGACAGAAATAGGAAAAATGGTTATTCAGGACATAAGAAGTATCAATGGCGTTGTTGAAACAAAAACACTTGCGGAGATTAAATTATAGGTGATGAAATGATAGGTTTTTCTTGGAATTGGGATGTTTTTTTTCTGGTCTTGCTTGCCTTGCTTGCTCTATCTCTAATAATATTCGGTGTTTTAACCGCATATTTTGGAAGCAACAAAAGCAGAATAGTTGGAGCCAGTTTGTTTGTTATAGGTTTGCTAATAGGAATATTTGTAATACTGGGTTCACAGGATGTGTTCAAGATAAGTTTTATTACGGAAGTTCTTGAGCCAACAGTATTTTACATCATTGCTGCCATCATAGGTGTGGTAATAGGCCTCCTTGTATTTCTCGGGGCCATAATGAAAACATAAATCATTATTTTAAGAGACCTTTTATTTCACTTTCCTCTGAAATGAAATATATTACATCATTTTCCTCAAATTCGTATTCACTACCAAGAGGAAATACATAATTATTGCTTTTTAATACAGATAGTATTATGATTTTATTGAAAACTTTGATAAAATCTACAATTTTATGGCCTATATATTTTTCTGGTATTTTAACAGAATATATTTTTGGACCGTCCCCCGTTGATAACAATTTAAGGACAAAATCTGGAAGTTTTGGATTCATTATTGATTTTGATATAACAAGTGCGCTCAATTCATTAAGTGTTATAACCTCGTCTGCACCTGCATTTTTTGCATTTGGTACATTCTCTGACTTTGCCACCTGGGCTATAATTTCCGCAGATTTGTTCAATTTTCTGATCTGAAAAATATTCAATATTGTTTTTGCATCTATGAGATTTGGCGGTATGCCCGAACTGAAGTCTCCGGTAACAATAAAACGTTTAGCCTCTGCGGCATTTGCAGTCTCCAGTGTTTTTTCATCCGTTGGATCTCCTGGTGTGAAAAAAACATAGTCAGATTTGACCGGGTTTTCCTTCATATTTGCAATCAAAACCAGCGAATCTATTTT
>JAKAYM010000094.1 GCA_021826795.1 Thermoplasmata archaeon
TGGCTATTGTCCTTGCAACTCTACCTCTCTTATTTGGCGGGAGTGTAGAAAGTCCCGGATAATTAAATATAATTCCATGTTTAGGAGGTGGTGTGCCTTTCCTCATATGGTTAAAAAAAGCCTTTTCTGCCCCAAGGATTTGAAGTGTCCCTGCCGGATATTTTACAAGATTTTTGAGACTTCCCGCCTTCAACAGGAAATCAAGGGACAATCCGGACCCTATTAACTTTACAGTGCTTGGCATGTAACTTTCAATTTCAGCCTGAAGATAACCGTCAAGATACGTTTTAAAAGCACATAACGATGAACCCATATCCGCAGCGCGCCCATCCACATCGTTTAAGTTCCCATTCTTAAGCCTGGCAAAATATAGACACGGATCATTATTATATTTAATATCCAGAAGTGTATATATGGATATGAGTTTTTCAAGGTAGATATTTATAATTACATCTATTTCCTTTCGTACGGAATACATTTTAATTATGTATTGGTCATGCGAAAATTCAGAATTTATTCTTTCTTTTTCGTATTTTAGCAGAAGGTCTCGTAAATCCGGGATTTTTTCTGAATATCTCTCGTCCGTTTCCGGGATTTTCCCGTTTCTCAGGCTCTCGAATATGTTCATGTAATCTTTTTCCAGGTTTCTGTACAGGTATATTTTTTTGTTTATTATCTTTCCGTACCACATTATTTTCTCCATATTTATCACTCAACAGTCCATCTAGATCAACAGACTTCAGGTCATTAAGTTCATCCACAAGCATTGTTCCGTAGGCAATAAGCTCATTATTATCTGTATATATCCCAACTCTGCTGCCCTTGTGGAATTCGCCAACTATGGCTTTTATTCCTGCTGGATAGATATCTGAACCCTGCATAATATTTTTAACTGCAGTATTTTTAACTATAACCTTCGGATAACCAGAAAAGACAAAATCCATTGGAATTACCATGTTATTGAAAAATGATGGTTTTCCATTTCTCTTCATAATAGCAGCATCGCTTAGGTCCTGAAGCGTGTGCATCTGTGTTTCATTAAAATCTCCAGTAGAAAGCCTCCGGAGATCAGCCATCTGCGCACCTGTTCCTATTACATAGCCCATGTCAGTACAGAGAGTTCTTATATAAGTACCTGACTCACATTTTACTCTAAAAAGTATTAATTTGTCAAGGATTTCAAGTATATCCATTTTATATATGGTACGTTCCCTCACCTGCCTAGAAACAGCGGATCTTACAGGGGGAAGCTGGTATATTTTGCCTGTGAATTCACCGAAAATGCCCTTTATGGTTTCATTATCAGCTTGGGCATATAATCTCATCACGGAGATATATTCCTTGGGCTTTTCGTGTACTATATCGATAAGTTTAGTGGCCTTCCCCAGCGCCATAACAAGAACGCCAGATACACCTGGATCAAGTGTACCTATATGGCCAACACGTTTTTCTCCTGTGATATCCCTTACCCATGAATCTATCTGATGGCTGGTCGGACCCTTCGGCTTATCTATTACAATAAATCCGTTTATTCCATCCTTATTTGATTCTGAATTGTACATAATTTATACTCTATTGTAAATCTGATTTTAATCTTTGTTTTTGGCATAAATGTTGTTTATATAGTTAATAATACCTTCAACTATGGCTTCAGGAGTGAGATTATCTGTATCTACAATGTAATCATAATAGCTGAATACCCTGTAATCAATACCGTAAAATTCCATATAACGCAGAATTTCGGACTTCGATCTTGAAATAATCTGTTGTTTATCTGTGCCGTTATCTCTATCAATAAGCCGTTTACTTCTGACATTAAAAGATGTGTTTAGATATATTTTTACTGCATTTAATTTACCATGGGCCAATATACCGGAAAGCCTGGATTCCATAACTATATTATCGTTATTTTTCATAAAATCAAGAATCATTTTATCCTGATCCAAATCAATTTCTGGGTGCTTTTCTGCATAGTTACTGAAATCTATGAGACTCATTCCTGATTCTTCTGCCTTTTTCCTGAAAAAATATCCACCTGAAAAAAATCCAAAATTTAGTTTTTCCGCCAAGAGTTTACCTACGGTTGTTTTGCCAGATCCAGATTCACCACTAATAGTGATTATCATATTGATTGCGCCGTATCCTCATCCATTTTCCTTAGCTTGTATGTGAAGTCAATGTACTTCATAATCATAGTTACAAAATATCCCACCGCAAGGTTCCCTAGGGTGTACAGTGCCATCCAGAGTGGCATTATGTATATCTTTGATGTGACTATATTGAGGTTCAGATCCCAGGGCATGGATACATACTGATAATGTAGTGTGAGCATGAAAACATAAAGCCATATAAATATCAGGAAGAAGAATATTTCAGTAACCATTAATGGTTTCATGGTGTTCATGGAAAGTGCTGCCTGATCCATCTGTCTCTGCATCTGCATTTTCTGAAGCTTCTGCTGCCTTACACGATCTCCGGATCTATACGCCTCTCTCATAGCCTTTGAATAAGCCTTGCTAATTGTCTGCATTTTGCCCATTTTTAACCAGTCCGTAAAGAAGTATCTAGGTATAGATGATATCAGTCCCAGGATGATTCCTGTAAGCATTAGCGTTAAAATCGGAAGTTCATAGTTAAAACCCAGAAGGGGCATAAATACATAATTCAGATAGTGCCCCAACGGGTTTCTTATAGATGGATCACTTATAATAAAGATTAGACCGAGTCCTGCAAACATGAATACAAACTCTATCATCATGAACTTGGTCATTTGCGGATTCTGTGCTGGCCTGTTGTTTCCCTGTTGCATTTATAACCCTCTCAGTATATTTTCTGCTGCTATCTCTGCATGATTGTCTGGATTATATATATACTTTATTGTGGCTCCTGAATATACTGAATAAGCAGCTGCGTAGTATCTGTTTACCTCCTGATGTTCCTTTATGTCATTTACAGTATCTCCGTCTCTCTTCCTGGTTGAGTCGTTTTCCCTTCTCCGTTTAATTTCCTCAGGAGTGGATTCAATTAGGAAATATGAAGAGACCATCAATTCCCTGAGAACCCATTCCGGCAATCCAGGAAGATATCCTGCAGGTGATTTTATAGACATATGTGTATCTATGATGATGTTATCCATTTTCCCAATCTTATTTGATGCCTTTTTCTGTAGATTTTTCTGTGTATCTACATCAAGTCCACGTATGTCATCCCTTGATTTAACAAGATCAAGGTCCCGCGCCATATCAAACATCAGGGAACCGAAGTTTATTATTTCATACTGTGTTTTTTTTGAAACCATTTCCAGGACTGTAGATTTGCCCACACCAGGAATGCCTGAAATTACAACTCTCATATTCATCCACCACTGAAGAACTGCCTGATCAATGGATGCATTTCCATTAATTGTTCTCTTCCCATGGCCTCATAGAATTGTATTACAATCCCCACAGCCAGCAAAAGACCGGTACCACTTGTGTCTCCAACCGTACCTATAAGATCGGCAGCTCCCGCCAGTATTCCCACAATTGCACCGCTGAATATAGTTATTGCGGGTATGTACTTGCTCAGTACCTTCGCCATTATACGTGGATCACGCCGGAATCCAGGTATCTGCATACCGCTGGAACGTATCTGTTTGGCCACAGCCTCCGGACCCATGTTGGTTGTTTCAATCCAGAACTTTGCAAAGAGTATACTGAATCCAACTAGAAATGCCATAAACACTATTATGTGGATCAGCTCTTCCACAGGTGTATGACCCAATAAGACGCTCTGTGAGACCGAGGGTTGTAATATGGGGAATAACCAGTCTGATAGGCCGTTGGGCGTATAAAGATAAAACGCCAGTCCCCCAGTTGGTGTGGTCGAGGATATACCAAGTGCCGAAATCTGCGCTGATGAGGCATAAGAGCCAAGCAAATGGCTATGACCCAATATAGGAATCTTATCCAGAACAGGACTGTGCCAGAATAGCAGTGTCCACATAGATATGTTCGCCAGAAGCGCTGTGGCAAGTATAACCGGTATGTTTGAAGCATATAAAAGCTGTAGTGGATACCTTCCCCTAGCACCCCGGACACGCTCATGTGCTATGGGCAGCTCTATCTTGCTGCTCTGGAAGAAGGCTACTATAAAGAATATGAGCAGAGTTCCAACAAGTGCTATCATTGGATTTGGCTGCGCAAAGAGTATCTGCTCCATACCTGTGTTTGTCAGATATGAACCAGGTGCATTCATGAACAGATATAGTGCCTTTGGTATTGCACCAGCAGGCGGGTTGGAAAGCGACAACGGGGATGTTATGGTAGAAGGTATCCAGTTAAATGTGCCTGTAAACAATTGCTGGGATACTCCAGCGGCGATGAATAGAGAAATACCTGAACCTATTCCATATTTGGATACAACCTCGTCCATTAGAAATACTAGATATGACCCGAAGAATAGCTGCAGAATGATAATGCTCTGTGCCAGGAATTCACCGTACCCGGGAACAACGTGTGCTATACTGGATACGAGTCCCGCGTCTGGTACGAGGAATCCGAAAGCCTGGGGAATTGCCTCTACAAATATCATTATGATTACCAGAAGCTTCTGGAATCCTTGATACATTGCCTTATCGCTGGAATCACTGAGATCAAGATTAAATATTTTTGCACCCGCAAATAACTGCATTACTATGCTTGCTGTTACAATGGGTCCAATCCCAAGATCCATTAATGATCCAGAGGCACCGGCAAAAATTGCCCTGAACGATGCAAAGACATCCACTGTTTTGGATGTGTTAAGCCCGTATATATAGATATTTGTCAGGGCAAAATATATAAGGACAACTACCGCGGTCCACATCATTTTGTGTTTAAAGGATACGTGTCCTTTAGCCTTCTTCACTGCAGGAAGTTTTGCTGTAAGGTTTTCAAGTCCATATAGCTTGCTCTTCTTAGGTCCCTGATAGCTCAAAAGCAGATACGCAATAATAAAAAGTGGGGATGATAATAACCCAAGTATGACTAATTTGAGCCCTGTGTAATGGGAAAAATAATAAAATACAACAATGAACAGGGCGAATATAAATATTACAGGGATTGCAACTCCCTTATTTCTACGGATTTCAGTCATTTTCTATCTTAGTACCGTAATTAGAAAGCTTATTAATAGTTTTTTCGGTAACCTGCGGTATCTTAATTCTGCACTTCACCTCAAAGTTTCCTGTTCCAAGCAGTTTGGTATATCCGGCACTTTCAAGATCTATTAAATCATCTACAACGTAGCCATTTGCCTTCAATTCATCGTAACGATCATTGAGCTGACGAAGTGTTATGGAATTTTTGTAGGTTTTTGAATGGATTGTAAATCCGTGAACGCCGTAATGGTTTTTGTCGTGAATGATCAACCATATTTTTCTGTGACCTCCAAGACCGGCCATTCCATTTCCTCCCTTTTTGCCCTTTCCTCTGCCAGACTTCATGCCTCTGCCATAATGGCCTCCTCTTAACTTTTTAGTTTTTGTTCTCACCATTTATATTCACCCCCGGAATTATCATTCTTCTTATTAGGTTATTAATTTTACTGCCCCTGTACCCAGCTGAGCCCTTCTGGTGGAAGGGTTTCTGTATTGCCTCATATCCTCCTTTAGGTGGATTAAGCCTTATTACAGGATTAATATCAGGTAAATCCTTGAATTTTACGTTGCCATCAATTAATTTCTTTGCCATGTCGCCGATGGAAGAATAACCTGATTCTTTTAGATAATCTTCAGTCAATTTTTTATGCCCTGTTAGCAGAACCCTGTCCTTTAGAACTAGTTCCAGAGTTTCTTCATCTATCTCTCCCCATGTTACATAATCTTTTACACGGTTAAGCATTCCATTTATGCTTTCTGATTCCGGAAAAATAACCATGTGGTTTATTCTATTAAGGTTCAGTAATTCTGCTGTTTTTTCCGCCGCAGGTTTTATGCCAGTGCTTCCTCTAATCCTTATTATTGCTATCATGTTCTATCCCCCCTACATATATGGGCGTTGTCAGATTTATTTTTGGATTCATCTTCATGGATACTGTCTGTTTTAAGGCATCGAATGTTGCCAGTGCATAGTTTACAGTTGTTTTTGTATGCCCAGATGCGAAACCCCATGCGTCCTCTATTCCTGCCATTTTCAGAATAATCTTTACAACGTCTCCAACGGCAAGTCCGACTCCCTGGGGTGCAGGTTTGAGTTTAACAACAACCGAACCGGATTTTCCTGTGATTTCGAAGGGGAGTGAGTGTGGTCTTCCACATCCGCACTCCCAGGAACCACATCCTCTCTTAATTTCTATAATGTTGGTCTTGGCGTTGTTAATTGCCTTTCTAATTGCTGGTGCAGCTTCCTTTGCCTTGCCCCTTCCTATACCTATGTATCCGTTTCCATTACCAACAACTGCAGTAATAGAGTAATTCATTCTTCTTCCAGAATCTGTCATTCTCTGTGCCCTTTCTATGTTAATGACCTCATCCTGAAGATCAGGAATCAGATAATCCACTATCTGATATTCCTGTAGGGGAAGTTTTGTGTGCAATGCATCAGCTATGCTCTGTATCTCATTATTGGCTACAAGTCTTCCCAGTTCCGTTTTAGGAACCCATTCTTCGTCCATATTTATTCACCTTTTTTAACAAATTTTGAAATGTCCACCTTATTTTTCAGGTGTTCACCATTTATTCTGGATTCATCGGGGAAAGCATCCTCGTCTGCCGGAATTTTAATACCTGAATCAACTATTCCCTTCAGGGCTGCAGACAATCTACCGCCGTGTATGAATCTGTATCTTCCGGTGTCCAGTATAGCCTCTTCTATTCCCTTTTCCGCTGCCTTCTTCCCAGCAAGATACCCGGCAAGATACATTGCCTGGATGTTATTTCCATGCACTCCATATTCCTTTTGCAGCGTTTTATCTGTAACGGTAACCCTTACAACGTCGCCCAATGGGTCATAATCCACGAACTGTATCATTAATCCCTTGTTGCTGGGCCTTACTACTGCCCTTGTTATTTCTGACTTCAGTAATTTATAACGTTTACCGTAATCTGTAATTCCAGAATTTCTTCTTTTAAGAACTGGTGTTGTTTTCATTTTTATCCTCCTTTATTAGTGATTCTGTCCTGAGATGAGAAACAAGCTGGGCCCTTGAAGTGAAAGACCCGCTTTTTGTGGTCCTGTAATATTTAC
>JAKAYM010000095.1 GCA_021826795.1 Thermoplasmata archaeon
AAGCTTTTATATATTTAATGCATTACAATACATGGAAGAAATAAGCCCTGGATTAGAAAATGTTTACATAAAATATACTGAACTGACATATATAGACGGCAACAAGGGAATCATGCGTTACCGTGGATACGATATAAATGATCTGGCAGAGAAATCGTCCTTCGAAGCCGTGTCATATTTAATGCTATTCGGTAAATTCCCCGATACAAAGGAACTAACGAAATTCAGGGATAAAATTAATTCAAACCTTGTTCTTGCTGATTATTTAAAAAATATACTTCTGGCAATGCCGGAGAGATCCGATGCTCTGGGGATGCTCCAGACACTGCTTTCTGCAAAGGCATCTGAGGAGCTGAATTATAAATACACTAAGGAAAATGACAGGGAAAAAATTCCCGAAATACTGGGCCAGGTACTCTCCATGGTTGCAAATATATACAGAATAAAGGAAGGAGATAATATTATAGACCCTGATCCATACGAAACCTATGCGGAAACATTTCTCAGGGCGTGCTTCGGCAGCGCTAACAAAAACCAGATAAAGGCGATGGATTCTGCACTGATACTGTATATGGATCATGAAATACCCGCATCAACTACTGCAGCACTGGTTACCGCTTCAACATTATCTGATATGTATTCTGCACTGGCATCGGCTGTTACAGCATTGAGAGGTCCACTTCACGGCGGTGCCGCAGAGGGGGCATACAGGCAATTCCTGGAAATAGGGAGCCCTGAAAACGTTGATAAATGGTTCAATGACAATATAATAAACGGAAAGAGGAGGCTGGTCGGCTTCGGGCACCGGGTTTACAGGACATACGATCCCAGATTGAAAACCTTCAAAAAATATGCGGATATGCTTGCTACAACAGATGAAGTGAAAAACATTCTTGCAACTGCAAAGAAACTGGAAGATACAGGGGTCAATGCATTCGGTGCCAGGGGCATATACACCAATACAGATTTTTACTCCGGAATTGTTTTTAAGGCCATAGGTTTCCCTGTAGATATGTTTACCACACTCTTCGGGCTTTCCAGGGTATCCGGGATACTTGC
Organism: Thermoplasmata archaeon; assembly: GCA_021826795.1. The sequence continues at coordinate 1,060 of JAKAYM010000095.1, forward strand.
ACATATCACAGAATATGTGGAGACACAGGAAAGGCTCATACGCCCTAGGGCAATTTACAGGGGCCAGGGAGAAAGAAAACTGGATAATAATTAAACCTTCTGGGATAAATCTGTAACATAGCCGAAATCCAGAAGGCCGAAATCCTCGGTAATTCCATATGCACGGAATTTCTTTGATGCATTTTTCAGAACAGGTGTAAAATGTTCATTATTCAATAGTGATTCTGAAACATCTGTACCCGATGAAAAGAAGCTCATTGCTGGTGTAATAAGTATTTTATCATCGTTGTTGTATACAAATGCAGGTATCTTGAATACACTTCCTATCTCGTCCCTGAGAACTACTGAAGGATGCTCGTGCCCCAGTATGGTAAGCTTCCTGAACGACATGTCACGATCACCGTGATATATGTAATATCTATCTGTTTCATAATAATCGTACAATTCAATTCCGTTCGATTTCAGTATCGTCATCAGATAATTGTCATGGTTTCCCCTGATAAATATTAAATCAGTTTCTTTTTTATATCTATCGATGAAATGGTTCACATCATCCCATTCCTGGGGCAAATTTCTGGAGAACTCCTGCTTGAAATCACCGTTGATTATAAGCTTCGCAGGTGAGTACCGGTCTATAATGCTATCAACCATTTTTTCCACATGGTCTCTCTGCAGCCTGGGTAGAAAAAGGCCGTGCAGGTTCATTTCTTCTTCAAAGCCCAGATGCAGGTCAGAAATAACTACTGATGAAATATCCTGAAGATATACGCAGTATAAATCCGAAATAAATACATCTTTCAATATCTGTATGTCTTTCACTGGTGTAATTATTGAATATTGAATATTAAGATTTGTTATTCAGTCTCTACATGGTATTATTTCCTACAATCGTTGTCTATTCATATACATCAAAGCTAATTATAATCTTTGAAGCACCATTCTCTGTTTTTACTTTACTATTATTATACTCTGTTCAAGTAATATATTATAGTCGGTTAGAATGTTCTTTTTCATATTTTACACCATGGAATTTACGGTTATATATGTGAACGTAACAATATAAGTATCGCATCCTGTAAAATGGTGGTTAATAACGGAGCAGTTAGAAAGACTATAAAGCATAAAAGCAAATCTGGCCCACCTTACCATATTACAATATTTCCATTGATGAAGAAATACAACATCAGTAATACAGATACATGATGCATACAGGCTGGAAATTAATCAAAGATTACTGGAAACTGTGCATGAAATAATATTGTCCAAAAAGTCATTTATATAGTAAGGTTTTTATATGCCTGCATATTATCTTTCTATGGCAATAGGCTCATATGCTTATGAGTTAAAAAAATCTCCAAAAGAAGATTGGATAGTAGATGGTGAAAATATACTTTTTGAATCAACTAAAGCTCTATTAGAGAATAAGCGTGAAGTAGGAATCAAATCTTTAAATCGCCACAACATTACCGATTCTAGAGTTAAAAGTTCCATTTTCATTGCTACTGATAAAAGATTCTTTGGCTTAAAAAAGGAAGGCATTATGGGCAATAACTATTTACCTGTATCGTTATATACTGTGGCTAACAAAAATAACTCAACCGCTCATGCAAGTTTTTTTGTTTATGATGACCAATTTAACAAAAAACTAAACAACGATATAAAAATGCACATAATACCGGAAATAGATCAGGCTCTCGACGTATTTAATAATAAGAGTATTTTTGGAAAGCACAAGCAATTAAAAAACGATAAGTATGATAAAATTACTCCAAATAAATGGTACCCATTAACATGGTACGTTATAACTAAGGCTGAATTACAAAAAGGTGGCATGTTAAAAAATAAAAGTGGGATACTTTTTGATTTCGACAACGTCATATCGGCAGCATATATAGAATATAGAAATAAAAAGTTATCAGAAAATCCAAAACTCGAGAAATTTTTTTACGCAATTGAAGATACAGAAAAGTTAGGCTTACTGGATAAATTATCATACTCTCTATATAAAATAGCTGGAATACAATTAACACTGGATAATGATGAGTATGTAAATTTATTATATGAAAAAATGTCTAAATTTATAGATCAAACCTCTAAGGAATAATTTTATATTATTATAAAATTTTTATTAGAATGCCTCAGATTTTAGCAACTGACAGTTTTTATTATTTCTCCTCTGCTGTATTCTAGTGCAATAGTTGATATTAACATTATATTATATGCAATTATCTTGGAACAGATTGTATTCTCAAAACCCATTATACGTCTCCAGTATGGAGAATGTTTTTTTCAATCTCCTATCTCATAGAGTGGGTTGATGAATATTCCCTTCTAATTCCTATTCTTCGGCTTACTGTAAGCCTCTAATTTATAATTTCCCTTCTCTTATTGGTATCTATAATCATCAGAGAATAGGTATTCTTAAATGCATAATCATATATTCCAGATGGATTGGTATGCTGAATCAGCACGCACATATGAATAGTTACTTGCAGAATCTATCAATTCATGGGATACAGGAGAATGATACATATTCCCCAGTTATAATCCATTCATTGATGCCTGTTAGCCATATCCCGAAAGTACATTCTTGTAAATAATTTTCGATAATCGCGGGACAAATAATGAAATGTGACACACTCTATCTTAAAAAGTTAAAACCCTTCGCGACAAATATATAAAGCATATGGATATAATCCACCATGGTATCATCCCGGGTTAATGAAATCAATGAATCGGCAACAGTTAGCATGTCTAACAAGGCTGCTGAATTGAAGGCGGCAGGCAAAACAATATACAATTTCGGAATCGGTGAACCTGATTTCACCACTCCTCAGGAAATAATAGATTACGCCTTCCAGAATGCTAAGGAAGGTAAAACTCATTACACTCCATCTGCAGGAATAATGGAATTGAGGCAGAAGATAGCTGAAAAAATGAAAAGGAAAAACAATATAGACGCAGAAGCATCAAATGTTCTTGTTACACCCACAAAATTCTCACTGAATCTCGCACTGTATTCAATAATGGATGCAGGCGATGAGGTTCTACTGCCATCACCATACTACGTTTCATATCCCGATATAATAAAACTGAATGGCGGGAAAACAATAACGGTACCTACAGATGAAGAATATGAGATGGATTTTGACTCCATGAGAAAATATGTTTCACCTAAAACAAAGGTATTCATGTTCAATAATCCTGTGAATCCAACAGGAAAGGTTTACAGCGAAAAATCTTTGAGAGAACTTTCTGACTTTATACTGGAAAACAATCTTTATTTAATTTCAGATGAGATATACGAAGATTTAATTTACAGGGGAAAAATGTTCTCTCCCGGGTCTATAGCAGAGATGAGGGAGAAAACTATCACGGTGAGTGGATTTTCAAAGAGCTATGCCATGACAGGCTGGAGAATAGGATACATGGTGGCAGAAAACAGTATTATAAAAGCTGCAAATAAGGTTCAGCAGCAGACAATGACCTGTGCACCTTCTATTTCACAGTATGCGGCATTGAGGGCCCTGGACGATGAAGAGAGCGTAAAGAAAATGAAAGAAAAATTCATGGCCAGAAGGGATTTAACGGTATCAATGCTGAGAGAGATAGACGGCCTCAACCTGTATGAACCTGAAGGTGCATTCTATGTATTCCCCGGATATGAAGCAGATAAAAATGACGCGGACCTTGCACTGGATCTTCTCGACAAACAGAATGTTATAGTCACTCCGGGAAGCCCTTTCGGTGCAGAAAAGCATTTCAGGATCTCATATGCAGCATCTGATGATACCATTAAGAAAGGAATTTCCAGAATAGGAAAGTATTTTAAAGATATTAAATAAATTTATATATAAGTATTAATATAGATTTTACATGGGAAAACTTACTGCCCTTATAGTGGGTTATATATCGGTTACATTTGCTTCATACGTTGTACTCTCCGTGGCTTATTCACCACTTGTGAACTGGCTCGGTCCTTATTTTGGATACCGTTTTCCATTCATTCTGGGTATAATATACCTGATTGCCGGGTCTCCCATCAGGAACACTATTATCCTTGAAACATGGATAGTTCTGGGTGTCATCGTCGGTATTTCAGCCAGAAAAGGACTGCGTGCATGGGGTTCTGCCTCGCTTATTTTTACACTGATTACAGCAACTTTCTCCGTATTGCTACTGGGAATGCTGGGAATATCATTATTAGGACACAATGGTCTAAGCGGGCTTTCCGGCAGTATATCAAATGTTACTTCAAGCATATACGCAGCACTTATCTTTGTTCCCTATGGAACCAATCTTGCTACAATAGCCATGGAGCCTGTACTCAGGCAGTTAATTCCTTTCATATCCTCGGCCCTGGGTTCAGGAACCGTAAGCACCGGAACAGCAACTTCAGCAGTGGAACCCCTTATTGAGGCAATTGCATATAATGCCTTTGAAAATTATCTTATATTTGTAATAACATCTATCCTGGTCGGAACAATATCATACAGGGTATTGCACGGGAATAAGAAAAAGTCAAAGAAGGCTATGGCAGCAGTCATTGCCATTTTTATTGCATTTTTATTTGTGGCCATGGCGTTTTCCACAGGTGCAACATCACAATCCCCGGTAAACGCAGAATCATCGTATAATTCACCACTTAAATACATTCCCGCATTCTCAATGGGGGGACTATTCCCTGTAACCATCAGTAACGGGGCTGCCAGGGTGAATCAGACTTCTAATGCTTTATCCGCAAATATCTCCAACGGTAGCAATGAGGCGGGTCTCAGTTTGATAACACCGGATGGAAATCTTTACAATTTCTATGCCATGGAGAATTCAAAAAATAGCGGTAACTGGAATAGTGCCGGTTTGATGTTCGGAAGTGTTGTTATCAGTGCAAATATGACCTCACTGGTGGCAAGGGAATATAATATAAACATCAGTAAATTTGGCGCTTTCGCACCGGATAATTTTATTATACTGGCATATAACAGTTCAATTTCTGATGGAAATGCTGCGGGTCTATCCACATCCATAGGAACAAGTATGGGAACATCCTTTAGCCATATTATAACACTTAAAAATATTACATTATCAGGATATTCTATGAATGTATACATTTATTCATCATCCGCAGGCAACTCTGTTCTTAAGGCAGGATTTATGAAAGCATTCGCAGGCGATTACAGTGGAAGTATTTCGTCAATATTTTCAAACAATGAAAGATTAAATAATTACGGTCCGTTTGTAATGGCATCCGGATACGTTAATGAAAGCATTGCAAATAAGGTATCGGGAATCAGTGCAAATATCAACGGGATGTATTTCACAGCAGGCATGTTCGCTTATGAACAATATTTTCATTCATCCGGCACAGCACATACTTATAACCTTTCTGCACTGATGCACTATAATTCAGATATTTCATTCAGTAAATCTTCAGCACTGTCCATACTGGGAATAGGTTACAATAATGACACAGGAAACATAGGAAGTATTGGCAATTATAAATTCAATATATATACTAACAATGCATCCCTGATTGCAAATACCCCGTTGAATACAAACGGGTCTAGATTTACGGACAGCACTTCATTCAGTCCATCTTCGGTATCTGTATCATTCAATGCCGTTTTCCCCGCCGATATAAGTTACAGTACATCTGTCACCCATGTTTCATCCAAACAGGTTAAGATAACCGTAAATATTACAAATAACGATAATAATACGGTTACAGAATTCAACGCATCACAGGGTGCCTTTGTGAAAAATTATGATAGCCATAACGCATCGACTTTAATATCAGGTAAATACAGGGAATCTAACATTACTATTTTACCCGGGCATTCTGCCAATTTCAGCTATACAATGAACCTATCAGGAGTGGGAATTTACGTTATCCCCTATACTAATATCTCATATAATTTCCAGGGAAAATCATTCTCTTATCAGACCAATTCAACCTATATAACTCAGAACAAACCGGGATACATTCTCGCAATGAATTCCATGATAAATCAGGAAGCTTCCCAGTATTCGTTTCTGGGTAATGTCATGTTTACATTTTCCGGTTTTGCCTTATCTGTAATAGATCTGATTCTGATCGCAATAGTATTACGGGATGTCTTCGTAGAAG
>JAKAYM010000096.1 GCA_021826795.1 Thermoplasmata archaeon
GGATTCTGAGGTTCATGAATCAGAATATAAAAATGTAGGTAATAAACTATAAATAGATGAATAGGCATATTAATATATGTATACAGCCATTTTAAATCTGAGCGGCACCATTAACAGGGGTATGCTTAACTATTATATGCCATCACTGAAATTTATAGAAAAGAAAAATAAAGTAAGGGGAGTATTGCTTGTAATAAATTCCGGTGGCGGAGATGCAAATTCCACAGAAATTCTTTACAACCAGCTGTTAAAAATATCAGAAAAGAAACCGGTATACGCACTGATAGAAGGCGTCGGGGCATCCGGTGCATACTGGCTTGCATGCTCAGCAGAAAAAATATTTGCCATGCGCACATCCATTGTTGGTTCAATAGGAGTTATAAGCATGTCCCCTGATTTTTCTGAATTTCTGGAAAATATAGGAATCAAAATGAGGATCAATAAGATTGGAAAATATAAGGATATGAATTCTCCATTCAGAAGTATGACAGATGAGGAGAATAAAATTTATACAGGAATAATGAACGATATTTACCTTGCATTCAGGGATGAAGTGAAAAAGAGACGGAATTTTACGGATGAAAAGCTGGAGACTATAGCTACTGGTTTGGTTTTCTCAGCCGAACAGGCAAAGGAAAATGGCCTGATCGATGGCATAGGAAACATTGATAATGTTCTTGACCAGCTCAAGGAAAAAACCCTTGCGGACCCTGTAAAAAACCTCACCCCAAAAAGACCATTCCTATCAAGGATAATGTCAATGTCCATGGAAGCCTTTACAAATATTATCGATAACATCAGGTAGTGATGAATACTATTGTTGAATATGCTTTATGAACCGGGTCTTGTAGCAAGCCGGTTATAAACATTTCCAATACTCTTATAAATTGCATCATTACTATTTCCTAGAATTGAAGCAATCCCAAAGGCTGCACCGAAGCCAGTGCCTTCCTTAACATAGCCTTCCTCATAATATTCTAACCCCCTCATTCCAGCGAAATCCGTGTTTGCATAAATTATATCAGACCCTGCAAGCTTCTTCATGAGGTCTCTTTTATCCTTCATGATATATCCAGTTGTGAACACATACCTGTTTTCTCCATTATTAATTAACCCGTCAAGATAGAATACGGTAGCCATCTGGGTCCCGCCTGAAAAGAATATGTTAGAATTTTTAACTGCACTGCTTATGCCTAGTGCCAGTGGCATCATATAATCACCTGTTTCCCTTATTTTTTCCGGTACTGTTGCTCTTTTATCAATTCTTTTTAATGCCTTCTGGGCCAGTTCCTTCTTAATATTATCTGGGGAATCCTTCATTGAGCTGCTTGTCATATCCATAATTCCCAGTGATGAAAGCACAGTATATGCCGTTGTTGTACCTCCCGGGACACTCTCTGCAATGAATATATACTTGTATCTGCCGTCAATTAAATTTCCAATGTATTTTCCGAATTCCAACGCCCTATCATAATCTGGGAGTGCTGTATATTCGGAACCATTCAATGCAGCGCCGAGCCCCGTTTTGATAAATGGAATTTTAGGATCCTCCACCATTCCGGCGTCCACAATAAGTGTTTCTATTCCAGAGATTTCAATCGCAGCCCTTGTAATTATTGATGGTGTGGGAATCCCGTTTTCAGTCATGGGAACAACATCATAGCTTATGCATTTTCCAGACCATATTATTTCTGAATCCAGCACCGGCGTTAATGCTGTTAATTCAGGGGTTTCACCGGCAGCAGATATTCCCGGTATCCTGGATATTTCAGTAGTACCGCCCAGGAGTATAAATAATACGTCTTTACCGCTCTTTATTTCTGTGTATATTTTATTTCCATGGAGTATAGCCATATGGCATGATTGCGGGGACATTATAATATTTGTGCTGAAATCGTTTTTCGTGAAGTTAAAGCTCCTTTTACCGGCATATACTGAGATTTAATTTTCATAAACGGATGCAGACAATAAGCGTAAAGTTATAATAATAACCGGCACTTTTATCAATAACATGATTACCTACATTGACGACTCCGACGTTAAAAATAATCTTCCCGTGAAAGAATGTGCCTCGGAGCTCAGGGATGCTTTTATTTTATGTGAAAAAGGTAACTCATTTTCTTCTCCCAGGGACAGAATATACTGGAAAGATTTTGTTTTCAGTACTATGCCTGCATTTTACGGTAAGCGTGGAATAGCAGGGTTGAAGACATACATAGCGGGAAAGAACGGATACAGATTCTTCGTTGTAATATTTGAAACAGAACATCCTGAAAAGCTATTCGCCATTGACGCAAATGTTCTCGGGCAGATCAGAACCGGATCGGTTGCCGCCATGGTAACATCAGAAATTGTGAAAAAGAAGAGAATAAATTATACTGTAGTAGGTTCAGGTTTCCAGGCAGAATCACAGTTTGCGGCAATTTCCGAGTTTTATGACATTGATAAAGCATATGTGTATTCCAGAAACTTCGACCATGCCAGGAAATTTGCCGAAAAATTCAAAAATTCCATAAAGCCTGTAAACAGTCTTGAATGCCTTTCTGAATCAGATGTGATTTCATCGGCAACAGATACTGTAAAGCCAATTTTCAATTATTCCATGCTGGGCAGCAATTACCACATAAACTTAATAGGTTCAAATGTTCTGGGAAGCCGTGAGGCAGATAGGGATGTAATGGAAAACTCCGATATTGTCCTGGAAGAAAATTCAGAACAGTCACAAAAAGAATCATCTGAAATATCAGAAATAAAGAACAGGCATAACGTGGTTAAACTCTCTGAATTCCTGGTGCATCCAGATAAATATCCCGGGCATAAAACGGTTTTCAAATGTCTCGGAATTGGATTAGAGGACCTTGCAGCGGGCTATATTCTATTGAAAAATATGTCTTTACTATAATTTTAAAATAGCATAATTATATAGGCAAGGATGTTCCTTTATTCATATGTGCTTGGTATAATTCTTGGCCTGTCACTTGCCGGGCCTCCAGGTTCAGTTAATTCAATTATAGCAAATGAATCATTAAAATCAAGGCTACACGGCATGGGAGTTGGATTCGGAGCCATGACTGCTGATTTAACCTTCTTTTTCATAGTATACCTGACCAACGGTATCATAAGCCCTGCTATATTCAAAATAATTTACATCGTCGGCGGAGTTTTTATGCTTTACCTGGGAACTGCTGTGATCAGATCCAGGATGCCCTCGAAGACTAGGAAAGGAAATTATTTCATCGGGCTCACCATGGGACTCACAAATCCTTTCCAGATAATATGGTGGTTCACTGCAGGTTTCTTTCTGCTGAAGGAGCTTAGCATATTTTCTGTTACCGGTTTATTCTCTGGCATCGTCATATGGATATTCCTGTTTCCATATGTTATCTGGCGTTTCGGAACAGGATACGAAAAATACATAAAAATTGTTTCTGCTGCGATCATCTTCGGCTTTGCCATATACATACTCTATGTAGGAACACTGCTAATCATCAGATAATCATTCCCTTATGACTCTTTTTCCTATAATACTGTACTTTCCTGTGATAATTAAATTGATAGAATTTATCAATGATTTATGTTCCTCAATATGAATCTTTTCCTCAAGACTTTCAGGAGTATCGTCATCTGATACCTCCACAATTCTCTGGTCTATAATAGGGCCATTGTCAACATCCTTTGTGGCAAAATGCACCGTGCATCCTGAGTATCTGGCACCTGATTTTATTACAGCCTCATGCACCTTTGATCCATAATAGCCCCTGCCCCCGAAAGCAGGAAGCAGTGACGGGTGGAGATTTATCATCTTGAGTGGATATCTATCAGTTATGTAATCCGGGAGAATTCTCATATACCCATCCAGCAGGATAAGGTCTGGCTCTTCTGCCTCCAGAACTGTGGATATAATTTTATTGTAATCACTGTTTTTTGTGTCCACAATTATGGATTCTATTCCGTTTTCCCTTGCACGTTCAAGAACATATGCCCTTTTATTATTGCATATTAATTTAGAAATTCTCGCGTTGTTGATAACACCATTATCGATTGCATCCACAACTGCCTGAAAATTTGACCCGTTACCTGATGCAAGTACCACAATACTGAACATAGCATGTCATTGCCTTTTGAGTTAAAAATTATTTGCTGGTTTTCAATGAATGAATTTATAATAATATAGTGGTAAACTATTTACTAATACTATTACCGATATATATATAGTCATGTATTAATATCATTATGAATAGAAGGAAAAAGCTAATAATAGGGGTGATAGTAGCGATGTTTGTAATGATGGTTATTGCTCCCTCGATGGTGCAACAACAAACCAATGTGAAGAATGACTCAACAGGAACAGGGTGTTGTGGTGATTATTATTGCATTCCTGACTTAGTAGGTGTAGAGGTTGTACATGCTTATTTCTCAGCGTCATGGTTATTTAGTTGTCAAAATGGCACTTTAGTACATGAATACGCACCTATAAGCACTGCGCACTCCATAATACCAATAGTAACATGGATTAAGGTATGTAACCCAAAGTGGAGTAACCCAACCACAAATACTTACATCTCTTATGGAAATATAGTATATCACGTTGGGCTATGGTATATAGCATTCCCAGAATATTATCACGCAACTGTTACAGTAAAACCAAACTCATATGGACGTGGCACAATGTCAGTTGGTTCTGGTGAATATAAATGATAATGTAAATATACAAAATAATATTATAAACGTGATAAAATGCTATCTAAAAGAAATAAAATTATAGTAATTTTAGTTATTATACTTATAATATGTATGTCCACATCTGGAACATTCGCTATACACAATAATAAAATTATATTTAAATATACGAATAAAGTTACACCGTATAGTCAAGGGACCTTTGAAAATTATACAATTATAAGTAACATAATATATAATGAAAAAACTTCCGGTTATCTAAATATAAGCTCTACAAAAAATAACATAATAATAAATATGGATCTCACGTATTATAATGGTACGTCATTCCTAAAAATAATTACAGATAAAACATTGAATAAAACCGGTAATGCTATCTATTTCAATAATACTAAGGTTGTACTACCATTTTTTAATATTCACAATTCTAAAACACTAATGCAATATGGTAAAAATAAACTTAATTACTCTAAAAACGATGTTTCTAATGGCATAATTAATATCAAAGGATTGTATAGATGCCATGTTGGAGTATACATATCTAGCTCCAATATTCTTGCAGTTTATGATCTACATTCACATTTATTAAATTTTATATGTGATACTGGAAATCATGTTTTCTCAGATATTACAGATACATATTTTAATAATAATTTATCATATCCAATATTAATGGATATGTTTTTACATAAAACCAATATAATAGTATTTCCTATTGATTATGTTTACGTTGCTGTTGTATATATTGTTCTTGCATTTGCTATGGGATTCTTTATAATAATACCCGTTGTGGCAATATTAGGGATAACTGCATACAGGAAGCACAGACGTAAGAAGGTGAAAGACCATGGAAAATGACAATGTGATAATCTGTTCCGGTTTATCTAAAAACTATGGCAAAAACATTATTTATGATAATTTGAGCATAGATATACCGGAAGGCATTACAGGGCTGGCTCAACAAGCAATTACTTTTCTTGTGTATACCATACAGGTTCTATTCAGTTTTTCCGGTAACCCTCCGAAACCTATATCATTTTATCACTACATATTAATTTAGAAACACTTGCATTGTTGATAACGCCATTATCAATTGCATTCACAACTGCCTGAAAATTTGATCCATTGCCTATTGAGTTAAAAATTATTTGCTGGTTTTCAAAGAATAAATTTATAATACTATAGTGATAAATTATTTACTAATACTATTACCGATATATATATAGTCATGTATTAATATCATTATGAATAGAAGGAAAAAGTTGATAATAGGGGTGATAGTAGCGGTGTTTGTAATGATGGCTTTTCTGCCAACAGTAGATTCCATGCCAGCAAATGGAAATACTGCAAACGTGGAAACAGGGTGTGGCCATAACGGTGGATCGTGTACCTATAGGGATATACTTAATCAGCATCTCTTTAAAACACACTTTTCGGCTTACTGGAAATATAGTTGCCTTAATGGTAGCAGTGTGAAGGAGTATTCCCCATCATGGTGTTTCAATAAGAACGGTTGGGACTTAGTTGCATGGATTCATATGGATAACGCAAAGTGGGCACATAAGAAGGCTGGTGATTGGATGGCATACGGTGATGGGCAATATCACGTTGGAATATGGTATATATCAACCACTCAATCATTTTATTCCAGTGTAACGGTATCCCCTCATTCCTACGGGTATAGCACATTTAACACAGGCAACGGATATGTCTCTTAAGAAGTCCTATGGAATTTAAAAAGCACAAAAAATTATTTATTTTTATTTCGATTATTATTGTACTATTCCTTATATCTGGTAGTTTTACTATTTATGATAATTCTCTGACCTTCAAATACACAAACACAGTGAAACCTTATTCTCCGGGTAAGTATATGAACTATACAGTATGCGATGTTAAAAATTCAGGGTGTAATAATCATATTTCAGGTTATATTAATGTAACATCCTTCAAAGATTATATTTCCATAAATACTGCATTTAAATATCTTTGCGATTATTATAGTAACGGTTCATACGCAGGCCACTCTATCTTATTTTTCAAATCGAAGGAAATCAAAATTTTGAAGAAAAATAATGACCTGTTTTTTAATAATACAGAAGTTAATTTACCATTTTTCTGGTCAGGAAAAACGTTATCTCATTATAAATCAGTATATGAAAATGTTTCATGTGTTTCACCATCAATGATTAGTAATGGAGGTATTTTTAAATACCATGCAGGAAATTATATTACCACTGCAGATACCGGGCATGTATCTAGTAATGATGAGCATGTAGTAAATAGCTCAGATAAGAATTTCGATAAGTTTGCAACATATAACATCCTTGGTGAATGTATTTATGATGCCCATTCGAGGTTACTTGACGAAATGTGTGGAAACAATGTTATAATTAATTACATGCTCGGGCTCCATGTTGATGTAAACGGGACATATTTCCCCCTGTCAATTAATATGGTTCT
>JAKAYM010000097.1 GCA_021826795.1 Thermoplasmata archaeon
TACATAGTTAAGCAATAGTTAAATACAATATTTAAATTGGAATCTATGGTTGTTTTATTGTTTGGGTATGAACCATTTCTTGAGTTTAGTGAGAATCCTTCCATGATTATAGCACAAAGACTAAATGGACAGAAAATCAAAAACCATAGTATTGTATCCAAAATCCTGCCTGTTGATTATTCTAAAGTAGAAAAGGAAATAACAGAGTCAATAAAATTAGTCAACCCGGATTTAGTTGTAGGCCTTGGTGTAGCTCCAGGTAGAAGCAAAATCACACCTGAAAAGATTGCTATAAATTATAAATATAGCGCAGCTGCTGATAATAGTGGCAGTAAACCGAATGGAGAATTAATCGATCAAACGCAATCCAATGGTATTTTCTCCACTCTGCCCGTAGAAACAATTGTTAATACACTAAGTGACAACGGTATTCCGTCTTCATTAAGTCTTTCGGCTGGGGGATATTTATGCAATTATGCCATGTTTATAATAGTCAGGGAATCATTGAAAAGTGGTGTGAGAGGGGGTTTTATCCATATGCCACTCCATGATAACTTTGTAGCTAAACATCCTGATATGAATTATCCTTCTATGGATATTAAGATGATCCAGGATGCCATCGAATTGTCTATAAAAACAAGTTTGCCCGCTTAAGTGTTAAAATAGTTAGTTGAGAATTAATAAATACTTAACATATTTATGAGTAAAGTCAAATAAACTATATTTCATTCCGATCGGAATTATAGCTAATAGCTTAAGCTATCATAATATTTCTATTGAAGAGAATTGTAGGTAGCAAATAGTTGAGAGGCATACGTGTAGAAAAACGTTGGCCAACTCTCTCTTAAATGGAAATAATTCCCACCACGCCGCAGTCCGCCTCCTTCTACCCTCGAATCTATCTCATTTTCAATGTTTTTGATCGTTTTTATGGTATTCTCCCGTACACTTCCGGAAAGCTGAGGTAAAATAGAGACAAGACCTGTCATCACTATAGAATTAAATGCCACCTCGTCAAATTTCCGTTTAGTAAAGCCAAACGGAATTGTTGATGCAAAATTATCAAAATCGAAATTTGCCTTAAGGGTGCCTATAGCATATAATTTTGCACCATACATCGAGATGAAATCATGGTGGAACATGTATCCAGGGCCTTCATTATTTATTTCCTTTAATGGGGATATAAGATTTGGATCTTCTTCAATCCACTTTCTTAAAAAGTTAATAGGCTTTCCGCTCATAATTAAGTATGTGCCATATAATCCAGCTTTCCAGTAGGGATTTGAATAATCGCGAAGATTACGATCTGGTTTTCCCATGAAATAATTTTCCAGGTATTTTTCCGCATACTGAATCATATTATTAACACTATTATCATGGGAGTTCTTTCTGTACCCACCAAGAGAAAATACCATATATGCCGCATCGTAAGATTTTATTGGCTCTATAGATTCCTGGAAAACCTTAAATCTATATTTTATGTATCTTAAAGCATTTGAAATAAATTCTCTATTATCGTTAATATTTTCAGGTAAACTCCATACATATAATGCTTCTAGAGTATCGTGGTAATCTTCTCTGGCCTCCATGCCTGCATTTAACTCCCATGGACATTCTGTTCCAGCTATTTCCCCAGTATTTACCTGGCATAATCTTAAGAATTTTGCTGATTCCCTTACATCTAACATACTATTTCCCTCCTAAACAAAAATAGAGGCCATTACATTTATACACTGAATTAAATCGCTCAGTATGAATATTCTCACTTTTATTTGAAATAATATAATAATATTTTAGCACTGTGCCTCTCTGCAACGAAAAGAAGTTTCTGAAAAATTTACTGCTGTAGGCAAACTTTAATCCGTAAAAAAAGAATGAAAAATGGAGTATTAAACCATAGGTGAATACAGAATCAGGAGTACTCACATTCATCTTTATTGCCTCACTCCTCACTATTCCTGATAGATATTTAGCTATTGTGTCATGGTCTATAGCGGACATTGACTGTAAGACATAATTTTGAATCTGTTATCTGAGATTCAATAATAACCTATTTGTTATCTAATGGCAAAAAACGATTGGCTTCTGCGAATAAGTATCTTAAAGTATTGCAATTTTCTGTATCTGTCTCGTAAGAGGGCGGATGCTCAATGTCCGGTATGGATAAAATAAAAATATAAATTCATACAGTATATAAATGGAATAATATAAGAACAACATATACGCACAAATATTTAAGTATATTTTGGTGTTGGATGGCTAATGAAAAAAGGGTTAAAAATAATAATAGTAATTGTAGTCGCGATAATCCTCATCAGTACAGCTTTTCTGGTACTTTACCATCCGCCGGCACATGCATTCACCGATACTGCTGAGACGATAGCTCCAGAGGAGTTAGATCCTGCAACAGCATTCTTTACATCAAATGGTCCAATATTTTCCGCTGTATATCAAACTCTTGTAGAATACAATGGTAGTTCAACTCAACTTGTACCGGTTCTGGCGAGTCATTATACAAACGTCAATGATACTAACTATACATTCTATATGAGGAGTGGTGCGAGGTTTAGCAATAATCAGACTTTAAACGCAACATCTGCATGGTTCTCATTTGCAAGAGGTATAGTGATGGGCCAGGGACCCTATGCATCTGATTATCCAGGAACATTATTCAATGGAACTATGGCATGTATAACTGGAATATATCTTCCTGTAAATGTAGCAGCTGCTCTTAATGATACAGGTGCATATCATATACCGATGGCAACTTACAACGTAAGTGGAGTTTTCGTAACAACCTATAATTACACAATTGCTGCAAATGATCTTGCAAATATGCTGTCCCATTTCAACTATAACGCAACTGAAATGAAAGTTATGGAATATAAAAACCAGGCGCTTGTTGTTAATATGACAGATAACAGTTTCACAATAAACAGTGAACATAAATACGCTTACCTGCTCAGTGATATAGCTGGCTGGTGGGGAGACATAGTGGAACCAAGTTATGTTGATTCACATGGTGGTGTTCAGGCTGATACTGCCAATTCTTACCTTGATGCCAATGGCGCAATAGGCTCCGGACCCTATGTTATATCAAGCGTTGGAAAAGGATTTTCAACTATAGTCATTAAGGCAAACCCTAACTACTGGGTAACAAATGCAATGGTCTCTAACGGTAGTATTCCAGCAATAGCTACTCCAGCAAGCATAAAAACCGTGGTTATAGATTACGGTTTGGACCATGCAGACAGGCTTGAAGATTTTGATAGAGGAATATCAGAGATATCAACAGTTTCGCCGGCCTCGTTTAAATCAATGATAACTGGATTCCATACCGCTTCGGCTAGAAATAGTTCACTGGTACACTCATACCAAATGATAGGCGATTGCGATATCTCAATGAATACCCAGGAAAATTACACAGATAATATACATTTTAGGGAGGCTCTCTATGATGCTTTGAACTATTCTGCAGAACTCGGTATTTATAAGAACAATTATAATGGTACCTCAGAGGCTTATCTTGAATTAGGGCCGCTATCACCTGTATATGGCCACGCATTTTACAATCCAGACAACTTGCCTTTGCCTGCACAGAGCATTCCTGGTGCCATACAAAATATAAGTAAAGCAGGTAATGAGACAGGCTTTTATGTTAAAATCGGTAGCACAGAATATGGTGATAAATCAGGTATAGATCTATCGAAACACACTTTCACTTTAACAGGAATATCTCCATTGAATTCAATAGAAACCAATGAGTTGACAATAGCTATAGATTCATTTAGATTAATAGGTCTTACATTTAATACAGCTGCTGTTACACCATCGACTGTTGATGGCTGGACAACTGCTAATGCAACTCCGCAGTTTATAATAGGTATAGGGTGGGACCCTGATTACCTTGATCCAATAGGGCAGGAGCTTATACCTGTGTATGATGGAGCTGATGGAGGAGCATTCGGAGGGAATGCCGCGTGGGTTGACAACAACACATTACAAGGCTACTTTGCGGATCTTGATTACAAAAATACTACAACTCAGGTAGAAGACATGAAAAACATTTCCGAAATTGTGTACAAACAGTATGCATATTTATGGATTGCTATGCCCTATGATAGTTTCTTTGTATCACCTGATGTTCATGGGTTCGAATTCAATTCTGTAACATCTTCCTATTTTTACAATCTCATGACTGTAACAGGGAAATTAACAAGCAGTGTTGGATACATGACATTGTATACATTAATAGCTAACATAGAAATGGCATTGACAAATGCTGTTATAAAATTTTAATTTTTAAATAATTTTTTTAAGAGGTTATCCTTTTGGTTTAACTCATATTTTTTAATATATGTTTATGTATTACTTTTTCTATAAGAATTCAGCATAGTGTATACTATATTGTAAAATACTATGCATCTTTCTATATCCTTCAAGCAAGTTAGATTACCATGTATGTAACCACATTGTCTTCTCACCCTTATACTCACCGAAAACAGGATAAAATCGTTCTTGGATATAAGTATGCTAAAGTAAGTTACTAGCTGTAAAGGAATATATTAATTAATAATATTTACTTATAGATTTAGATGTTTTCTAATCTGCATGAGAGAATACCTCAATATATTCGTTACCATAAAAAAGATTTTCTGGCGTTTTCAATAGCCTTTTCATTCTTTATAGTATTTTCCATATTTTCTATCCTCCAATATTATTCACTTGGGACTTCTGCGTTTGACCTGGGAATTAATGCACAGAGCCTCTTCGTATTTATTCATGAAGGTGTTTTTTACTCGCCAATGCTTGGCGAAAATACACTGGTACAGCATTTTTCTATTTTTAAATTCACCCAGGTGCCGATATATTACCTATTTCCATTCCCTTTATCTATAATGATATATGAAGACCTGTTTATTGTAATGGGGGGTTACATAGTATATCTGCTCTCGATGGAACTATTGAAAGACCATATAAAATCAGTGAAATTGCTTTATCTTGTATCAATTGGTTTCTTATTAGCCTATGAATTTTCGCCATTTACGGAGAGTCTTATATCATTTTCATTTCACAATATGGCATTTCTTCCATTCTTCTTTTTACTTGCATTTTATGCTTTTTTAACGGAAAGGAGAGTGCTTCAAATAATTTCGCTAGCATTCATAATAAGCCTGCATGCCAATTTTATTTATATTGTTGCTATATTATTATTGTATGAATTCTTATTCCTCCACACATCAAGGGGAAAGAAAATCGGTACATGGCTATCAGCAAGAGCCAAACCCACCGGAATAAAAAATTTTAGCTATTTTATTATTTTCATTGCATTTCTATATGGATATCTTGTATTTGCCGGATTTATGAAAGCTGAAATTGCTGGGATATCATCATTTTCAGCATTGCCAACAACCGGTGAAGTGGGAACACCGGTGAGTTCACCAATTGCATTGTTTTTATTGCTATTTCACAATCCCAGGGAATTTGCATCAATTATGGGAACAGGTTCCGGTGGAAAAATATTTTACCTTAATCTTTTGTTCGGTTCAAATATCTACCTTCCGCTATTTTCACCAGTATCACTAATTCTTTTACTACCTTATATTATGTATGCTATGCCCTCCTCATACGGAGCGTATTACCAGCTTGGTTACCAGTACTCTGCTATGGTAGTAGGAGCGATATATATATCAGCAATAATAGGTACTTATAATTTAATATCCCTTGGAAAGTATATTTATGGCCACAATAAATCTATAAGGGAACAGTTAAAGAAATTATCTGCAAAAATTCATGGCAATGATAGTCTCCGTATTTTAGGCATAGTCATTGTCATAGTAATTATCATCTCCCTCCCATTCGGGTTATTCTCGCCTCCTGCAATACAGCAAACAGAACATAGCACAATGAATGATATATTTGAACTACATCCTGATGGGGCTGCTTCTTTTCTCATAAATGTTTCCCGGAATCTGCCTCCAGATTCTTATATACTGACAGAAAACTCATTGATGCCTTATTTTAGTGACCACTTTAATATATATTCCACGCCATGGTCTCCAGGATACGAGAATGTTATTTCAAAATTTACCTATATTGTTATACAGAATAACTCATTCTGGGCTAATATCGGAGGAAACTATTCCTTGCAAAGCATAGTAAACAACGGTTCTGTAAACGGCAATTATACCGTAATATATAGTTATACACCTGCACATATAATGGTTCTTGAAAATAAACATAATATGTCTGATTACGGGGAAAATGGGTGTTAATTGGATATATATGGTGTTACCATAATTGATACACAAATGATTATTTTTTGGTTCCTAATAAATTGCATCTGGAATGATATATAGCTAGAGATAACCAGAGGAATATTTCTTATATATCCTATGATATGTAACTGTTGTTACATGTATTAATGCTGGTTCATCATTTACAGAGGTAGACAAATATGCACAACACTTGTATCTATTGATTTCTGGCAATACCAAAACATACCAATTTCTTTTTTACAGCAAATTTTTGAATCGTTTTTTAAATAGCCCGATTGTATATAGATTTAAATCTCTGTTATTGAATTATGCAACGTCGGATATTTTATCGAAATCGGAATAATTCATCTTCTTTATAGTGTTAATCATTAAACAAGGATAAATTAATTTATATCAAATGTGCATCAACTTTTAATGAAAGTCTTAGTGATAGACGAATTCTCTAGAGTCGGTGGTGGCCAGGTATTATCTAAACTGTTACTGGATTATTTTAATCAAAACTATGGCGAAACATATTTAGCTGTTGATCGAGAACACACACATATCAAGTATGAACATATAATAGAAACCCCTTATTACTTCAGAGAAAACATAAAATTGCCTATTTTATATTATTATATTGCAAAAACAAGAAAATTCTTAAAAAACTATGTACCGTCACATTTCGATTTTGTATTTAATAACCATCCAAATATGTTTCTGTACAAAGCCGATATCAATGCTTTGCATGGTTTTTCGTTTCTCGACCAGATAATAGATGAGTATGGAAATATAAAAAATAAAATAATTTTTAATTTCATAAAAAAATTTGGAATATATAATTTGTATAACAATG
>JAKAYM010000006.1 GCA_021826795.1 Thermoplasmata archaeon
CTCCTGAACCGGATAAAATATTCAGTTATGTGTTACTTATAGCACTACAGTCATGGCAATTCATGCATCTAATGGATGGAATAACATGATGTTTTCATGTTAAAGGGCTGTATTACATTATCTGCTATTAACACATGCGGAGAGTCTGGTCAATAGAAAAGAATTTATATATGCTGGATAGATACCTTCCTATAATGGATATACTTCAGGCTATCGGCCTTGCTTTAATTGCTATAGGTCTCGTTTACGTGATTTACCAGTTTCCTATTTTATATTACGGATACCGTGATTTTACGAAATACGATATAGATTTTGCAGGTCTTGACGGTAAACAATTTGCAGGGTTTAAGATGTATAAACCGCTGGTTAGCATAATAGTCCCGGCGAAGAATGAGGAAACAGTTATATCCAGAACAATAGAATCAATTTTAAACCAATCCTATACAAACTTTGAACTGTTTGTTGTTGTAGACAATTCCAGTGATAACACATATAAAGTAGCCAGAGAATTTGAAAACAAGGACAGCAGGGTAAAGGTATTCAACAGACCAGATGGAAAGAGCAAGGCTTCTGCACTGAATTTCTGCTTCGAAAAATCAAGAGGAGAAATTATCGCAACATACGATGCAGATACCATGCTTCTGAGAAATACGCTTGAAAATGCCGTTTACGGTATGAATTATTTCAATGTGGATGTTTTACAGGGTTATAATTCCTATATAAATAGAGAGGAAAATATATTTACAAGACTTGCAGTTATCGACGAAATACTGGTAAAGGCAACATTAATCGGAAGAACGCATTTGAACCTTTTTGTGCCGGTTGCAGGGTCAAATCAGTATTTCAAAAGGCACGTTATAAAAAATATCGGTGGCTGGAATGAGAAATTCCTTACAGAAGACCTAGAAAGTTCAGTACGTATATCAAATGCACGGTATAAATCCGCATACCTGAGCAGTGCTAAGGCACTTCAGGAAACCCCAGCATCATATTCTGAATACTTCAAGCAGAGAACCAGATGGTTGAGGGGATATCATCAGGTTTTCCTGCACTCAAAAAAGAGGCTAAGCACATTCACGGACTTCGATGCATTGATGATTGTTCTGGCTCCAACATTTTCAGGCATACTATTCTTCGGATGGCTATATATATCATTACTCAATTTTTATAATCCCTTCGTGCATTCAATGAGAACATATTTTATTTCCCTTATAGTTATATCTCTTGCAATATACCTGGCTGCTTTCATACTTGTGTTGATCAAAAAGAAGCAGAATGCAATTTATCTGCCCCTTATTTATGTGTATCTTACCATAAATTCACTTATTTCAATATACACCATGTTCCTTGAAATCACAGGTGCAAAACGTGTATGGCATAAGGTCAAGAAAACCGGAAAGACAACAATTTAATAATTACCTTTTCATATCTGGATATGGTACTGGACTCTTACAGAAAAAATGCAGATAAATTTTTGAATCCAATCACAGAAAAATTTTCGGGGATGAATCCCAATACTGTTTCCGTACTTTCACTTGTTCTTGCAGGTCTTGGAGGTTTATCATACTATCTTGGGCATTACTTTCTACTGCTTGCATTTATATTAATAATTCTATCAGCATTATTTGATGCCCTTGATGGAAAAATAGCAAGATTAAAGAATATATCATCTAAAAAAGGTGATATGCTTGACCATGTATTCGATCGTTATTCAGATATGTTTATTGTTCTGGGAATGACCTTTTCCATTTATGGAAATATATATCTTGGGCTTTTCGCAATACTGGGAATTCTTCTGACCAGCTATATGGGAACCCAGTCACAGGCACTGGGCTTAAAGAGGAATTATTCGGGCATAGCGGGCAGGGCAGACCGGCTTGTATTAATCATAATATTCGCCTTGGTGCAATTTTTTATAACCGCACATTTCGCTATTTATTCAATAGAAATATATGCAACCGGCATGCTTCTCATATGGTTTGGCCTTGCAGGGAATATAAATGCAATAACCAGGTTTTTCCATATGTATAAAAATTTATAAATTTTTTAAAAACGTTTCATATTCTTTATTATATTCTTTTGCGGCTTCCTGTTTCCTTGATTCAGAAAATACACGGACAATTTTTTCTGTTCCGGACGGTCTTATAAGTGTCCATCCATCAGTATCATAAATTTTTATACCATCTGTAAAATCAAACATTTTTCCGGTGAATTTTTTTGTTATAAGTTCTTTTATTTCTTCCCACTCCCTTTTACGTGGAACCGATGTTTTTACCATATAATACTCCGGAATGTCCTTCAAAAGCTCTGATAGGGGTTTGTTCTCCCTGGCAAGCAAATCCAGCATCAGTGCCATAGTCATTGCCCCATCCCTGCAGTACTGGTGCTTTCCGTATATGATTCCGCCGTTCTCTTCTCCCCCTATTGTCACCTTATTGTCAATCATGGCACGGGCTACTATAGGTGCACCCACCCTTGTAAGGATTAATTTTGCTCCCTTTTCAGTGCATATCTCGCTCAGAGCATCGGAACTGCTCACCGGCGTGACAACAGAATCACCTCTTTTAATAGTATGTTTTACAATAAGTGCCAGACTCCTGTCACCATCCACAAAATTTCCCTTTTCATCTATAAAAACACATCTGTCTGCATCCCCATCATGGGCTATTCCTATGCTGAATTTTCCCGTCTTCATTATGGATATAAGATCAGAAAGGTTCTCCGGTTTCGGCTCTGAATTTCTAGATGAAAACTTTCCATCAGGGTTGGCATTCAGTGATACAGGATGACAGTTGAGCCTTGTAAGTATCTCCGGGCTTGTATAGTATGATGCCCCGTTGCCCGTATCGATTGCCACCCTCAAATTACTCTTTGCTATGGTTTTTGAATTAACAGAGGTTACAATACTATTCATATAAAGGTCTATACCTGTATTATCATCACTGTACCTCCCTATCTTATCCCAGTCTGCCAGTTTATATTTCCGGTTTTCATATACATCTTCTATTTTTACCTCTGTTTCCTCATCAATCTCAGTACCGTCACTGTCTATTGCCTTTATTCCATTATACTGCGGGGGATTATGCGAGGCTGTTATCATTATGCCGGGAATATGATTCTCTCTGCAGTAATACTGAAGACCTGGAGTGGGTAACACCCCGATATACACTATATCTGATCCGGTGGACATTGCACCGGACGCAACTGCAAATAAAAACATATCTCCACTGATTCTGGTATCTCGTGCGATTGCTATTCTGGGAGATTTAAAAAATGTGCCTATTGACCTGCCAATGCCTGTTGCAAGATCCAGCGTCAGATCCTGATTGGGGACCCCTCTAATTCCATTTGTGCCGAACAACTGCGGTGTTTTCATTATTAAGGATAGTGATATATTATAATAAGTTTTTATCCTGTATATCGTACGTGTTTCCACGCCAATTGATATTTTTCATTCTTTTTGCTATAATGAGGTTGACCATATATATTACAGGAAGTATTATGGCACCAATTATGTTTACAGGTTTTATAGTTTTCAATCTGCGGAGCATGTTGTATATATATATTGCCGACGGAATTAAAAAGAGAAAATAATATGCACTATAAAATATCCCCATGAATATTGCCGACAGGAAGAGTAACATATAAGACCCGTAAAACAGCATGCCATAATAATACACCCTTGGAGACGCAGATATGGAAAGTGCGGTTTGCCTGTTTGCCCATTCAAAGAATACATCAAAATTATCCGGAGAATATATATCCGGTCTGGCAGAATCCACATAATATATTTTTTTCCCTTTACTTTTGCAGATTTTGGTCAGTGCCGTATCATCTGATATATGCTCACTGAAAAAATCCATTGAATTCTCTATAAGTTCTCTTTTGAATGCAAGTGATCCACCCCAGCCGAATCTTGTCAGTTTTGATTCCATGAGCCCCATTCCCACGAATCCCCATATTTCCTTTATTTCAGACCAGAAACCTCCCCTTGGTTCGAAATATGGAAACGTTGTTGAGATACCGGCATCTGCACTTTTAAGTGGCATAACCATATTCAATAGCCAGTTATTGTTTACTTCTATGTCAGAATCGGCAAGCAAATAAACGTCATAATCTTTATATGCTTCAATTGCGGTGCTTATAGCTCTTACTTTTCCGCTGCATTTCCTGCAATTATATGAACTTATTATATATTCTATTCCGAGCTTGTTGATTATTTTTAAAGAATCATCCTGTTCAGAATCAATAACGCATATCATTTGAAAATTCTCGTATTTTTGTTTCTGAACTGATTCTAAATTTTGTTGCAAGGAATAATCAATACCCCGTACCGGCATTATAACCAGTGTTTTTGGCCTGAAATCATTTACAATATCCTCACTGTGATATTTGTGAGATTCAATGTAAAGAAAACCCGATGATATGAGTATTAGAATTCCTGTATAAAAAATAATTAAAATATAAAAAATCAACATTTTATATTAATGTAACGTCTCTTGTGTCTACCTGGCTCACACCCTGTACTGAGGATATTGCAGTTTCCACTGAATCTATTTTTCCCTCCTCGTCCGGAACGATAACGGAAAACATCAATGCACTCAGGCCAAAGCCTATTTCTTCCTCCTTTATCTCATTAATCTTGCATAATTTATCAATCACATTTGTTATTTCATTTTTGAGAACACCAAGATCTATTTCAACAGATTCCGGCAGTACTCTCAACTGAACCATCACGTCTCCCATAATATCACGGTCCGATAAAACCACATTTCGGGCATTCATATTTTGTAGAATGCTCTCTGCACTGCTTGCATCTACCAATCATTTCCTCCCCGCAATTGGGGCATTCAAATATTGAGTATCCAACTTCCACAAGGCCTATACCGCAGGAAGTACATGTTTCTTTTGTGTTTATTTTAATCACTCTCTGGGAGTTTATTAAATAAACCTATTTAACTTTTATATATTATACATTGTGACTTCTTCAAAATGGAAAACAAATATTGCATAAACTAATTTAGTACCTTATTATTATCCTTTATGGAAATATTATTCGGAAATAAACGTGAAAAGTTAGATGAAGAAAAATATTTTGTTGCATCACAGGAACCATTATACTATGGGCTCATAATAAATCCATCACAGGAGTTATGGGGCTATATGGTGGAAAATCATAGCATAAAAAGCGATATAAATGGGAAAATTGCAGAATATTCCATTCCTTATAGAATTGATGTTGGAGAAAACACAATATTTTTTATTAAATTGATGGAAAATTATTAAATGCCGAATATTTGCGGTATAAATCCATCTACAAAATTTAGAACTATGGCAATCAAAAATACTGCTGCGAAGAGTTTGCTGTTCCAGTAAAATACCTTGCTGCCATCCAGTGGTGGGAATGGAATCAGATTGAACAGAGCGAACCACAGATTTAACCATGCAACCCATAGAAGTATAGTTCCTGCAATAGGCCCGAAAGGGATGAACATAAAGGCAAGAAACGCAATGATTCCTATAAATATATTCGTGGCAGGACCTGCAAGGGCGATTTTACCCTCACTTTCCCTGTCGTATAAACCAGCGAACTGAACTGCTCCCGGAGCCGCAAATATAAATCCAAATATGGAAGTTACCAGTGCCATGAGGATTCCTACGGGCCATAACTTGAAGAATGCTACTGCACCCAGCCTCCTTGCCACTGTTCTGTGAGCCATTTCATGCATTAGAAAAGCGGTCACTGTTACCGAAAATCCTATCAGAATATTTATTTCAAATCTGTTTGCGCTTACAGCTCTGAGACCCCCATTGATCATAAGCGTAAATGCAATTGTAAGAACTATAACTGCTATTATTATATCGTTAGATTCATTGTTTCTGCTGTACATCATTTAAATTGCTCCCTTCTTTATTTTTTCAGATATGGCTATAGAATCAAGAATACCAATATCGTATTTTATCATTGCCTCAATGATTCCCGGCACATCTTTTCTATTTGCGTCGGAAGTAAACTTCCAGTTTCCATGTAACGAGGATTTATAATATCCATCCATTGCTCTTCCTATAAATACATAAAAATTTTTTGCTATTATTACGTCATCGGTTACATTGTATATATCATGTATTTTAATTTTATTAAGAGATAAAATGCCCGTTTCCTTAAGTCTCTTTATTATATTTCTTGACCGTTCGTTGTAATCTTCCCTTCCTATGTATGTATATGGCATGTCATTGGTTATAAAATTGTAAACATCAGTGGATATGTAACCGGGAATATATTTCTGCATCTCATGAAAATTAAAAATTGTATTATTTTCGATTTCCATTTTGAAAATATCGCCTGCAAACTTCAAAATTATTCTTGTTCTATATGAAGCTTTAATTTTTGTCTCTATATTATTTTTTATATCCTCTGTAATGAGATCTGAATATTCTTTCATTGCAACCCTGGCGCCCACATAGTTGAATAGTTTTATTTCCGCATCTATGAAATATTCTATATTTCTGGCATCTATAAATTCTGCATTATTTCCACAAATATTAACAACGGATGCATAATCCTTTAAAGTATATGCTGTTTTGATCATCCTGTTGAATGAAGATTTTGATTTATTGTTATGATAATTTTCATAGGATAGTTTAAGTGCCTCATCTTCCTGATTGTTGAGAATTAGAGCATTGATAAGTTTGTCCAGATTAGCAGTCTCTAAAGGGTATGAGCCGGTTAATTTCTTTAAAATATCAATTTCGTAGCTATATAGCTCCATTTCATGGAATTTCCCTGCCAGTAACTCGCCCATAATTTTATCCCCTGTTTTTCGGAATAATTCTAGCATGAATTCTTTCAATGACATGGTTTCCCACGCAAAATTAATAGCAAATTGCAGAATTTTTGTATTACTGTAATGGTTCTGTATAATCTCCCTGATAGATGTATATTCCTTTCTGTAATAATAAAAAAGTAACAAATCAAACCACTCATTTCTGGATTCCATATCACCAATTATTTTCTGTGAAATTATGTTTCCTGTTGAAATCTCCTGAAACACTGGGTTCTTTTCTGCTTTACGGTTTCTAATATAGGCAGCATTAAAATATTCAAGAGTTTTTTTATAAATTCTTTTACTGTAGTAATAGCTGCAGAGTATAATATAAGATACATATTTTTTAACTGGATAATATTCTAGGAAAGTTATCGCAATCTTTTCATTTCTGGATTTCAATAAGGAATAATGTTTTACAATATCATTTGAAGTTCCTCCATGCAGAACCGAAAGTGCCGAAAACTTCAACTTGATTTTATATGAATCCATGCAGTATGCCTTTAACCTGTACATTCCCGTATTCTTTACATCAGTATCGGTCAGCAATTCTCTGAAGGAATCACTTACCTCGATTTTATTTTTTTCAACAAAATCATCTATCTGAAAGAAGATATCAATGAATCCCTTTTCAATGCATGACTTTATAAAGCTATCTGGTCGTTCATTCCTCTGTAAAGCAATATTAATCCTCAATGCATAAAAATCTATATTTTCCAAAATATTAATGGCCTCATCTACATGTTTCTGAGCTTCGCTGTGACTTGATTCATGTTCATCAATCAATGCCCTGATATAATAATAGAAGGGATCGGGGGACTTATTATTGATTGATTCTATATATATTGCTGCCTGTTTATAGAAACCGTGTCTAATCAGAGCCATGCTGACAGGATAAAGAAAATACTCAGAATCATTTAGGTCTTCCGGTACTATGCCATTCTGAATTGAGTATATGCTTGATATAATTGATCCCACTGTCTGGTATTTCTCAATTCCCATAAGCCCTCTTATATAATTTTTGTTGAATGCAATTTTCTGTATATCATCTGCACTGGCAAGGATGTAAGTACACGCCACAGATTTATTTCTGTAGACTTTTTCCATATATTTTCTGTAATCAACGTTTTTTCTACCCCTGATAAAGAATAGTGCCATTTCTAGCAGAGTACCTGAAATATCAATATTTTCAAATTTTTTTATTCTATTCTCACTCTTTAAAAATTCAAATAAGGTATCAACTACCGGACCTGAATCTAACAGGCTATTATTCTCAGATATACAATTCAGGGCATTATCTATTTTCCCGCTATAAATTAAGGAAGAACAGTATTCTGGCCTGAAATCCGACATTTCAGGATTAGCATCAAGCAACTTTATCAAATCACCATATCTACGATTTTCATATAGGTAACCTACAGCTGTCTTATAATTATATTTATCAGAAATTCCCCTTTCGATGAGAGTTGATGCAAGCCTGTAAGCAGATTCCTGATCATCGATGTTTATATAATATTTAATCAATAATTGAAGAATTTCTGGATCTTCTGCAAATTCTGCTTTATATTTCGCAATATCGGACTCAGCCTCACTGTACATCTCCAGGTTTATTTCAGCTTCGATCTTGTAGAGAATGAATTGCCTCTTGAGATTCGTATTTTTTTCCATTGAAGAAATATAACCTAGGAGCGAATAGTAATCATGTATACTGTATGTAATTTCTATAATGCGATCTAGAACATTTTTGTCTATATTGTAATATATATATTTATAAATTTTCAGGGCGCGTTCGTAATCACCAATATGATAGTATGCATCGGCCAGAATGGCATTTGCCGGAGAAGTTTTATCAGAATTTTTTATTACATAATTATAATCTCCAAGATACGAATAAAAATATGTTAAATCAATATCATCATTGAATATGGAAGTGATTCTATCAAGTAATGTCTTGAGATTATCCTTTTCTTCTCTCTCCTTATACATCTCTGCCAGTTTGATATAGCATTCCTTGGAGCCGGTTACTAAAATACACTGCTGTAATATTTTTTCCAGTGTGCAGTAATCTCTTGAATTTTCTAATGGTTTTATACATTCTTTGAAAGAATTATATTTAAAGGATTCCCTGAAATAGATTTCAAATTTTGATTCGTCATAAATTCCTGCAATGCATAGATATTCTACTGAAGTATCTATATTAACAGAGTTTATTAATTTGTAAAACACTTCATGAACATTTTCCAGATCTAGAAGGTTCCGATTTGTATTAATAAGCTTGAGGAAATCCTCAATATAATTCATATGATAATACATGAATACTCGATATTTCAGTACCGGAACGAGATTGGCATCTATATTATTCAACGCGTTAAATAGTTCTTCCGTGATTTCCTGATTTTTGAAGGCATCCTCAAGAATTTTAGAGATATCTTGATCGTATATGGTCTTAATTCCATCCTGTTCTTTTATAACAAAATTGCTGAAAATGTCTATTGAATTTTTTTCGAGGGCCTTTTTCAATACGGCCTTTAATTTCTTTTTCAGCATCAGATGATCCATGGAGAACATTAACGGTATATTTTAACAGATATTATAATAGTTTATGGTATTATTTAAATAAATAATCCTCTACATGAAAATAATTATAAAATTTCTATAAAGATCAGGTTTTCTGGTCTGTCTATTATTATTTATTCCGGTCTAAACTGCAGCTATCATGAACACATGAACCAGCTTAACAACCTCTATCAGCACATTAAATCCTGTGAACTCATACAACGCTATTCCAATTCCAGCACCGAGGAACATAGAAGATATCAAATATGCAAGAGTTCTTATTCCAAAAAATATCAGGATTCCCGTTACTAAAGCAATCAGTGGTGCATACACACTTGTGGACATGCTTATACCGGAAGAGGAATAATGCACCAGATAAGGGAATAAAAATGCAATAAATCTGGCCCCAAAGATAAATCCGATAATTATACCCACAATAGTTTCAATATCATTTTTTAATTTAATATATTTTTTAATATCCATTTTATATATGTAAATAAATTTATATATTAAATCTTTTTGTTTGTATTTGTCTTTCCCCATTACTGAGTATTAATAACAAATATACATATATATTATACTATAATGTACATTTTAGATTATAATTATATACGAAAAAACAATTAGCTACCATGGAAAACCATTTGCATTCAAATTCAATATCATTGACCGGATTAATATTTCAGGGAATGGGTCAGCTGTCCCCCCTTTTTACATGTATCTGATTTATCAATTTGCAAATTTAATTTTTATTCTATCATTCTTTATAATGATATTCAATCCGGCCATATTTTATCTTACAGGTGTGAATATACCATTTTATTATGGTATAATATTAATTGTAATCATAAGTATTCCTTCATTTTATGCCGTTTACCGTGGAATAGCCCCATCCTTCAAATCACAGATAACAATCAATCTCATAGAAATATTATTTGTTGTTGCCATTTCACTGATAATAATATTCACATCCACTGACAACACATTTGCAGTATTCACTCCGATTTCTGGTTATAAGGATCTCTTCCTCGGGTTCATAACAGGAAGTTTTCTAGCATACACAGGTTATGGCTCGGTGGTTTCACTCGGAGAGAAGGCAGGTGCGCCCAGAAAAAACATTGGACTTTCCATAGTTGTCATGCTTTTGATCATCGGGCTTCTGGACCTTTTAATTTCCTATTCCCCGGTTGTGGGATTTGGGGTAAGTAATACGGGTAATTTCGCAAATACAGTAATTCCTGCATTTATGGTAATAAAAACCCATATAGGCATATACGTTTCAATGTTCTTCCTCCCTTTCAACTTTTTTATAATTTATACGCTTTTCAACATAATAGGTATCGCAACTACCAGAAATATATATTCAATGGCCAGCGATGGCTTCCTGACAGCATCATTTATGAAATTGAATAAATATGGTGCACCGCAGAATGCACTGTTTTTATTATTAGGAATATTCATATCGGTTGCCATGGTTTCCACTTTGATATTTTATTCATCCTTCGGCACATCTGGATTTCTAAACCAGTTCATATTCTATGCTACTATTAGTACACTTTCTACTTTAATGATACATATAATAGTTAATACTGGACTTTTAAGGATTCATAAAATTTTGTTTTTGACTTTGTAATTCCATCAGTATACACAATCATAATACTCATAGCTCTTTATTACGCCATATCTGGACTGGAATTTCTATTTATCTATTCTCCTGTAATTATAGTAGTTTACATTATAATTATAGCCATGATCAGTATCATTATGGGAGCAAAAATAAAAGATATTTATGAAAAAATGCCTATGAAAGAAAGAAGTTAAAAATTATTCTTTCTCCAGTATTTCCATAATGGATTTTGTGTCCATGACCATGGATACTGTAGACATGGACTTGAGCGCTGCTTCATGCATTTCCTTGCTGTGTGAAGAACAGGAATCTGATGCCACAACCGTGTAATAACCGAGATTCCCTGAATCCCTCACACTGGACTCAACTCCTATTTCCGTTGCAATTCCAGTAAAAATAACTGTCTTAATGCCGGCTGCCTTGAACATGTTATCAACGTTTGTTCCTATGAAAAGGCTGGCAGTGTTTTTGTTAATGACATAATCTTCCTTTTCCGGCGCAAGGTCAGGATAAATTTCTGATTCACTCGAATTCGGTGCCATAAAAACAGGAAGTTTTGATGGGTCACTAACTCCAAATCGCTTCATATAACTATATATTCCTGATGGAGCCATATACTGAAAAGGCAGGGGTGTTATCTTTGTGTATAACACAGGAATGTTTTTGTTCCTTGCCAACTCTGTGAGTTTTTTTACGTTCTTTACAAATTCATCCTTATTGAAGATATTGTTAACGAGGCCATTCTGAACATCCCAGTTCACAAGTACAGTATGATCCGGTTTTAGTATCTCTTCTATATTCTCAAATATTGTTTTGTTTCCGAAAGATTTCATACTATTATATTTTCTTATGATATATTGATTTTATGGTATCCTCGAAGATGCAGTCAGAAGAAGCCATGTCTCTGAGAAGCAGTTCCTTTAATATTTTAGACGTTCCCGGTGATTTGCCACCTGTGCTCATGGATATTG
Source organism: Thermoplasmata archaeon (assembly GCA_021826795.1). The sequence goes on from JAKAYM010000006.1 coordinate 11,979, forward strand.
TTACATCGCCGATATTAACATTTGCAACCATCATAATATCTGAATTTTCATGGTTTCCAGAATTAATATGTAAAATATTTCTGCTTTCGCAGATACCGGAAATCATATCATTGACTTTCTGGTCATCAGTTGCACAAAGTACCATGAAATATTCATTAGATATATCCTGTTCTTCTACCTTTTTCTGCATAAATTTTATCTTACCACCGATTGAAAGTTCCTTTATAAATTCGGTTGCATCAGGGGATATCACATGGATTGTTACGTCCTCACTCAGGAAAGTTTTTATTTTTCTCTCTGCTATTTTTCCCCCACCGACTATCAGGATTTTTCTGTTTTTTAGAACTATGTTGAAAATCACATAAACCCAATCATAACATTCTATTAATTAATAATTATTTTGGCATCCTGAGGATAAAAACCGCTGAAAGGTTAAATTTTCCTTTTAATGTCATTATATGATCTGTACAGGGATACCAGAAAGGATTCCTTTGTGAGCTTATGCTTATAAGACCATTCCACATCCTTTTCAATATACGATAAATGGCTACTCTTGTTTTCATTGGATATATAAGCATCTCCGTGCATGTATGCAGTTATATTCTTTACTATCTCTTCCGCATCCTGACCCTTCAGCATACCTAAAGACTGCCTTAATTTTATCATGCGTATTTCAGATTCGTATGTTGCCTTTGCAATCTGTTCTACACTCATCCATTTTGTATAGTAATTCAAGAAATCAGTCCAGACTTTCCCATTTTCAAGTAAATTAAAATAATCACTGATTGTTCTTGCAGTAATAGTGAAACCATAGTCTTCCGGATGTTCATATATCAGGGAACCCGGGTCTATGAATGGAGTAAGCGGAGAAACAAATGTATATAATTTCTCCTTATCCTTTGTAAATCTCCTCATTAACTGTTCGCCATACTCCAGATCTCTAGTTACATCATCCATTGTTTGCCCGCTCATTCCGATTGTGAAATACACATCCACCTTTTTGGAGCCGGCTGCAATAGAGTTCTCTATGAAACTTTCGAGGCTTTTATTATCATAAGGCCTTCCATTTTTATTCCTTATTGTTTCACTGGATGATTCCGGGGATATTTCCACAGTAAAATCAGGGAAATTTCTACCGAATTCTTCAATATACTGTTTTCCCGGAGGCACAAAAAATTCAGTTAATAATGGCAAGTCCATATTCCTGTTCTTCATTTCCCTGAATAGTGATGAATAAAATTTTTCTCCTGCACGGTTTATATCGCCGGTAATAAATACAGGACTGCCCAGTATTTCCTGAACTAGTGATATCTCTTCGGCTATAATTTCTGGTTTTCTGTATACAGGTGACACAGCATTGTAATTATTCTTATATGCAAAATTTGACCCACCACAGAATGCACAGTTATAACTGCACCCATGTTCTATTACAGTCATTGCCTCGGTATTTTCTAGCCATGAAGCATAGGGTAAGTGCCCCTTAATATCATGATATTTAATTGCATTTTTCATGAGTATTCCATAGTTAAGGAATACATCGTCTATGGACGATTTTCCTTGCCTATTGTGTACTATTTTACTTCCGTTTCTGTGTACCAAATTCGGAACATTATCAAGATTTTGTGAATTTTCTACGGATTCTGCAAGCTTTACTGTATTTTTTTCCTGCAGGTCACCGGAAAGTATGAAGTCTATATATTCATAGTTCTTCATGATGTCATCAGCAAAATAGGTGGCAGAAAATCCACCAAGCAGCACCTTTGATTCCGGATGCAGGTCTTTTATAATCTTTGCAATTTTTAAAGCACCGTTAACATGGGGCAGCCAGTGAAGGTCAATGCCAAAAATTTCCGATTCCACGTCCTTCAAATACTTTACAGGATCAAATTTACTGGAAGATACCATCATGGCTGCAACATTGCATATCCTGGCATTATAACCCTCTTTTATCAGTGAGTTGAGCATGCTGACAAATCCGATAGGGTACATCTCAAACACGGGGGTAGACGGAATAACATCGCTTATTGGCCCGAGCTTGATATCTCTGGTTCTGAAATCATATATGCTCGGGGCATGTACCAGTGCAACTTCTGTTTTCATAATATCACCAATTTAAAAATATAAAACTGCTGGAAAGGCTGTGAAATTTTTAGGCAATTGCTTTCAAGCATGATATTATTATATAGTTTATTCGGTTAAAAATTTATCGTTTTTAGATGAATGAAAAAAATAAGTTATAAATATTACGGCGGAGCCTGTAAATGCTGATATATTGCAGCATAACCTATAAACAGTGCTATCAGTGCAGTGAGTGCCAGAAGTATGAACCCAATGTAATATAGATATTTTTTGCTCTTGTCAGGTTTCACGAATAAAACCAGAGAGTACACGGCAGATATCCCACTCATAACGTATAATCCCAGGGCACTTACTAGCTCATCTCCTGTTTCGAGCTTGAAATTAATCATTGCGGCGCTTTCGATAAACAGATAAATGCCCAGCATCACGCCAGGGATTGAGATCGATCTGAGGTTTTCCTGTTTGTATATCATCAGGGAACCGGCCATCAGTAGCAATCCCAGTATCATCAGCGGGTCACCGAAAAGCATGTTATATGCACTCAGCGGGCCTGGAAATGGCCAGAACTGGGACATTCTGAAACCGGACGCAAAATCAAAAAATCCGAAAGCAAAGCTCGGAATAACCAGCTCTTTCATATCTTTTCCCTGTGCAGCCATATAAAAATATGCCGCTATCAGGGCAGCACTTATACCTAAACTTAATAGCATTGCAGCCAATGGATCAACAAATCCCATAAAATTACCTGTAAATCTTATTTTCATCCCTTATTAATATACTGTTTTTTTATGAATATGTTCAATATAATGTTCATTTTATAGATATATTTCATTAATTGCCTGAAAAATACGTGATGAAAAGGTCTAGAATATCCTCAGCTGCTTTAAAATTCCCTCAAATTTTTGGGTCTACGCAATGCTATGCAATATATCTTACTATAAGTATCCATAAGAAAACTATTATTATTTGTCATTATTTACTTCTATGTTAAGCGAGAATGAAATGGATGTTTTAAAATATGTCAGGGAACTTGCAGAGAACAAAATAAAACCAAGGGCCCGGGAAATAGACGAAAAGATGGAAGTGCCTGAGGATATTATACAAGCAATGAGGGATATGGGTCTGTTTGCCTCGTATATACCTGAAAAATACGGTGGTTATGGTTTAAGCTTTCCATTCCTTGTTGAGGCAATAGAGACCATATCGGAGGCATGTCCCAGTACTGCTCTGGTACTGGATGGGGCCCTCACTCTTTTTGCTGAGCCGCTCATAATGTTCGGCAATGAATCACTGAACAAAAAATATCTTACAGAAATTGCAAAAGGTGCAGTCGGCGGTTTAGCTATTACGGAGCCCGGATCAGGAAGTGATGCAGCATCGATTTCAGCACATGCTGAAAAATGTTCTAGCGGATATAAAATCAATGGGACAAAAACCTTTATTTCCAATGGAAGACTTGCAAAATTTTTTGTGATGGACGCATCAACTGATAAGTCTAGGGGTTATAAGGGAATCACAACATTTGTTGTTGATGCAGATGCCCCAGGCCTTGAAATTAGCAGGGATATACACAAGATGGGCATACGTGGATCCAGCACAGTTGAACTGAATTTTCACGATGTTGTTGTTCCTGAGTCAAATATTGTAGGCGAGTACAACAAAGGCTTTTCAGTTATAATGGATACCCTAGATGCTGGAAGAATAGGAATAGGCGCACAGGCACTGGGAATTGCAAAATCTGCTTTCAGGGAAGCCCTTGAATACATAAATACACGAAAGCAGTTCAACAAAAAAATTATTGATTTTCAGGGAATACAGTTCATGATAGCAGAAATGGAATCAAAAATAAAAGCCTCAGAGCTTCTGATAAGGGAAGCCGCCGAAAAGTGGGAAAAGCATGAGGATACTGTGGAACTGTCATCCATAGCAAAGATGTTTGCCTCCGATACTGCAGTTTATGTAACCGAGAGATCCCTGCAACTTTTTGGAGGATATGGTTACACCACGGACTTCAATGCTGAAAGACATATGAGAGATGCAAAAATTACTCAAATTTATGAGGGGACAAACGAAATTCAGAAAATTATAATAGCCCGTGAAATTATGAAAAATCTATAAGGTTTTTATATTCTTTATTAATTGAAGGATAATGTTAATAGGCCAGAAAGTAGATTTTTCATATAAGGGAACAGAGTATACCGGAACTTTTATAAGTTCTTCAGAAAAAACAATTACGATCAAGCTGGGCAGTGGTTACAATATAACACTGAATAAAAGTTCATTCAGAATCGGGAAACAATATCCTGCCGAATCGCCGGAAAGCAATTCGAAAAGGGAAATATACAGCAAATGCGGGGAAAATGGCATATGCATACTTACAACAGGTGGAACCATAGGCAGTTCCGTGGACTATAAAACCGGAGCAGTAAAACCGGTAAAGGACATATCATATTTGTACAATTTTGTTAATAACATAGATCGGTTCAAACTTTATCATGAAAACATTGAAAATATTCTGAGTGAAAATGTGGATGCCGGCAAATGGATTACTTTTGCCAGGAAGGCACGTGATGCCATGAAGAAGGGCAATTCGGTAATAATATTCCACGGAACCGACACAATGCAGTATTCTGCCTCAGCATTATCTTTCATGTTCGAGGAACAGACGAAACCGGTAATATTTACAGGAAGCCAGAGAAGTTCCGATCGGCCAAGCAGTGATGCTTTTATGAATATAGAGGGATCAATATATTTCGCTTCCATGGATACGGGAGAGGTTGGAATATCCATGCACACAGGCACATCGGACGATTCTATCTCTCTTTACCGTGGAACACGTACAAGAAAGATGCATACAAGCAGTAGGAACGCTTTTACGTCTATCGGAGAATCTCCTGTGGCTAAATATTCAAACGGCAAGGTATCAAAGGAAAATTACATAAAAAAGCCCTCGGAGAATATTGTTCTGAAGGATAAGCTGGACGAAAATGTGGGGCTTGTGTATTTTTATCCCGGAATGAAGGAAGAAGACTTCTACAATCTGTCATATAATAAGAAAGCTGTAATTATAATGGGCACAGGGCTCGGGCACGTATCCTCTGGCGTATTGAATGTAATCAACAAATTATCAAAGGAAACTGCCTTCTTTATGACTTCACAGTGCATATACGGGAATGTTAATATGAATGTGTATTCTACAGGTCGTGATCTTATTCATGCTGGTGTAATTTCCCTTGATAATATGCTCGCAGAAACTGCAATGGTAAAAGCAATGTATATACTTGCAAATTATCCCGATGATTTGAATAAATTAATGAAAGCAAATATGAGGGGGGAAATTGAGGATATAATAAAGTGATAGTTATGAAAATAGGTCTGGAAATACATTTTCAATTAAAAGGAAATAAACTGTTCTGTTCATGCAGTACAGAAGGAACCGATTCAGGTTCCGCGTTCCAGAGAAAGCTCACACCCGTTATGGGTGAGATGGGCAAATTAGATAATGCTGTGGAATATGAAAATATAAGAAACCGTGAATTCCTTTACCGTGTCAGTTCCAACTCCTGTCTGGTGGAGAAAGATGAGGAGCCCCCACACCCGGTTAACCAGGAAGCCCTTAACGATGCTATTGCAATATCCCGGGCACTGAATTGCAAAATTCTCGATTACGCCTCATTCATGAGAAAAATTGTAATAGACGGGTCCAATACATCCGGTTTTCAGAGAACCGGCATTATCGGATTGGACGGTTACATCAGAACATCAAAGGGTCGCGTAAGGATATCAACAATTACACTTGAAGAGGATGCATGCAGGAAAATATCCGAAAAGCATGGAAAGGCTGAATATTCTCTTGACAGGCTGGGCATTCCATTAATAGAGATATCAACGGAGCCGGATATAGTCGATCCGGACCATGCCCTGGAAACAGCGAAAGCCATCGGGCATTTTGTAATGTCCATGGGGAACTTCCGTGGCGAGGTCGACTCAATAAGGCAGGATGTCAATTTTTCAATGGGGTTTGGGCGTGTGGAAATTAAAGGAGTATCAAAACTTTCATTCATTAAAGATACTCTGGACTATGAAATTAAAAGACAGAAATCTCTAAGTGAAATCTCCGGCAAATTCTCCGGAAAGCCTCCAGTAGTAGAAAATTTTGTCGATATAACCGGCATATTCGGAAACACCGGTTCTTCAATGATTAAAAAGGCTATAGATTCAGGCAGGTCCGTTATGAGTGCAAGGCTGCCAGGTTGCAATCATCTCATGAAGCACGGTGATTACCGGCTGGGCAGAGAACTTGCGGACGTGGCCAAAAATTTGGGTATAGGCGGCCTGATGCATTCGGACGAATTTCCCGCTTACGGGCTAACAGATCAGGAATTGAAAGAAATCTATTCATCTGTGGGTAAAAAAGATAACGATGCTGTCATCGTTGTCATAGCTGATAAGTCCTCCATTAAAGCGCTGGGGCCACTCTTAAACCAGCGACTGGATAAGCTCGTGAGAATGAACCTGGAAGAGACCAGGGCTGCAACCCAGTCAGGAGAAACTAGGTATTTGAGGCCACTTGCCGGGAAGGAAAGAATGTATCCTGAAACAGATATACCTGTTATTGAAATTACTGAAGAACATATAAAAAGTATAGAGTATATGGTGCCGAAATCTCTTGACGAAATAAAAAATGAACTTACAGAAACATTCAAGTTATCACAGGTTGAAGCTGAGTCAATCATAAATACCAACATGCTTACATTATTCACAGTTCTTGCAAAGGATTTCAATAATCCTTCCATTTTATCAAGAATTCTACTCCAGATCATACCTGAATTTGAGAAGAAGCGCGGTAAGAAACTTACTCCCGATGAAATAAGAGATATTATGGGCGTTACACTTTCAAGCGGAAATCAGTATAGCAGAGATAATAAAATCACAAGCATCTTCGGAATGGGAAATAGAAAAAAATGGGACAGAAGCACACTGGAACTTGCCATCTCCCTGTATATGCTGAGTAATATACCTCTTTCCGAAATTGAGAACCGCAGAGAACTTACACCTCTGACAGAGGATGAAATCAGAAGAATTATAATGCAACTCAAGACTGAAGAAAATATAAATGAAAAAAATCTCATAGTTATGTTCAGAAAGAAAACAGACCACTCATTCGATCCTAAGATTGTGATTCAAATATTCAAGGAAATGAAAACAGCAGATTAAATATGTACATAATTTGGATACTTTTGTAGCTTAAATTTTAAAATTTTTTGCAGTTATAACGTGGCATTCATCTCTCTGGAAATGCCGGAAAATTCTTATTTTCTTACTATTCGATATAATTAAATAGTCTTGAAAAATATAAGAACAATGATATTGGGATATGCTTCTATGGCGATTACGATAATTATTCTGGTTCTTGCGCTGTATCTTGCATTTAAAATACTCCCGACAATCGGTGCCGGCAGATACAAGAAAGGGGGAATCAGATTCAGCAGGAAGGAAATATCAAGAAATCTATCACTGGAAAATAAGCCTCCGGTTACAGACGATTCCTATCTCAAGCCATATGAAAGCGGAGAGGTTGCTACTGAATACGCCGAGGGCCATATAACAGTACAGTATTATGTTATAATATTCCTATTCATATTATTCGATGTAGATATGCTTTTATTACTACCCTGGGCTTTTGATTTCTACACCTTAGGAATTATTCCGTTCATTGAAACAATAGCTTTTCTTGCCATGCCACTGTTTGCAGTTTTTTATGCATATAAGAAAGGCTATATGAGGTGGATGAAATGAAAACTGGAGAGGCAGGCATAAAAACAACCACGCTGGAGAAGGCTCTGGAATGGGGCAGATCAAACTCACTCTGGCCTCTTACAATGGGACTTGCGTGCTGTGCCATTGAAATGATGGCAACACAGGCTGCTGATGTTGATGTTGCAAGGTTTGGAAGTGAAATATTCAGGAATTCTCCCAGGCAATCTGATCTGATGATTGTCGCAGGAACAACTACAAAACGGATGGCACCCCGGCTCAAGAGGATATATGAGGAAATGCCCTACCCAAAATATGTTATTGCCATGGGGGTCTGTGTAATTCAGGGTGGTCCATACGTCGATGGCTATTCTGTGGTTCTCGGCGTTGATAAGGTTGTTCCGGTGGATGTTTATGTTCCCGGATGCCCTCCTACACCACAGGCTCTTACATACGGGTTGATTACCCTGCAGAAAAAAATCAGAAATGAGACTGACAGGTGATAAAAATGTACAAAATTCTATCTGAAGAAACCGACAAATCAGGAATGAAGATACTGAACATCGACAAATCAGATTTAGTAGAGCTCATGGAAGATTATAAGGGCAGGAGATATTTCCTTTCATCCATAACCGGCGTTGATATGAAAGACCATATTGATGTTATTTACCATATCCATAATTTTGACAAAAACGATTACATATGCGTGAAAATCTCAACCACTGATGAGAAGGTCCCGTCCATTACAAAACTATGGAAGGCCGCAATTGTGGATGAAAGGGAACAGTATGATCTCATGGGAATAACCTTTGAAGGGCATGAAAATCTCAGGCGCATATTACTTCCGGATGAATGGGTTGGTCATCCCCTTAGAAAGGATTACGACCTCAACAAGGTTCAGTACGTCAGTATGGATAGGGATGGGAATGAGCATGTAAGTTTCGATGAGAAAGAGGGTTGGTAATGTCCCACTGGATTGAACTGAATATCGGGCCGGTCCATCCGGCAACACACGGAATTTATAGATTCAGGGTAAAACTTAATGAGGAAACAGTTGAAGATGTGGACATAACCATAGGTTATCTCCATAGAAATGCAGAGAAAATATGTGAATTGAATTATTTCGTAAATAATATGATTTATTTTGACCGTATGGATTATATTGATTCCATGAACATGGAACTTGGTTATCTACGGGCTGTGGAAGCCCTTATGGACATAGAGGTGCCGGAACGTGCACAGTGGATCAGGATGATCATGGCAGAGCTGAACAGAATTGCTGCAAGAATGGTCGGGATAGGTGCTCTTGGGCTAGATGTTGGAATGCTCACGCCATTTTTTCACACATTCCATGAGCGTGAAAAAATACAGAGAATATTTGTTGAAGCTTCCGGTGGCAGGCAGGAAGTTAATTATATGAGCATCGGTGGTGTGTATCAGGATTTCACAGACAAAATAGTAGATGAAATTAAAGCATTTATTGCCGGGTTCAAGGGAAAATTTGAAGAAATAGTAAAAATGTTTACTGATAGCGAAATCTTCTGGCAGAGAAATGTGGGAACCGGCATACTCGAACCTGATATAGCAATGGATTACGGTGTTACCGGACCAATGCTCAGGGCATCCGGCATTCCCTATGATGTGAGGAAAGATTCACCGTATTTATACTATGACAAGGTAAACTTTGATGTTCCCATTGCAAGGACAAAGGACAATATGGGCAGATTTCTTGTAAAAGTAGAAGAATTAAGGCAGTCAGTGAGAATTATCGAGCAGTGCCTTGCAAAACTTCCTGAAGGTCCTTATTTCAATCCCAAGGCAAAGAAATCTGCCATGCTTCTTCTGAAAGGGCAGGGAGACGTATTTACCAGGGTTGAATCAGAAAGTGGGGAATTCGGGGTTTTTATTAGGGGAGACGGAGGAGTTAAGCCATATAGGGTTCACGCCCGTAGCCCATCGTTCAAAAATCTTGCCGTGGTCCCGATTATGACTAAAGGATCACTTATTGCTGACCTTATCATTACTATAGCATCAGTTGATGCTGTTGCTGGAGAGGTGGATAGATGAGCATACTGTTAAGAATTCACCAGTGGCTCTCTTTTCTCGGAAATTTTGCATCATATGGCCTGGCATATCTCTTACAGTCCATTATTGTACTGATTTTTGTTGCAGTTTCTTTTATAGCGTTAATTTACATATTCAGGAAATATATGGCAAGAATCCAGAGAAGGATCGGACCCAATAGGGTCGGTAAATTCGGTCTTCTCCAGTTGATAGCAGATGCACTGAAGCTCATAGGCAAGGAATCTATTTTACCTGAAAATCGGGATGATATGGCATATAAAATAGCTCCTATTATTGTAATGATTGCGACCATACTTGCATTTGTTCTTCTACCATTCGGAGATCTGGCATATTTCGGATCGCTTGCAGTAACACATTCAAAGGTAACCCTGATATTGATGTTCGGTATACTTTCAATCATTCCCATAGGGGAAATACTTGGAGGCATCAGTACCAAAAGCAATTATGCATTACTCGGAACGATGAGGGCTGTTGCTAAAGATATATCCTTTGAAATCCCCATGATGATAAGTGTCCTTGCCATAGTAATAGTATCATCAAGATCATACGTTACAGGAAATGCTATAGCCGGTGGATTCACCCTTTCCGGCATCGTCGAGAATCAAATTATACCCTATGGGATTATAGAGCCGCTGGGTCTTTTAATATTTTTTATATCCATGGTTGCTAGGGCTTCCTATTCCCCATTTGATCTGGGTGAGAGTGACAGCGAGCTTATTTCTGGATACACCACAGAATATTCAGGTATGAGGTTCGGTTTCTTCTACATAGGTTTATTCGGCATGGTGTACCTGAGTTCATTTCTGATCTCCGTACTTTACCTAGGCGGGTACAATGGGCCCTATGATAACTATGTGGGATTTATCTATCTATTCATCAAAACCGATATACTCGTACTCATTTCATTCCTCATATGGGTTGCAATTCCCAGGATAAGAATCGATAAGTTTGTAAATCTTGGCTGGAAGTACCTGCTTCCGCTTTCCATGGTCAACCTGGTGTACGCAGGTTTATTCGTACTATATATAAGGTGATAAAAATGGTAGCTACTGTTAAAGAAATTGAAATGCCGAAAAAACCCATACCTGTTGTTGGGTCACTGAAATTAATGTACAGTATGGGAAAATACATGTTTAAAAAACCGGTAACAACACAGTATCCCGAGGATAAGGGGGAAATACCGGAAAGATTCAGATTCAGAATATTTCTTGTTCCGGAGGCATGCGTTGGCTGCACATTATGCTCAAAAATATGCCCAAATCATAGCATAAAAATGGAGCACTGGGACCTTGATAGAAGTGGTCTTGAAAATAACGTTGTTCAGACTGCCAGGGGAGACAGGAAAAATCTGCAGAATAAGAGGAATATATATCCAGATGTGAATTTCGGAACATGCACTGTATGCAGGCAGTGCGAGGAGATATGCCCTACAGATGCAATTTACCTCACACACCAGTTTGAGGATGCCAGGACGAGAAACAGCTTTACCTATTCTCCACAGGAGTTAACTATGCAGGAGGAGGATGTCATAAAATGATATTTACTATTATTTTCCTTGCATTCGCAGCCCTTGCAGTGATAATGGCTCTGGCCGCCATAAGTTCTAAAAATCTTATACATTCATCCATGTTCTTATTTATTCTCATGCTTGTGTTCTCATCAATATTCATATTGATTGGACTGAGCTTTCTGGGAAGTGTTGAATTACTTGTATATACAGGTTCAATTGTAATACTTATAGTGTTTGTTCTCATGTTGACGGGAGGGAAGGACGTTGAAGAATAAGGCACAGAAAATCGCGGCAATAATATTTCTCATAGTTATCGGGGCAAATCTCCTGACTATCAGCGGTACTCTCACCAGGCGATCACAGGACATATCCCGAATAGGTCATTTGCTCTTTTCCACATATATTGTCCCATTTGAACTGCTATCTGTGCTTCTGGTTGCTGCCATAATCGGTGTTATGTACATAGTTGGAGATGATGAAAAATGAATATAATTTACATACTGTTTCTATCAATGATACTGTTCACAATCGGAATCTACGGTATAACCACATCAAAGGTCGGGATGAAGGTTATAATTTCTCTTGAGATAACTGTAAACGCAGCATTACTTGATGTTGCAGGAGTTGCCGCATTTTACTATTCTACGTCTGTTATTGTCTTTGCTCTCTTTGTCATAGCAATCGGTGTAATTGAAACTGCCACGGGAATAGCCATATTCACACTCATTTCCAAAAAATATGGCAAGACAAATATTTCACTTCTGAGGGATATCAAATGGTAGCAATATTATATTATCTTATATTCCTGCTTCCACTTTTAGCATTTCCGATGGAATATATCATAGGCAGGTATAAAATAAAATATTCTGGTATTTTCAGCAGTCTGATGATTGCCGGGTCATTGATACTGATAATAGTAGCCTATCTCTACCTGCTCAATCATAACTATATATATTCTCATTATACATGGTTCTACAATATAGACATTGGAATATACATAAGTCATCTCACAGTTATAATGGCCATGATGGTTGCTTTCATGTCCTTAATGATCAATCTGTTTGCAATGTTTTATATGAAAAAAGATCCAAGGAAGAATATTTACTTTTCTGAAACATCTCTATTTATAGGTGCTATGCTCGGTCTGGTTGTTTCCTCAAATCTGGTCCTATTTTTCCTCTTCTGGGAGATAGTCGGGCTTTGCTCTTATCTTCTTATAGGCTTCTGGTTTTTCAAGCCGAATGCTGCCGCTGCAGCAAAGAAAGCCTTCATAGTAACAAGAGTTGGGGATTTGTTATTCATCATCGGAATGGGAGTTCTATATACAAAACTGGTAACAGTGGTGCCCACTGGTATAAGCCCCATGAGCATACCCTATCTTATTGACAATGCCAGGAGCATTTCAATAGCGATTGGGCCAAATGTTCTTGCACTTGCAACCATTCTATTCCTCGGTGGTGCAGTTGCCAAATCTGCACAGTTTCCATTGCATGTGTGGCTTCCCGATTCCATGGAAGGCCCAACGACTGTATCGGCTCTTATCCATGCAGCCACAATGGTTACCGCTGGTGTTTATCTCGTAGCAAGGCTCTTTCCCTTATTCTATTATGCCTCTTCATACTCGCTTTACGCTGTAGTGCTCATAGGTGCGTTTACAGCATTCTATGCAGGAATTCTCGGAATTGTAGTAAATGATATTAAAAGGGTTCTGGCATATTCCACAATAAGCCAGCTAGGTTATATGATGGCAGCAATTGGCCTGGGTGGAGTAATAGGCTACTCAGGTGTGGCATTTGGTATGTACCATCTGGTTGTACATGCTGTATTCAAGGCACTCCTTTTCATGGCCGCCGCAGTAATATTATTGACTCTCATGGAGTTAAGAAACATAAAGGACATGGGCGGGCTTTTCAGGAGAATGCCTGCAACAGCTATACTCATGCTCATAGGCGCTCTTACTCTGGCTGCAATCCCTCCTACTGCTGGTTACTTCTCAAAGGGTCAGATAATATCTGGCGCATATGAATACTTTGTAAATTCTGGAAATATAATACCGTGGCTTCTTCTCTTATTCGGGGAAATACTGACTGCAACATACACATTCAGGATGTATTTTCTTGTATTTCTTGGAAAACCCCGGTCCAAACTGGCAGAAAAAGCCCACGATCCCAAGCTAATATACTTATCACCGCTGATAATACTGGCATTCCTGTCACTGACACTGGGCATTATACAGGAGCCATTCTATAAATTCATAGATGCATCTGTCTTTGTTTATACTCCGCCACTGGCAATAAAAATTCTGCCGGTAATATTCTCTTTTATAGGAATAGGAATCGCCTATGTTATCTACCGTTATAACGTCAATGGCCATACCACTATTTATAAAAACCCACTTTATAAGGTTATCAAGAATAAATTCTATTTTGACTGGCTTTACACAGAAATAATATCAGAACGCATAATACTTCCTATTTCATACATATTCGGTGCCGGCGAGAGAGAACTGGATAATGGTATAAATGCAACAGGTAGGGATATCTCAGACCTCGGTTCAGACTTCAGAAAGATAGAGACAGGCAGCATACCCTTCTACGTGGCTTTTCTCATAATCGGCATGATTGTTATATTTGCAATCATTGAATTAATCGAGGTGATCTGAACGATTTTATTTTACTTCTTCATACTATTTTTTATTCTGGCAGTACTGAGCTTTTTCGGCGGGGACCGCTCAAAGACGTTATCCCTGGCTTCCCTCGGAATACTCACAGTGTTTTTTATCATATATTCTGTATTGCAATTCAGGAATTACAATGGCGGAGTAATAGCATATTATAATATTCTGCTTGCACAGTTCCATGCCAGTGGAATTACCGTAAACATAGATTTTTCGCTGGGATTGACTGGTTTTACTGATCTTCTAGTGATAATCTCACTGTTTATTACAATATTTGCAGTACTCATGGGGGGCAAAAACCATGGTGCGTATTTCTACGGATTATTCATGGCTTCAGGTTTCGGTCTGGCCGGGCTCTTCATTGTGAGAAATTTCCTGTTTTTCTATATCTTCTGGGAGGTTGTTCTCATTCCAGTATTTTTCATAATCGGGAAGTACGGAACCGGAAACAAGGAGAGAAGTTCCTTAAAATTCTTCATATATACCCATATAGGATCACTATTCCTGCTCCTATCCATATTCACACTGTCAACTTATTACTTTATCAACACGGGAATATTCACATTCCAGGTAAGTGATCTAACCTCCATTTCATTCCTTGGCACCGTTCCGAAATCAGGTTTCTATTTCATTATCTTCGGTTTCCTGCTGGCCTTTCTCATAAAACTTCCCTCATTTCCACTGCATTCATGGCTGCCTGATGCATATAATGACGCCCCCTATTCCGGGACAATAATGCTTTCAGGGGGACTTGTTGCCATGGGAGGATACGGCCTTCTTGGCATATTATACCCGATGGCAGGCCTGTTTCCAAGGGTACTTGCATATTTTATCATATTTCTGGGATTGATCAGCGTCATATATTTCTCATTCTCTGCATTATTTCAGAGCGATCTTAAAAGAATGGCTGCCTACGGCAGTGCTGCTGAAATGGCCTTTATAACAATTGCTTTTGGAACTGCGCTTCTATCAACAGGCTATGTCAGGACACTTGACCTTGCGGGTGGTATGTACCAGATAATAGCACATACTTTTGTTGCAGCGCTCATATTTGCATCGCTTTCCATGCTTTACAGGAGGACACAGACTTCAAAGATATACGACCTGGGTGGACTCAACCGGGAACTGCCGGTGCTTTCATCATTTCTGCTGATCGGCATGCTGGCGTCACTGGGATTACCATCTCTGGCTGGATTCATCGGTGAATTCTCAGTCACAATATCAGCATTCCAGAGTATCGGATTATACACGCTGTTTATAGTACTTGGGCTAATTATTACCGCAGCCTTTTATATATGGGCCGCCCAGAGGTCCCTATTCGGATACTACAACGAGCGCCTGGGAAGATTAAAGGACATAAATAAGCAGGAATTTCTTATATTATTCTTCATCCTGGCGGGAACAATTTTCCTTGGTATCTATCCTACACTATTGTTTAAGCTACTGACAGAATACGCTTCGAATCTTGGGGGATTATTATGATTTATGAATACCTTTACGCATTGATATTATTAGGACTCGCCGGCTTCATAACACTTACAGCCGGTATTAAAACAGACAGCAGGAGAATACTTGGAGGATTTACCTTTATTATCCTTATAGCAGCATTTTTCATTCTGCTCTTCCAGGAAAAGAATTACAGTATACTTTCTCTCAATATATCGTCCTTTGATACGTACTGGGCACTGATATTTCTGGTTTCCATAATGGTTATTATAATACCGTCAATGAACGATATAAAGAAGAGGTTTGATGTTTATTATGCACTTCTTTTATTTATAGCACTTTCTATGGTTATCGCAGCATTTTCGTATAATCTCATTGTGCTGTTTGTATCCTTCGAGGGAGTAAGTATAGGAACATATGTACTGACAGCATACAATAAAACAAAACGTAATCTGGAAGCCTCACTGAAATATTTTATGATAAGCACAATAGGAACATCATTCAATATAATGGGGATAGCATTCTTTTATCTGTCTACAAGGACTTTTAATTTACAGGCTGTAGGGACTATAGATTTCGATAAGTCTCTTCTGTTATCCCTTGTATTCATAACCATCGGATTCGGATTCAAAATAGCAATATTCCCCATGCAGCAGTGGGCAATAGATACATATGACGGTGCACCCAATTCCGTATCTGCATTTCTCTCAACAGGGGGAAAGCTTGTGGCATATATGATTCTGTTAAAATTCCTGTTTCTGGGATTTATACCGGATTATAATTACGTTTTCCTCTTCTTCGCCATACTTGCAATACTTACAATGACGTACGGAAATCTTGCAGCATTGATGGAAAACAATCTGAAACGGATACTGGGTTATTCCAGCATTGCCCAGGCCGGGTATATGATACTTGTTTTTGCGCTGATAGGATATTCATACTATCCTGCAGTTCTTGTGTCAAAGGAAATTTTTGTGAGATTCGCCATAGCATCGGCAATGTTCTACGCCGTAGCATATATTTTTATGAAAGCCGGTCCTTTTATAGCAATGAGCCTCGTAAAAAGCGATAAGGTCATGATTGACGATATAGTTGGATTGAGCAAAAAATCAAGATGGACTGCCCTGTTTCTGGCAGTAATGCTCCTTTCCCTTGCCGGTGTTCCACTTACGGGAGGATTTATAGCCAAGTATTTCCTGTTCTTTTCTCTGATTATAGGAGATCTGTGGTGGCTGGCCGTTATAGCAATTATAAACAGTGCCATTTCTATCTTTTATTACTTCAGAATTATTATATATTCCTACAGGAAAGAGGGAAACAATGACTTCAACATGGCACCAGGGATAAAATACAGTGTAATAATAATGGGATTGATTACACTGGGTCTGGGAGTATCGTTTGCACTGTACACATACCTGGCGGGTATAGCGGTCATATAGGTGATATAAGTGAATACAGAGGATGTAATAGAAATTTTTAAAATCTCCATTGTCGACGGAGATGTGAATAATGCCTACAGAATTGTGGAAAAGAGCATGAAAAAATACGAAAAGAGAGGAGAAGGTATAAAAAAAGAATTCATGGAATATCTTATTAAAGGACTAAAGGGTGAATTAACCACTGATGAAATTAGCAATGTACTCTCCGATGATAAATATAATATATTTCCATATATAAGAGATTATAAAGGTTATATTTTCTCCCTAATTGATGCCATGAAATATTCTATAAATCGTTACAATATCAATTATCCTGATTTTGATGCTAAGAGGTGCGATGACCTATGAATTATCTCGAGTGCTTCAAAGATATAGCTGATGCACAGGAGGCTGCAGAGGCAATCCATTGTGTCCAGAAATGTGGTGAAACCGTACTGTATGATAAAGATCAGACGAGGTTGATACTGTGGAGAGAAATATACGATAAAAGCCCGGAAGAGCATATGATAAAAATCAGCAAGCTTCTGGGAATAAATTCACAGGAAAGCTATGAGGCAGCGGATAAATTATATAATTTGACAATGTATTAACTGTATACCAGTTCGGTTTTATATCCCATTTCCTTATATTTTACAAGGATCTCCTGTATTTCTGAATCATCAGGGCCCTTTTCATTGAAATTCAGCGATACCACTTTCTTATCCTTGTTTATGATTACAAATCCAATGGTCTTATCCTCGGGCATAATCTCATCTGTTCTCGCATATTCTTCTATATATTCCTCAAGGCTTTCATCCGGCAGCGGTGATGTAAGCACCTCTATTAAATCATTAAAGGAATCTTTAAATCTCGATGCAAGCACACATATAGTCGATGGATGGGTTTCGCTCATTTTTAAGTTATACATAACACAGGTTACCATTGTTATCTATTGATGATTACGTTATTTTATATTTGAATTTTGTTTTGCAAAGTGGTATAACTTCGAATTAATAGATTACCAGATAAAAACTCTCACTGATGCAAAATGCTCACTCTTTCATAGGCATATTTCTATATATCAGTAATATGATTTACTGCTGAAATTTCTAAAATTTACACGTTGCATGATTTCCTGAAGACGCCGCTGGAAAAATATTTTCCGGTGGTTCAGGAATAAGTTTTATAATTTCATTGATTACCGGATTTTTTTGGCTGTTAAGAGAGTAATAAATCCACTGGGCATCCCTTCTCTCCTTCACAAGACCTGCAGATTTTAACTTTGCAAGATGCTGGGATACATTTGACTGGGATAAGTGTGATATTGCGGTTATTTCGCAAACACAGAGCTCATGTTTGCTTAACAATGAAAATATATACAGCCTGTTTTGATCCCCAAGTGTTTTCATAACATTCGCGACGTATTCTATACTCTGATTTTTTACTGACTGGGACATAGTGTTATATCACATTCTTGAACATAATATCGCTGCGAATACCCTTATTGCTGTATGGCACTTCATTCCATTCATACCCAATCCGTTTTGCATGGTAATGTTCATCCGGTTTTGTTTTCAGCAATACAGATTGCACCCAGCTGTCCTGCATATTTTTCAGAATAGTGAGGCTCTCAGAGAGTTTTGATCCTGTCATGGAAGAAAGTGATGCTTCTACACCGGAGATTTCCTGAGGGAAAAAATTCTCATCTTCAGAGACACTTACCGTTTCACCTGTTGATATTTTCTGAACTATATACCACACACCTGATCGGTTACCGACGTCCTGGGTTCCAAATCTTACCCTTGCACCTGTAAGATATGTGGCAGCATCTCCCAGGCACGGGCTGTTCCTTGATATAACCCTCAGGTCTGTTCTATCTATTATATCCTCCGGAAACAGATCATGTAATGCCACGGAAAGTGCATAACTCCCCCTGTATAGTCCATCACAGGCATGTCCATGAAATTTTACAAGATCATTGAATCGAATCTCCTTGTATTCTCTTGAATACCTTCCATGGCTTGACTCTGTGTCAAGAACAAGGAATGATATACTGTCTTCCCTTGGCAATAAAATCACCTGTTATACAGTAATCAAAATGATATAACTGTATAGCCCTCTACTGCATATCTTGAAAATGCATCCCTGGCAAATTCAAGATTTATCCCGTTTTTCTTGAAAATATCCTCCATATCCAAGGTCTTCACCTGATTTGAGCATGCCTCAAGGATGATGCCAGCTTCCCGTAGCTCTTTTATAGCATCAATAACCTCGCTGTTGTCCTCTCCTTTTCCCAGAGCCTTTATCCCGCCGGTAAAGAGGAATACTTCCAGTTTTTCAATTCCATTTTCATCCTTTGCATCATATATTCTCTTTGCCACATGCAATCCGGACATTACCTTGGCACGCTGATCCAGACCTGAGCTAATTACAATTGCTATTTTTCCTGTCATTATATTCACTTATTAGCATATGCTAATATACTAATTAAATATTTCTTATAATAACAGACTCTCCGCATGTCTGACTGAGACTCATAACTATAATTGCTTAATTATGTAGCAATCAGTAATTATAGTAATATTATAATGTCAGCCAAAGCTTAAAATTGGGGGAATTAATTTTGAGTTATG
>JAKAYM010000098.1 GCA_021826795.1 Thermoplasmata archaeon
CAAATGGCAACAGGAAAGATACTGAAATAATATTCAGTTATTCAGAGTATATTCTTTTTTCAAGTTTTTTTCAGTAGAATAGAATGATTTGAAGCCGTTTGAAATCATTATTGAAGACGCATATGCGCTGTTAAGACCCTTCTTGCAGTAAAAAAAGTATACTTTACTTTTATCTCCTGATTTTATCAAAGAATTTAATGACTTTAAATCCATATTGGTGGATCCTGGAATATGCCATTTCTCGTATTCCGATGGAAGCCTTAAATCTATTATTGTGCTGTTTTCAGGTACAGCGTCCATTCTACTTCCCTGGATAGATTTTATATAGGAATCTATCTGATCCATTTTAATTACGATTATTTCATGTAAATTATTTTCAACTGGAAATTTTTCTAGTTCTTTTTTTAAATCATTATAATCGGTATTGATCCCTGGATTTTTTGAGAACAGTGAACAAAATTCTCCTATGGATTCCTCCATATAAAGTCCTCTGGATCTGGAATAAGAAATTGTTTCCTCCTTGTCAAATCCTATCAATGGGCGGAATATGGGCATTCTTATATCCATTGAAAGCGATTTCAAATTTTTAGGTATCTGTGATGAGACCTGGCCTATTGATTCTCCAGTGACAATTGCGTCATAGTCGTATTTTCCCGAAAGAGCCTCTGCATATCTGTATAGTAATTCCTTGAAAATTAAATTGGCATATTTTTGCGATGGATTATTGACAATCTCAGTAATCAACTGTGTACCATCCATTATGAATATATTTCCATTATAACCCTTAGAATATTTCATTAAGAGATTTCGAGCCGATTTCAGCATGTAAATGGTATCGGATGGATGTGCAAGGGAACAGAAAAGTATATCTGCAGCCATGCCTCTTTTCATTACCATATAGGTAGCTACAGGTGAGTCAATACCTCCGGAAAAGAGTGATATTGCCCTACCCTCTGATCTAAGCGGCAGTCCTCCGGGACCGTTGATTTTTTCTGTGAAGATATAGAAATTTTTATCCCTGACCTCTATGAAAATTGATGCCTGGGGATTTGCAAGATTTACTCCTGACGACCGGTTATAAAGGGCATCGCCCACTGCAATTTCCAGTTCCTTCGATGTGAAGTTATGTGTTCCCTTCCTTGTGGCACGGACAGCAAAGCTTTTACCTGTAACATATTCTGAATAATATTCAACACATTTTGAAACTATATTATCTATGCTGTTAAATGTGTATTCATGGGCTGGAGAAAACGATCTTATACCGAAAATAAGGGGCAGAATTTCGAGAAGAATACTGTCTTCTGAATATAGATATATGCGCCCGTCACTTTTTTTATATTTTAAATCGAAATTTTCCGGAAGGGATGAAATTATATTTTCAATGAGGGTTTTTTCCATCATCCTTCGGGTTTTATTTCCTTTCAACCCGATTTCAGAATACCTGACAATAAACATTAGTTACATATCTTTAATTTCTATTTATGTGTTGCTTTCAAAAAGTATAGCTAAAATATTTAATATATAATAGAATCTGACCGCATGGAA
Organism: Thermoplasmata archaeon; assembly: GCA_021826795.1. Next base: position 1,546 of record JAKAYM010000098.1, read on the forward strand.
ACAATAAAAATAGCAGGATTCGGAGGGAGTTTAAGAAAAGAATCCTATAACAGATATTTACTGGAAAGCGCGGTGCATTTAATGCCAGAAAACTCGGAATTGAAAATACTGGACATAAATAATTTCCCACTCATGAATCAGGACGAGGAGAATAACTATCCTGAAAACGTTAAAAGCTTCAAGAAGCAGATAAGGGAATCGGATGGTTTACTTATAGTAACACCTGAATACAATTATTCGGTTCCAGGATATCTAAAAAACGTCCTGGATGTTGCATCGAGACCATATGGAGACAACCCGTTTGATGGAAAGCCGGTAGCAATAATGAGTGCATCCATTGGCATGCTTGGTGGTTCCAGAGCACAGTACCACCTGAGACAGAGCTGTGTGTTTCTCAATATGATTCCGGTAAATGCACCGGAGGTATTTGTTACATTTGCCCCACAAAAATTTGATAAAAACGGGAAACTGATGGATGAAATGACTGCCAAATATGCCGGACAGTTGCTGGAAAATCTTGTAAATCTGGCGAGAAATCTTAAAAAAGCCCATCAATAAAATTTTCATACACTTCTATGAAAATCATCATTGAATTAAGATTGATAGAGTCAAATTTAATAACTTTATAAATATTATTTATAAAATGATAGTAATCAAACTCGGTGGGAGTGTAATCACACAGAAATCAGAATATAAATCATTCAATGAATCTGTTGTGCAAAAAATAGTAAAAACACTCAAAGGGTTAAATGATAAAATGATTATTGTGCATGGGGGAGGGTCATTCGGGCATATAAAAGCCAAAGAATATGGATTGCCGGGCTATGCCAATCAGGAAACAGTGAAGGGCATGAACATTGTTCATAATGATATGGTAGAATTGAATGTGAAAATCTCTGAAATTCTCTACACTAATGGGATTTATAATATATCGCTTCCTGTATCATCCCTCATTTATGATAATAAAAAAAATTACACCGTATTCAAAAGATATCTTGACATGGGCATAACTCCAGTATCCTATGGAGATACGTATATTCATGGGAATAGAATAGGTATATACTCCGGTGATAATATAGCATATGATGTTTCAAAAAGGTTTCATCCATCAGCTGTTGTGTTCTTTTCAGATGTTGATGGCATTTATGATAAAAATCCAAAAACAAACCCTGATGCAAAACTGTTAAAAACAATTTCTGGTGAATTCAAGCATGAGGAAATAACTGCAGATGTAACCGGTGGCATAATGAATAAATATATAAAAATGAGGAATATTTCCGATCTTGGCATCCCTGTGTACCTTATAAACGGGCTGTACCCGGAACGAATGTATAATATAGGGAGGGATAATTTTACAGGAACGGTGGTTTAAATGATAGAAAATAGGAAAGAAGAACATATTAATATTGCAGAGAATATGAACGTTACATCTGAACATAACTTCTGGGATGATATAAGACTGATGCACAGGGCTTTACCGGAAGTGGATTACGATTCAATCTATACAGGAATAGATTTCCTGGGAACTAATTTTAACTATCCATTTCTGATATCCTCCATGACGGGGGGAACAGAAAAGGCAAGAAAGATCAATGCAAACCTTGCAAGGGCTGCTGAGGAGTTTCACATTGGAATGGGTGTCGGCAGCATGAGGGCAGCCATTGAAAATAGGGATATTGCCAGCACATTTTCAGTAATAAATGATTTCAAGGTGCCGGCAAAGTTTGCAAATATAGGAGCACCGCAGCTCATAGGTCAGGGTAAACCACCCATATCGGATAAGGATATAGATTATATATTCAATTTAATAGATGCAAAATACCTCATAATTCACTTTAATTTTCTTCAGGAGATGGTCCAGCCTGAGGGGGATAGAAATGCAAAGGGAGTGCTCTCAAGATTAAAGGGAATTGCGGGATCGTACCCTGTAATTGCCAAGGAAACAGGAAGTGGCTTTTCCAGGGATGATGCCCTTGAACTTAGGGATGCAGGTGTGAAGGCAATAGATGTGGGCGGCCTAGGTGGGACTTCCTTTGCTGCTATTGAATATTACAGGGCAGAAAAGATCCAGAACAGAGAGAAAATGCATACAGGAAAAACATTCTGGAACTGGGGAATACCTTCTCCGGCTTCTATTAAATTCTGTTCAGTTGGCATACCAATAATAGGAAGCGGCGGAATAAGAAATGGAGAGGATATTGTAAAATCAGTAATAATGGGTGCCAATATGGGCGCCATGGCAAGAAACTTTCTGAAGGCTGCAGATACATCCTATGAGGAATTAAAAGTAGAGATTAATAATATAATAAAAGACATAAAAATTTCAATGTTCCTAACCGGTGCTGCAAATATTTCAGATTTAAAAAACACAAAATATATAGTATTTGACCCATTATATTCATGGCTTGATCAGGGTGATTAAATGGAGGAAGTAAAAACGGATGCGAGATGCCCGAATTGCAATGAATTCTTGTTTTATCTTGAGGCTGATAACGATATACCGTATGAAGGTAAAATAACTATACATACTTACATATGCAAGAGATGCAGCTACAGGAATGTTACTGTGGAACGGCACGATAGGGAATCACCGAAAATAATTAAATTCAGAATAAAAAATAAAAACGATTTGAAAACTATAGTATACAGGTCCCCCGATGCAAGTGTACAGATACCAGAACTGGATGCCGAAATATCCCCGGGAATAGCCTCCAAGGGATATATTACTACAGTCGAGGGAATTTTAACCAGCATAAAGGAGAAACTCACCGTCATGGGTGATGGGGAAGATGTAAATTATTTAAGACAGAGAATTGATGGCATTATCAGCGGTGCCGAGGAAAAGGTTACGATTGTTATAGACGATGACTCAGGAAAAAGCAGGATAAACAGCAGCAGGGCAGAGACTATATCAAAAAATTAATATTATCAGAAGGTAGTAAGTTTAATATATAATAATTTTCATAGCCGTTTATGATTATAATTACCAACCTTACTAAAACTTTCAAAAATTTCAAGGCTGTTAACAATCTCAATATGGAAATTAACAATGGAGAAATTCTAGGACTTGCAGGATTGAATGGAGCTGGTAAGAGTACAACGATCAGGGCAACCGCCGGTATCATATTTCCAACATCTGGAAGTATTATGGTTGACAATTTGGATATAGTAAAGGATAAGGCAAATGCTTCAAAACATATAGGATGGGTACCAGAACTCCCGAACTTTGAGCCTGATGCTAAACCTATACCTCTTTTGAAATACTATGCTGGCTTATATGGCATAAGACCTGACGATGCTGAAAAGGAGATAATAGAACTGATGAAGAGATTTGATATATACCCTTATAAAAACAGAAAATTAAGGTATTATTCTCAGGGTATGAAAAAAAGATTCTCCCTCATTGCAGCCATGGTCGGGAATCCAGATAATTTCCTTTTTGATGAAACCCTTAACGGGCTTGATCCGCAGGGAGTCAGAGAAGTCCGTGATTTAATTATAGAACTCAGGAAACAGGGGAAATCAATTTTACTGTCCTCCCATATATTATCAGAATTGCAGAATGTGGCTGACCGAATAGCAATAATGAAAAATGGTGCTATAATAAAGATAATTACAAGGGAGGAGTTAGGAAGCCTCGGGGCAACCGGAATCAAAGTTCATGTAAAAAATCCAAACGGCAAAATAACAGATATTTTATCAAACTTTGGAGAAGCTGGATCTGATGGATATTATTATATCATAAAAAACAAGGCTGGGGCAGACCCATCAGAATTAAATGAGGAACTTGTGATGGCCAATTATAAAGTTGACTATATAGGTAGGGATAATGAAACTCTAGAAGAGTACTTTCTTAATATGGTGAAATAAAATGAGCGGTTTTTTTTATGATATTAAAAGAACATTAAGTGGAAAATTTACAATTATAGTGGTTGTACTTCTGGTGCTTGTTACCATGGCCACTGCATACGGAGCAGGAATTTCTTCTGATACCGCTGCACCGGCACATACTGATATTGTTTTGCCATACGTAAATGATACGGATGGGATCATACATGTAAGCGATTATATTATAAACGGGTATGGGCAGCCTGTGAGTGATTTAAGCATTACATCATCGATCTTAAATCTTACAAGCATGGATGTGATTGCCAATAGGACTGTGGCTTCTGAAAATGGTTATGCCAATTTCACATTTAATGATAAAAATGTCACTAATTTTATATATAAGTATCAACCATACTATAAAAACGGTGCTCCTGTTCAAGACACATCAAAAAGTTTAATATCTTATGAGCGTGGCACTATTATTCAATTTCAAACAACCTGTTTTGCAACAAGCCCAATCTATAATGTATGTTTCAATGATTCTAGTGTCCCCGTATATGAGGTATTATTAAAAGATAAATCAAACCCATCCCAGATAAATACAATGGTTTATGTTCCTTACATAAATTCTTCAATAAATAATCAACCTTTGTATATCTCTGATAACATAACATCATCACCTGCATACGGGATAAACGTGCGTAACGTAATGCCGAATTATACAAAGGATGAGCCGAATTCAGGCGCGTTTATATACTCCACCCACTTAACTACAGAAGATCAGGATAAGTATGTAAACGTTTACATTACCAATAAAACTGGTGCATTATTAATTCCAAATATGTCATATATGTACACGTATATTAAACCTGGAGTGGCATTACAGAATGGGCTAGCTTTATACTTCGGCATACTATTAATCCCTATTCTAGGTATATTCTCATCTTACTTTTATTACAGTAAGGACAAAGCCTCCGGAGTGTTGGAATCAATAATAGCCAGACCTATTACAAAGGGAAAATTAATGATTTCTAGATTTATTGGTAATTCGGTAAGTTTTCTCATAGGGCTTCTGATATCGTTTGGAGTGGCGGACATAATACTGGAACATTATACAGGCATATATATTTCAGCTGGAACATTTACAGCAATGTTAGTGGGCTATCTGGTAGAAGCAATTGCTTTTGCAGGCATAATGTATTTAATAACACAATTTGAAAAAACTCAGGGGGAGATTCTAGGAACTGGGATTGCTTTATTCTTCATTCTTGGCTTTATGTGGACAATAGTATCTGGAGCAATATTATTTTTATTTCATATAACATCTGAGATGGCGTTATTGAAAGACCTCCTTATTATAGATTCTATTTCACCCTCTTATTTCCCGGACATCATTGCTGATTACCATCTGGGAGTATATAGTACAGTAAGTGCTTCAAGCGTTGGAATTAATATTTATTCTGTTGTTCTGATAGGGCTTGCATGGGTGTTAATTCCATCTCTTCTGGCTCTTTATTTTGCAAGGAAGCGTGATTAAATTTTCTAATTTTATCATTTCTGCAACAACAGCAACTTTTTATAAATGTTTTAGCAATAAATAATTTTATATAAGTTATTTCAATCAGGAAATAAGGATATTTATGATAACTGACGCAGATGCTATTTTGGCTTTAGCCGCTTCTATTGCCATTGCCGGTGGATTGATAGGGACGGGTAT
>JAKAYM010000099.1 GCA_021826795.1 Thermoplasmata archaeon
CCCTGATGCCGTTAAAGATAAGATAAAGCATTTCTTCCAGCACTATAAAGAACTGGAAAAGGGCAAATTTATGACCTTCCATGATTTCAAAGGAAAAGATGAGGCCATTAAGCAAATTAAAGAATCACTTCTTTGATAAATCAGGTCTAACCCTAATAGAAATACCGCCCAATTTTTTTATTTTTTTATTTTCAAATGGCAATTCTCTGGTTGTATGTTGAATTTTTAGATGTGTATTTAAAAAAATTTCTATGATGTTGTTTAGTATATAATATAAATTTTACCTTTTGATTTTAGCATAATATGCGAAAGCTAATCCTTTAAAATACAGATATTTTTATAATTTTTTAATTATGCAAATTTTCGATAATTTACATTCATGTATATAGGCTTTTTCATTAATATTTAAATATAAATATGCAATAAACAACTATTATGGAAAACTCTAATACTATGAAACACAATATAATAAAACGAAAACAAAGGCTTAAAAAAGACCTGACATTTAATCAAATGCTTATGGTCGGTCTTGTAGGTGCATTTGGTAACGGAGCTTTGTTTGGAACGGTTGCTATGATAACTATTGCAGGGCCTGAAGCTATCCTTGCTTTTATACTGGGTGCCGCTATATATTCCCTGATAGGATTGACATACATGGAACTTGGAGTTACCTACCCGGAGGCAGGTGGCCCAACAAGGTATTCCATTTATACACATGGGCGATGGACAAATATCATAAACGCCATGTCCGATATTATCTGGTATCTGTTCATACCGCCGGTTGAAGTAATCTCCATAATAGCAGGTATAAATTATTTTGACCCCATATTTCTGGCTGCAAGCGGGGCTCCCACATATATTGGCGTTGCACTGGGGCTTGCACTTATGCTCGGATTAATTCCATTTAATTATTATGGCATTAAGCAATTCGGAAAATCTTCACTATATACAGGTGCTGTTAAAATATTCTTTTACCTGTCAATGTCTCTTGGATTGGTATTTTTTGCCTTTGATTATGCGAATTTCTATAAATATGGCTTTGCACCATATGGAGTTGCTATTCCTCTATTCTCTATAATGCCCTATGCCATGTATGATTTCGGGGCTATACGGGTAATACCTGACCTTGCTGAGGAAACAAATAACAGAAGCAAAATGCCCCGTGCAATAGGGCTGGTTCTGTTATTTGAAACATTAATATACATAAGCGTAGCATTTGCAATCACAATGGGGACAAACTGGTCCCTGATAGGTGTGATACCCGGGAACTTCCTGGGCGTGCAGGCAGCTTTCCATGGAAATAATCCATTTTTCTTGCTGTCAAAACCATTCCCATTTGTATTTATAGCCGCTGTAATTACCGGAGTATTAACTCCATTTGTTACCGGTTATATTTACCTTGGTTCAGGAACGAGGGTTCTGTTCTCTATGGGAAGATCTGGTTATGTATCAAATAAATTAAAAAATATCGAAAGCAAACACTCTATACCATTATGGTCTTTGATCGTATTCGCGGTAGTTGGTGTAGTGCTCGTATTCGTGACTGCACCAGTACCTAGCATATATACCTTTATAGATGATGCAACGGCAGCAGGTTACATTGGCCTGATAACTAATCCAATAGCACTTATGGTAACAAGGAGGCAGGGAATAACGAAGAAGAAAGATATGGTACGTGGAATGAGCATAATAGCGCCACTTGCTACAGCGGGTTCTGCTTTAATTGTGTTCTGGACAGGATGGCCATCTGAACCCTATGCCGTGATACTTATAGCAGCTGGGGCAGTACTGTTCGGTGCGCTTTCAAAGGTAAAAATAGGTGCAAAAAATGCCCTGTGGTACGTATTCTTTATAGGATTCGCAACTTTCATGGTAGCTACCAGCCACGATGGATTGACATCCGCCGTATTCCCGCAATATTTCACATATCTGCAGGGAACTATCATAACCTTTATAGTTGGACTCTTTGTAATATACCCGCTAGGTGTGCTATCTGGCTTTAAAAAGCAATTTATACACAAGGACTTTACTGAGCAACTCTACACAAAACAGGGTGAAGCCGATTGGAAAGATAGCCAGAATAGTAAATCGGAAGCGAAAGAGCCCCAGTAAAAATTTAAATTTTTTAGTATTTTATGGACGTAACAAATTTATATTATTATAGAATAACTATAACATATGGCAAAAACATTAGAAATTGTTATTGATAGAAATTCTGAACAACCGCTGTATCTGCAGATTTACAATCAGATAACATATAATATTTCAACAAAGAAATTAAATAAGGGTGATATACTGCCCTCATCCAGGACCCTGGCAGAAGTTCTAAATATCAACTTCCACACTGTAAACCAGGCATATCAAAAATTGCGCACCAATGGAATTATTGTTCTTGGGAAAAGCAAAAAATATGCAATTGCAGAAGGCAATAATTCAGAAAAAGGAACAAAATTAATTGAAAAGGAAAAGGATATGGTAAACGAGGCACTTGCAATGGGTTATACTGAGAATGATATAATTGAGAGCGTTAAAAGAATAATTTCTTCCATACGGTCAGATTAAAATTAATCCACAATAACCTGCGGTGCAACAATATACATGTAGCCTGTATTTAACGGCAATTTTTATAAAAAGATGATATGATAAAGCTAACTGGCAATCTGCATTTTAACGCTTTATCATATAATATACATTTTTCTTTTTTCCCATATCATAAATTATCTTATTTGAATTGGAAACTAGTTCCTCATGTCCTTCTTTTCCGATAAACCCATTCTTCTTCGAGTTCCAGTACATGTCGTATGTTTCCAGCAAATGCCTGGGAAACTGGGCAATGCTGCGTAAATATTCAGGCATCATATTAACTATAAATTTTGTTCCGGTATCAATTAACTTTTTCTTTTTTCCGGCCAGTTGCAATCCTGTAATTTTCCCCCTTAAAAATTTATAGATATAGAATGAATAGGAAGCATAGAACTGTACCATCTGGTCAAGTACCGGGCCGACATGTGTTTTCATAACTGGCGTAAGGACATCGAATCTATCCCAATCCAATGTGAAGAGCGACTTTTTCTCAAGTGCTTCATCGAATATTCTGGTACCCGGAAGCGGTGTATATATTGAAAATTGAAGGGCATCAGCACCTGCCCTTGCCAGTTCCCGTGAAAACACGACCGTGGATCTTAAATCGCGGTATCTTTCATAGGGTGCTCCAACCATCATGCCAACTATGACAACGATGTCATTGCTGGATAGAATTTTAACTGCCTGTGCGGACTGCGGTGTAAACTCCCCCTTATGCATTTTCTTTAATATTTCCTCACTGCCTGATTCAACACCAAGGAAGGAAATGCTCATTCCCGCCTTAGCGGCCTTTTCTATTAGATCCGGATGGCGGGATGTTACATCGACGCGCATCTGCACAATCCATGAAGTATTAAGATTCTTTTCCAGTATCATATCAAATAAAGCTTCTCTGTGTTTAACATTGGGTTCAACTATGAATATGTCATCAGTAAAGAATATCCAGTTATAGCCATAACTTTTAGCGTTTTCCATTTCCTGTATAATACGTTCGTTGGATTTATTTCTCCAGGTATTTCCCCATGTTGGCGTAACAGAACAGAAATCACAGCCATAGGGGCATCCGCGGGAGGTCTCCAGGCACATAACCCTGTCATCAGTGCCAAATACCTTGAATGTGTATTTCGAAGGATTAAGAAGTTCAAGTGGGGGCATGGGAAGTGTATCGAGGTCCTGGATTAATTTTCTGGGCATTGTCCGCTTTATGCTCCCATTATCCCTGAAAACTATTCCATTTATCCGATTAAAGCTTCCATTTTCTATTATTGCCATAGCTATATCATAAATGGTTTCATCTCCCTCACCAAGCACCGATATATCGAAGCCTGCTTCTATAAGTTCTTCCGGGAGAAAAGTCGCATGGTGGCCACCTGCCACAAGAACTGTATCCGGTTTAGCTTTCTTAACGCCACGGGCTATATACCCTGCATTATTGTGTGCAGCGGTGGCATGAAGTGTAATTCCAACCAGGTCAGGCTCAAACTCAAGAATCTGGCTTATGGCCTCCTCCAGGGAGATATTATCTGCTTCCATGTCTATAATTTTTACTTCACTATCCGGTATTCTTTTGATCTCCCCTGCTAGAGCTAACAATCCCAGGGGTGCCGGAAGGAACCCCCATTTACTTAAATATGCTGACCCGGTACGGTTGCTGGGCCTAACAAAAACCGCCCTGAACGACATACTATTAATATAATTAACGAATATTTACGTTTTACGACGTATAGATTATAACAATCATTTCTAATGTAATGAATATAAGAATGTTTATTTCCTAAAATATCTTCAAGTATACCTGCTATTCTCCTTGTAGATATTCCATTGGAATACATTGATACTATAAGATCCTCCATTCCTATTGATCTGTTATATGGTTCTATTACCTGTGTATGGAAATTGCTTTCCCTGTCTCTTGGTATGTTTAACTGTTTTATTTCACCATACTTTGTCTTTAGATCCCTTTTATATTTTCCATTCTTTATTCCTGGATTCTCCTCTAAATATGCATTTAACTCTATTTCCATTAATTTCTCTATTTTCTCTTTTATTGTTTGCTTTAATATTCCATCTATATCTATATTCTCAAGAGCCGATATGTTTATATCTGTATTTTCCATATTTTATTACCTCCCTGAACAAAAGAGGTATCCTTCTCTGTTATTTAATGATTAAATTCATTGATAACAGAGGGGTTTATATTTACACATAATTACATACACAACCCTCGTTTTGTTGGAATTATAGTTAAAATATTATAAAGGTTCAAACAAAAATTTTATTAAACGAGTGGCAATTAAAATCCATGATTACCTACGTAACGGAAGAGGATGTAAAATCAAATTTGAAAATGGGCGAATGCATTGAAGAGTTAAGAAAAGCCTTCAAATCCTATGGAAATGGGGTATCAGATGCCCATCCAAGAGACAGAATAATGAATAACAATAGCATCCTTAATACTATGCCGGGTTTTTATGGGGATCGGCATTTAGCTGGATTAAAAACCTATTATGCAGGTCCATCCGGAATACATTTTGTAGTTATAATATTCAATACTGAGAAACCTAAAGACCTTTACATACTGGAGGCAAACACACTGGGGCAGGTCAGGACAGGAGCACTTGCTGCAATGGCTACTTCAGAGGTCGTGAAAAAAAAATCCATAAACTTCACTATTATAGGATCTGGATACCAGGCAGAATCACAGTTTCTGGCATTGAAAGAGATTTTTAATTTAAAGCATGCCCACGTATATTCAAAGAATCCCTCGCACTCAAAGGCATTTGCAGACAAATTTGGAATAGAGTCCGTTGATTCACTTGATGTTTTAAAGGAATCGGATGTCATTACAAGCATTACGAATAGCAATAGCCCTATATTCAACTATAGCCAGCTGCCAGAGCGGTACCATATAAACCTCGCAGGATCCAATTTTCCTATCAGAAGGGAGGCCGCACCTGATGTACTGGACAACTCTGACGTAGTGATAGTGGAAAATCTGGAACAGGGAATGAAAGAATCGGCAGAAATAATGGGTGTACAGAAAAAGGAAAAAATAGTTGAGTTGAAGGATTATATGATAAATAAAGGCAAATATCCCGGAAATAAAACCATATTTAAATCCATGGGAATAGGATTGGAAGATGTTGCAGCAGGTTATGTAATATTAAAAAATATGGGAATAATAAATTTCTGATTTTTCTTTATTTTTGTTATACATAATTCTGCATTATTGACATTCCATTTATGGAAGGAACGCCGGTGAATACGTAAGTAACTCCAGTATATATCTCTGTGCTGTTCACATTGAATGTTAAAGTTTCACCATTTAATCTGTATGAGCTGGAATTTATCGTATATAGAGAAACCCTTCCATTGTCGAGAATAGTGATATTAATCCCGGATGCAGGTATTTTATAGCTGCTGTTTAAATACACAGATATGCTGTAATTCCCGGGCAAAAGATAGGTGGTGTTGCCGGAAAAAACATCTGCCCCCAGATTTTCTAATTCTTGAAAACTGGACATGTTTTTATCCGGTATCGGGCCATAGACCTTACCGTTATTATGGTCAAATTCCTTTGAACTATAGGAAATATTTAATGGGTTAAATATTAATGGTTTTCCTGTATAATGGAGTTCAAGTGCTATCACACCGTAACCCTCAGCAAGTATGCCATAGGAACCACTATTCATATAATCCGATGCAAGATTTGCTAGTGATATGTTATAAGCATTTTCAATGTAGGTCTGGCTATCATTTAAATCTGCAATTAGATACTTAAAATGCACAGATGGCGATGAAATATTATTGTACGGAAACGCTGTTGCGTTTAAATCTTTATAAAATAACGGGTAAATGTTATTTCCGGTTACAAGGGACGAATTCATACTTATATTATTTTCCAGTGAATATACAAGGTGGTTCCGTTGTGCAGAATATCCTGTTGAATCATTTACAATATTATGGATGCCTGAAGGTTCCAGAGATACAGGTGATATGGGTGACACCACTATAAACGCTGCAATTGCAAATATAGCTATAACTACCATGGTATTTTTTAAATTTCTGTATGCCCGTTTAGTCTTAATTGAAGGGGTAGGCTTAAATTCCATCATTTTAGATATCCCAAATACGGCAGCGACAAATATCATAGGTATAAACATCATGGAGTACTGGTATCCTATAAAATAATAAGGTATGTATGAGGAGGTCATGGCATAAACAAGATATGGAATAGCCGGGATTAAACCAATAGGGAAACGGTAAAATGCAAAATCCACGGCCAGAAATGCAAGAACCAGGAAGAGGAGCTTAATCTGGTAATTGGCGATAATATAG
>JAKAYM010000100.1 GCA_021826795.1 Thermoplasmata archaeon
AGTGTATAAACAGGAAGTCCCATTCGGAGATCTTTGGATCAACGGCTCCATGCACCTCCCCAAAGCATATCGCAGCTTGGCACGTCCTTCATCAGTTCTCAAACCAAAACCATTCCCCAAGCAGTTTGTATGATACACAATCTATATCTCATATATTATCCGGTATCATCGGTTATTTCTAACCTCGCCCTTCCTTATTAATGATAAATTAATAAGTGCATTCATTTATTGGTATACTTGACATTACAATCTGTGATATAAACGTTTTGATAATTGCCCAGCATTAGAAAAATATGGCATTATGCGAATAAAATAACCAGTTTTTTCATGGTAAATTTATAAAAATATAAAAATTGACCTGGAGCACTTAAAAACTCTATAAACTGACAGAAATTAAATTAATTATATATTATTTACATTATATTAATAGCCTAATTTGGATGGTATTTTTCAAATTTTAGGTGCATGCAAATTTGAAGTTTTTAATCATAAGTTTTTATGAAATTTTGTTCAAAAATAAATGTATCTCACCATTTTTCCTTGCAATATTTGTTAGCTCCATTTTTGAATATTTAGCTATCTTTTTAAAAATTTCGTCAGTATATTTAAATTTATCCTCCATTATAATAAGTTTAACAGTATCCTCCCTTCCTATTTCTATTGCCAGAGACTTTATTGTAGATAAAAGGAAATTGAAAGGATCGCCTCCACAGCTGACTGTTCTATAGTCTTCTTCAAGCATACTATTACATTATATTTTACAAATTAAATTGTAGGTAATATTGCACCGAACAAAAAAATAATAATGCAGTTATTGCTATAACGTCATGGAACAGGAACTTAAAGCACTTACTCCATCTACAAGGCTGGTCTTGGTCACGTTAAGGCAGTTGAAGGTCGCCAGGCTATGCCAGTTGATTGAAAGTACGGGATTATCAAAGAGATCAGTTCTGTATTCTGTTAAAAAATTAAATGCCATGAAGCTCATAGAGATCAATATATGTCTCTCGGATACACGACAGAGATTTTACTGTATAAAAATAAATGAATAGGTGCAAAACTTGCATCTTAAACAATGATATTATAGAATTTTTATATGGCTGATAAGAGGTGATAATATGTCAGTTTATTTAGGCCAGAAGGCACTGGAATTCATTGCGAACACGACAAAAGGTCCAGTGTCACTTGAGGATTATAAAGGAAAGTGGGTAATATTGTTTTCGCACCCGGCGGATTTTACACCGGTTTGCACAACAGAGTTTATGGAATTTGCCAGAAAATATGGAGAATTCAAAAAATTAAATGTCGAACTTATTGGGTTGAGCGTTGATAGTATTTATAGCCATATAGAATGGATGAAGGATATCAAGGATAAATTCGGCATTGAAATTCCATTTCCCGTAATAGCTGATATAAACAAAGAGGTTGCCAAAGAATACAATATGATGGATGAGAAAACCGGTTCAACAGTACGCGGCGTATTTATTATAGATCCTAATCAAAATGTCAGGCTGATGATTTATTATCCCGCAGAAACTGGAAGAAGCGTGGATGAAATAATACGTACGGTCAAGGCCCTGCAGATGAACTGGGACAGGAAACTGGCAACACCTGTCAACTGGAAACCAGGAGATGATGGAATTGTATCGGCACCGGGAACGCTGGAAGAAGCCATAGCCAGGGAGAAAACTGGAAACAAAACATGGTATTTAAAATTCGAGAAGGTGAATTGAATGGACCCTGAAAAGAAAATGGAAGAGGTTAGCAGGGTGATGCAGGAGGCAACGAAAGGTAATAAGGAGTTTATGAAATCTTTCATGGGTCTGATGCAGAATACAATGACCCCGGGTTCTCTATCTTTAAAGCAGAAGGAATTGATAGCACTTGCATTGAGTATGGCTGCAAGATGTGAATGGTGCATTTCATATCATGTAAAAAGTGCCTTGAATGCAGGGGCAACAAAAAAAGAATTAATGGAAACTGGTTATGTGACCGTTCTCATGTATGGTTCGCAGGCACTCATGGAGATGAATAACCTCCTTGATGCCATAGAAAAATTTGACCAAGAATAAAAAATTAATGTTCCCTGTAAAGCATGGGCTCCAGTTCTTCAACTGCCTTGCTTTCAAGTTCTTTTATATTTTCTATTACATCCGAAATAGGTTTTTCTTCTGTTACCACGTATTTTACTCTTCCAAGAGACATATTATATGAACCTGGGCAGAGAGAGTTTTCAGTAACAACAAACATATCTGGTTTCAGTGAAAGAATACCTGCCATCGCAACCTCTCTTCCGCCATGTGTTCTTCCGAATCCTGGATTTTCATACTCTTCTATCTTATTTGTCTCATCATCTATCAGGAATATTGAATTACCATATTCCAGCGGACTCAACATATTATCTTCATCTACTACGCATGCTACTTTCATAATATAGTGTAAGATAATTAAAAATTTAAGGTAATTGTATAACAGGTAACTAAAAAAATTAGTAATACCCGTGCATTTCTACTGAGTATTCCGGTATAATAATTCCACTACCATTTTCAACATGGCCAACCTCCTTTACAGGTACCCTGTTTTTGATTATATTGAGGAAATCTGTTTTGTTTTCTGGATCTATAACAACAATAAAGCCCATACTCATGTTGAAAATTTCAAACATTTCACTGAATGAAAGATTTCCCATATCCATTAGTCGTGAAAAAACGTTATCAGGTTCAAATGGAGTCTCTATAACATATTTCATATCCTTCATCCTTGCAATATTTTTTATGCCACCGCCGGTAATGTTGGCAAGTCCCTTCAGTGGAACAATGCTCATAGCATCAAGAATTTCTCTTACATAAATCCTTGTTGGCTCCAGGAGGACATCGGCAACAGTCTTATTTTCTCTCGGAAACTGATCCTGATAATCAATATTATTATCCTTCATTATCTGCCTTACTGTTGTGAACCCATTGGAATGCAACCCACTGCTTTTCAGGGCAAAAATTAAATCCCCTTCAGAAATTTTTTCTCCTGTGATTATCTGATCCTTTTGAATAATACCAAGAGATGTTGCTGATATATCTATATTTTTAACTAGATCTGGAACTATTGCTGTTTCTCCTCCAACTATGTTAACGTTTGCGATCTGGGCACCCACATTAAAACCTATTCCAAGCTGCCTTGCTACCTCATTATCCATATCTTTCAATGATAAATAATCTAACATGGCAATGGGCTCTGCACCTACCGTTATAGCATCATTAACATTCATAGCAACACAGTCTATACCGATAGTATTATACTTATTTGCCTCCTCAGCTATAATTGTTTTTGTTCCCACACCATC
The DNA here is from genome assembly GCA_021826795.1 of Thermoplasmata archaeon. The sequence goes on from JAKAYM010000100.1 coordinate 3,338, forward strand.
ATTATTAAAAGAAACTGCAAAGTTTCCGAGATCAATAAGAGAAGTAAATCCACCGAGTGGATTGATTGTCCTGAATTCAGGTCTTCTAAATTTAATCTGCCTCAAAAAATTGGAAACGAATTCTCCCTGTGACTTTCGGTCAATAATCTTCCTTTCCATGTATAACAATTACATTATTAAATAAAGGTTTATATATTTTTATACTTAATTGAATATAGCATTTTTATCATTGACTTAATAGAAAAGGAAAAATCTTTTAAAGACATAAAGCATTACTCCTTAAAGGTGACATTAGTGGTACAGAGAGAAGATGTGGATTTTGATCCAAAACATATAGATGAGAATTTCCTTAGCGACGAGAAGGATTACCCGGTAACAGGTGAGGAGGATGGACTCAAGGTAAGGGCAGGTGGTATGCAGAGAACGGATGATAACGGAAAACCATATCCGACTAAATTAGGCATACACGGAACAACTGTTGCCATTGATTGGGATGGATGCATTGCCGATGGAGCATGCATGGATGTCTGCCCGGTTGATCTCTTTGAATGGAAATTAAATCCCGGAAATTCAGGAACAGGTAATGACAAGAAAGTAGAAAAGGGGACTCCTGAATGGGAGAAATACAGAACAGATAAATCAAACCCTGTAAGGGAATCCGAATGCATATTCTGCATGGCATGTGTTACAGCCTGCCCGTGGAGTGTAATAAAAGTTAACAACGAATAAATAAAATAATTTTTTTTATTGATTCATGAGGGCCTCGTATGCCCTTATTGCATCTTTTCTGTTTATAATTATTATAGTTTCGTTTGAACATGAAATGAGCTGTAATACATTTATTTCATATGAAAACAGTCTTTCGTTTATTTTCATTACAAAGCCAGGAGTTTTGACTATTTCCATAGAGGAGAATATATGCAGGGAACTAACATTCCTCTCTACAATGGCGTTTTTTGGTAGATCAAGTTTTCTATTTTTGGTTTCATCAACTATGTACACGATCGAATCTGTAAGATATGTTGCCGATAGAAAATTTAGAGAGTCTATCCTTTTATCCACAGTAATTACCATTATTTTGTCCTGAAGAGTAATCTTGCTTTCAGATAGAAGTTTATCAATATGGGTTGTGTCTGCGGTAGAATTTTCCATAAAAATTTTATTCAGTGCTGATCTTATGGAAATTATATTATAACCCTTCTCTTCCATGGCTATTCTTCTAGATAGCTTGCTTACATTCAGTATTCCCATTCTCATGGAAATTATGAGTTCCGGATTTTTTTTGATATAATCCCTGACCATAGTTTCCACATTTCCCCTGGCAATTCTTTCCATAATATGATATATAGATTTATAATATAAAATTTTACATTAATACATATTTTATGCGATTAATTCCACTAATATAGTAAATATTCATGAAAAATATCATATATATAAAAAATATGATTCTGCTATGGATAAGGTATTATTATTGTATTCAGGAGGGCTTGATACCTCTGTTATGGTTAAATGGATTCAGCAGGAAATGAAAAAAGAGGTTGTAACATTAACACTCAATGTAGGAAATAGCAATCTTGATGAAATCAGGGAAAAAGCTATATCTTTGGGTGTTTCTGATGCAATAGTCGTTGATGTAAAAAATGAATTCGCAGATAAATATATTAAAAAAGAAATTCTTGCCGATGGCATGTATGAAGGATATCCACTTTCCACGGCCATAGCCAGGCCTCTCATGGCAGAAAAGGCGGTATATTATGCAACTGAATATGGCTGCAATACCATTGCCCATGGTTCCACAGGGAAGGGAAATGATCAGGTAAGGTTCGAGGTTACTGTAAAGGCAATTGATGAAAACATCAATGTCATTGCACCGGTCAGGGACTGGAATATGAACAGGCCGGATGAGATAAATTATGCAAAGAATAATGGAATAAAAATACCGAAAGACGGAAAATATTCAGTGGATGAAAATATATGGGGCAGGTCTGCTGAAGGTTCTACAATAGAAAATATACAAAATCCCCTTGAAAATGATGTTTATGAATGGGTTACACCGCTTGAGGAAACGGGAAGCGGTGAAACCGTGGGTCTTGAGTTTGCAAACGGAATTCCGTATGCTATTAATGGGATTGAATACGATCTGGAGAAAATAGTAGAAAAGATGAATATAATTGCAGGAAGGAATGGCATTGGGCTAATAAACCATATGGAAGACAGGGTGACCGGAATTAAAAGCCATGAAGTGTATGAGGTACCCGGTGCAATGGCAATTCTATCGGCACATAAAATGATTGAATCACTTACTTTAAATAAATATGAACTTGACCTGAAAGAATACATGGATAACCAGTGGTCTAATTTTACATATAATGGGCTCTGGAATGACCCGGTTATGGAACACATAAACCAGTTTGAATCCAGTTTAAATAAATATGTTAACGGTAAAATAAAACTCAAGCTGTACAAGGGGAACATTGTAATGAAATCCATAGAAAGTGATAATTCTGTGTACAACTATGAGAAAATTAGCTATGATAACAGTAACTTCAACCAGGATTCTGCCAGGGGATTCATAGATATATACAAGAACAACACTGTATATACAAACAATGCCAGGAAGCAAAAAATTAGTATCGTCCAGTAATTATTTTATAGGGAATTGAAATGAAAATATGGTCAGGGAGCGCATCTCCCGAAGCTGGAAATGATGCATACAGGGTGATGCTTCAGAAAGATATATCTGTGGACAGATATCTGGTACCTTACGAAATACTGTCACTGATGGCATATAATCTGTACATATACAGAAAATGTTCAGGTAATAAGGAAAACACATTAAAGACCCTGAAGGAACTTTATGGTCTGTATGGAAGAACAATAAATCTTAATCCTGATCTGGAAGATGTTCATGGGAATATAGAGCATCTGGCAATAGAAGAAACTGATGGTAGTGCTGAGAATATGAGAATGTTTCTGTCAAGAAATGAACAGGTACACACAGATGTTAACTTTTTCCTTATTGATATTCTAATTGATTATGAAAAACTTATTTACAGCACACTCCAGGGAATCCAGAAGATTAAACAGAATGGTGTCATGCCAGGGTATACACATTACAGGCAGGGCATGCCGGTAACCTTCCAGACTTATCTGGATTTTATAAAAAATATCTTTGTCTATAATTTTAATAATATAAACAAAGTTTTAAATGAATTAAAAGAACTGCCCCTTGGATATGGTTCAGGATTTGGTTCCATGTCGGATGTTGATTTTACAGAGGTTGCCTCGTATCTGGGCATGGATAAAAACATAAAAAATCCACTCTTTTCGTTTATGCTTTATCCGGATAATTATATAATAGTAATGTCTGCCATAAATTCATTTCTCATAGATATATCAAGAATATTCCAGGATATGATAATTTTCAGCGGTGATGAAATGAAAATTATAGAACTACCACCGGGCTATGTAACCGGAAGCTCTTTGATGCCAAATAAGGTAAATCCGGATTTTCTTGAGATATTCCAGG
>JAKAYM010000101.1 GCA_021826795.1 Thermoplasmata archaeon
AATAGGGGTCTTACGGGGTTGTAGCTTAGCTTGGTTGGAGCACCCGGCTGATAACCGGGAGGTCACCGGTTCAAATCCGGTCAGCCCCATTTACAGCTATAAGTAAGTCCCACAAGATGATTTGTAATTTATATTTACGTACAAATTATTTGTTAAAGAGGAATTTTTAGAGATTTCAGGAACCTTTGCAGGATTTATCAAATGTATCTTATAGTTTAATTTTAATAATTCTTTACAAAGGTATTTTCCTGATGTAGATGATTCTATTACAATGTCATGATCCCTGTAATCAGATAAAAACCCATTCACTGTCTCCATATTATTTTCTATATTCCTCTGGACAATAATATCTCCATTATCCTCCATTACAGTTCCGTATACGGAACGTTTATGTACATCCAAGCCGATTACCATTTAATCACCTCTTAGTGGTTCTGTGAGATTTAGAATCGTAGACTCGACAAACTCCTATTCACCTTATTAGATATTAATAAGGTAAGAAATCGAGTCGAAGGGCGGCTATTCTATGAAGCGGCCTCAAGGATCAAGTACTTAGACAACCGCCCCCGATTCTCACAGCTATATCGTCATATAGCTAAGGCTAAATAAGATTTTTCATAATTTCTAACTTCTATCTGTCAATTATTTTTTTGTATTGGAGAGAATGTTTTGTTTGAGAGGAACGAAGTAGAACATAATAGCGGTCAATAATACGAAAATTCCAGCTATAACTCCAAGAAGCCTTATAAATAAAATATTATGTGTTGGAGTATAAAACCCGCTTATCCAGAATCCAAGAACAAGAGAGGCGAAAGATATGGAAAAGTGCTCAAGAAATCCTTGAACTCCAAAATACATACCTTCTCTTCTGAAACCGGTGATAAGTTCATCTTCATCTATAATCTCTGAAAGAATTGCGTTTGGAAGAATAAAAAATGATGTTAATCCAATTCCTGCAAATACCATTAAAATTAGCATCTGTATCACATTACTAATTTCACTATACAACCCAACAAAAAATGTCAGGAAAAGTGGTATTGATAATAGTATAGTGAATAATATAAATGAGTTTTTCTCTCCTTTTTTATCAGAATACCGAACCAGTAAAGGTGAGAATAGTATAGCAGAGAATACGGCAATGAATGTAAAAATTCCTATATATGATGTGTATTCGGTATTTGAAGGTTTAAATACAACATCTTCAATGTAATATCCAAGTGATGATAAAAAGAAGGAAAATCCAAATTCAAATGAAAGATATGCAAAAATGTATTTCTTAAATGTTTTATTTCTGAAAGTTTGTTGAATTCCTTGTATGAAAGTATATTTGTTCGGAATCATGGAAACATTTGTTGATTCCTTTATACTTAATATAACGGAAAGAAGAGCAATTACAGTAATCATGGACATAACTCCTGCAACGAATGCCATAGATAATCCCAGAGAAAAAAGAATGGCTGGTATCAGGGATGAGATTATAATGCCTATAATTGAAAAATATGCTGCAATAGTAGTTAACCTCACCCGATCATTTGAATTTATTGATATTTCTGGAATAAGTGCCAAATATGGAGTTATTACATAGGCAAAAAGAAAATTGAAAAAGAGCATATACGCTAGAAGTGAGATGATATTCAAGATAAAGTGTGATGTCGGTATCCACATAAGATAAAAAGAAAGCGTCATAGGAATGAAACCTGTTATGATAAAAAATCTTCTTCTACCTAATTTCGAATGTGATTTATCGCTCCAGCTTCCTACAAAGGGATTTGCAATAGCCTGAATTGCTGTTCCGAGAAAGAATATTATTCCAATGATATAGCTAGGGATTATGACATGGCCACTGGCGGGGGCATAAAAAATGAATATATAGGAAGATATAAAATATGTTGGGATGAACTCCCCAAATTCTCCAATACTATACAGAACCTTTTTTTTCAATGGTAATTTATAAGGCTCCCTCATTGAATAACATAATTTGCCTATATAAAAATATTTGTATTTCGATATAAATAATCAAATAAATAATTTTCTTATATATTTTCATTCTCTATTTTTCCAGTTTTGCATATCCTGGAATAAACCTCTGCGGATTTTCTTTTTATGCGTTTCCCAGTTGAATAGTTTACCTCATATAGACCAAATCTTTTAGAAAACCCATTACTCCATTCGTAATTATCCATAAGCGACCAGTGGAAGTATCCCAGAACTGGTATTTTATCCTCAGTAATGGACCTAGAAACTTCTATCAAATGATTCCGAATAAAATTGGGTCGTTTGAGATCGGAAGCATCTGCGATACCATTTTCAAGAATATAAATGGGTTTATTATATTTCATGTACGATCTCTTTATTACTTTACGAATACCGGGAGGATAGATATCCCATCCAAAATCCGAACATTCTGAACAAGGTTCAATAGATACATTCAAAAGACCGGCAAAAGTACTATTTTTATCATATTTAACTCTCATTCTTTGATAATAATCTATACCAAGGTAGTCAGTTCCGCCCATGGATGGAATATTTTCATCTATTGTCATATCAAGATCGTTGTCAAATGATCCTTTCAAAGCTGCATTAAGGTACCACTCATTATACAAATATGCCATATATGATGCTATGTTAACGCTTTCCTCATTAACTGGATCAATATAGGGGATAGAAACACCAATACCCGTGGGTATGTCATATAATCGTTTTACGTTATGATATGCCACACTGTGGGCGAATGCTAGATTCCTCTGTACTTTAAATGCAAGCTGTAAATCGCTAATCCCCGGTGGAAAACCATAGACATTACCAAGAAGATATCCTCCCAGTGACACGCTTTCTGGTTCATTTATTGTTTGCCAAGCATATATATAACTTGAATATGTTTTAATAACAAAGTCAGAATATTTACCAAATTCTTCTACTGTTCTTGTATCTACCCATCCCTTTTCATTAGAAGTCTGTATATTTTTATGACATTCAAGAGGGTTATGTATCCAGAGCGGCAGGGGCCAGTGATACATTGTTAGAAATATTTTCAATCCGGCCGATCTAGCCGATTCAAGAATTTTCGAGTATCCTATCACTGCATCTTGATCAGCCAGCTTATTCATTGCACAGTACGTTTTCTCATCCAGATACGAATCTAACACATCACCTTTATCAGTTTTTTTAACTATAGAATTAACACTACTTGTATCATCAGGAAAGAGACGTGCCCAATCCAAGCTCATTCTTATTGCAGTGGTTCCGAGTTCTTTTGCACGTTCAAAATCAGCCTCATAGGTATCCCAGAAATCATCGCCATTTTCAGGCAAATCCCCGCTTACCAAATGGTTTGATATTATGTCTTGATTATGTACCCACTGATACCAATCAGATCTGGTGGATTGTGATGCCGCCGAACTTCCCATTTCTATTTGAAAAGAAGATGTAGCGGTTCCAAAGATAAAATTTTCTGGAAATTTATTTACCATGAAGTTATATAAAATTATAAATAATAAATATTTGCTTCTTCATTGGCTTTGGGACAATATTATTTCAGGTACAGTTCCCTGTAATCTTTGATCATCTCCGGGTCTGTGTGCCTCAGGTAGCTATACTGCCTGAGGTTGTGCATGTTGATCTTCAGTATCTCTTCCGTCTTCTTTCTCAGGGGAAGCCTCTTCCTTACCTTTACAGGCATCTTCCTCTTCATCATTGAATTGACGGATTCGGATATTGATCGCATGTGATATTTCGCCAACCATTCCTGTGTGTTGTCAACGAAAGAGTAGAGCATGGCCTTCCATGATTCTACCCCTTTGGCACGGAACGTTGCATTCGTCTTTGGAAGGAAGTATGGCCTTATCCCGTAACCTTCGGTTATTGAGCAGATCTTTCTATTCGAATATAATGCGTCTCCAAACATTACCTCGATCTGCGGGCACATCTTTACCGTCTGTTCTATTATTTCAGGAAACATGGACAGCTCTCCCACAGAGTGATCATCTGTTGTGTAGAGTCCGGAGATGATCTTTGTGTTTACTCCGACAGAAAATGAAGAATACTGGAAGTCATGCTTTCCCTCCGTGTGCGGGAAAGCGTCGGACTTCATCTCCTTATTCTTCTCGTTCCTCTGCTGGCTCCTCTTTGATTCGTAGTTGACCTTCATGGTACTGGGATCGCCAGTTCCATCTGTGGAGAATATCTTCTCAAGGGGATTACCGGTTTCATTCATGATCTTCAGAACCTCGTCAAGAATACTCTTTGTCCTTTCAGGATCGTATCCACGTTCTATCGTCTTGTAGGAGAATTCTGATGATATGCCAAGTTTCTCGCCGAACAGTCTCAGGAATCCCTGTGCAACCCTATTGGGCATTCCGAAGTATGCCTGCATGAGCATGACCTTCACTATGTCCTGAGACGGTACAGATGGTCTTCCCACCCTCTTCTTCTCCGGCATGGGCGATACCGCAATGTTTACAATGTCCCTGATTGTTTCCAGCACATCTGCGATCTCGTTCACCTGCGCCTGATCGTAATCTTGCCAGTTACTCTCCTTTTCCTCCCCCCTATCGTATGAAAAAGATTTGTCCCTTACCGACTTAACGAGATCCCTAAGTTCTTCGGAATTCCTCCTTACCATGCAGCCGTATCAAAAACAGGTTTAAATACATTATGGATATCTACTATACATAATTATGTCATACATCGTAGCCTTCAAGCTTCCAAAGGGAACTGATACGAATACGCTCAACAAATTTGTAAGAGGACTGTACGGGCAGGATTCAATGTCATGGAATGGAAGATACAGGTTCCATAGAAAGGGAATAATGGAAGAGATCCACTTCAGGAAATTCCTAAGGGGAGTGATAATAATACGAGAATCCGATCTTGGCAGGATTATCTCATACCTGTCAGGGTATAGGGCAGAATACTATGTAGGAAAAGTCATAGAAACCCCCGAAAGCGAAATTATCATGGGAGTCCAGTAGAATAATATTGTCCCAAAACCGAATGTGGCTCTGTTATAGACAGGGACTATAACTCTGCATTGAATGATATTTATTATGGCATTATAAAGATAAATGAACTATTGAAGAATAAGCATAATAAAATAAACAATTATTTTAAGAAATATAATATAAATATAAAAGTACCTGTGGAGCACTTAAGGGAATTTACGCCTGTGGAGATTGATGCCTCTGCCCCTGAAGGATTGAACATAATTCCGTATGTAAGGGTAAACATTGTCCATGAATCAGGAAGCCTCATTGCCTTGACATGAGGTAGCTCACAATTATCCTTGATGGCGTGCCAAGAGAAAACGCAAGTGATCACATACAGTTACACATAAGCAAAACTGAGTACAATAATAGACAACAACAATAGCTTATCACTCTTATCTATTATATGTCAATTATGAACTTTTTATTTTTGCAAGATAGATTGGAACTATTCATGGCATAATTTTTCCATAGTCAGTACATGGGTGATTTATAAAAAATAATTGAGAATTATTTAAATTGAATAGATTTTTATGTGTACAGCAATCTCATAAAAATATACCGGTATTGTTACAAAGATTTTTGTTATAGTTTAAATCTGGGATTGTAATATATTGTTATGACAACGAGAATTGGAATTCCTGTAAACGGAATAACCATAAGTGGCCCTGGAGATGGCATGGAAGTTCATATATTTGAAGTGGAGAACACAAAATACAAATTGATAGAAAGCTACGAAAATCCTGCTTTAAAGGCCACCTCAACCCGGGGCATACATATGCTGAAATCAGTTCTAGGAAAAAATGTGGATGCAATAATAGTTTCAGAAATTGGGGCTCCTGGAGTGCGTTTTCTGAAAGACAAGATGAAGATATATTTTTCAAATAATATGAATGAGACTCAAGCACTTGAATTCTATATACAGGGAAAATTGGAAGAGATAACATTGCCGACCCACGAATCTCCTGCTCATGATGGAAATAATCATAACTTAAAATAAATATGTAATTATTAATTTCTATTTTAATTTATATCCGCAGTTCGGACAGTAAGTCATATCTTCACTAACAGGATAACCACATCTCGGGCATCTGTGGGCAGCATCAGGCAGATTTTCATCATTTTTATCTTCAGCCATATTCTCCCTTATACTTTGATATGGATTTTTTTTGTTGTCGTCACCGAAGACAGCCATTCCAATATTGGCCCGTGGCGCCTTTGCCCTAGCCATATCCAGCTCATGTTTTTTATTTTCCAGAACTTCCTTTTCTTTCCTGTTAGATTCGTCCCTTTTTGCAACAGTTGCAAGTCTTGTAATTTGATCTACCCACGGTTTTGGTTTTTTAAGGGCAAAATCCACCCTGATAAGCTTCTGTGATTCTCCGTAATATTCAATACTGAGTATCTGTTTGGTAAAAACAGGAAATGTTGGTTTAGCAAAATTTGCGTTTTCAACGTTATAAAGGAACAGATTGAGATCTAAAACAGCGGGGGAGGCCCTTATAAACGACTTTTTCCCCTTTCTCTCGAATATTATACGCTTATCTGTCAGGAAAAGCATACCATTAATATATTCATTATTCTCTATTTTTTTCGCTTTTGAACTCAAGAATTCATGTTCATCATTTTCATATATCGGCATTATATGCAGATAATATATAAGATAATAAATTTTCTCTATGTTGTTCCGCTTTTTGATCACATTAATTTAATCCCTAACTCAAGCCTTTTTACGTAATATGTCCATGTCTATGTTCATATCAGAAATGATCTCCTTTGCCTTCTTCGGTATCTCACCCATGATCTCTCCCTTCTCCATTTTGTATAT
>JAKAYM010000007.1 GCA_021826795.1 Thermoplasmata archaeon
GATAAAACATAAAGAAAGATATTTAAATATTAAAGTATTATATGGTAAAGAAAGGATATTTAATCCTGATTAAAGGTGAAAGAAAATGGCAGAATTACCACATCTGAATTTAGTTATAATAGGGCATGTCGATCATGGAAAATCTACCTTTGTAGGTAGGCTATTGTTTGAGCACGGAGAAATTCCACAGCACATAATTGACGAGTACAAGAAGGAATCAGAAGAGAAGGGAAAGGCAACGTTCGAGTTTGCCTGGGTTATGGACCGGTTCAAGGAAGAGAGAGAAAGAGGAGTTACTATAGATCTTACACACAGGAAATTCGAGACCGACAAGTACTACTTTACAATTATTGACGCTCCCGGTCACAGGGATTTTGTCAAAAATATGATAACAGGAACAAGCCAGGCAGATGCTGCAGTTCTTGTAGTCTCAGCCAGAGAGGGAGAAGGAGTTATGGCCCAGACAAGAGAGCATGCTTTCCTTGCAAGAACACTTGGTGTACCCCAGTTAATTGTAGCAATAAACAAGATGGATTCAACCCAGCCACCATACAACGAAAAGAGATTCAATGAAGTAAAGGAACAGGTTACAAAACTTCTTGCACCCATAGGATACAGGGATGTCCCGATCATACCAATGAGCGGTTATAAGGGAGACAATATAATGAAGGCAAGTGCAAACCTTTCATGGTGGAAGGGTCCAACAATAATGGAAGCACTTAACAACCTTAAGGTTCCACCGAAACCAACAGACAAACCTCTCAGGATACCTGTTGAGGATGTATACTCCATTACCGGAATAGGAACAGTTCCTGTGGGAAGAGTGGAAACCGGAGTTATAAAAGTAAATGACAAGGTAACATTCATGCCTGCGAACAAATCCGGAGAAGTCAAGTCAATAGAGGAGCACCACACCACAATGCCCAAGGCAGAACCCGGTGATAATATAGGATTCAACGTAAGGGGAATAGCAAAGAACGATCTGAAGAGAGGAGATGTTTGTGGACCAGCTTCTGCACCACCTACCGTTGTAAAATCATTTACAGCCCAGATAGTAGTTCTTCAGCATCCCAGTGTTATCGCTGCAGGATACAAACCTGTCTTCCACGTTCATACAGCACAGATAGCTTGCAGATTTGATGAAATTCTCAGGACCATAAACCCCAAGGATGGAACAACCCTTAAGGATAAGCCTGATTTCATAAAGGCAGGAGATATAGCAGTAGTGAAGGTTATACCTGACAAACCCCTTGTTATAGAAAAGGTCTCTGAATTCCCACAGCTGGGAAGATTTGCAATCAGGGATATGGGCATGACCGTCGCAGCCGGTCAGTGCATAGACCTTGAAAAGGCAACAGTAGCGTGATGATATATGGCATACAAAGCAAGAATTTCACTGAGTGGCACTGAAAACAAAATAGTCGACATTGTTTGCGATGAAATCAAATCGATAGCAAAGAGAACAGGGGTTGAAATACATGGACCTGTTCCACTGCCTACAAAAAAACTCAAAGTTCCGGTGAGGAAAAGCCCTGATGGTGAAGGCTCTCCAACATGGGACCGCTGGGAAATGAGAGTACATAAACGCCTGATGGATGTGGATGCCGACGAAAGAACCTTGAGGCAACTGATGAGGATATCCATACCTGACGGTGTTAGAATAGAAATACAGATAAAAAGTTAAATTATTTTAGCTTTTAAATAAATTTTAACAATAATTAAATAATGATTTTTAATACAGGGTTATAGAATTTAAACGGTGTTATTAATGGGGCGAAAAGAAGAAAATGTTGCAAAAGCAATGAAATTAGTTGAACATCCAGAGTTAATAAGGAATATTGATATAGCGGCTCATATAGACCATGGGAAAACCACACTCAGTGATAACCTAATTGCCGGTGCCGGAATGATGAGCGAGGAACTTGCCGGAAAACAGTTACTTCTGGATTATGATGAACAGGAACAGGCAAGGGGAATAACCATAAATGCTGCAAATGCATCCATGGTTCATGAAGTTGAAGGAAAGGAGTACCTTATTAACCTTATAGATACTCCTGGACATGTTGATTTCGGCGGGGATGTTACAAGGGCAATGAGGGCTGTTGACGGTACAGTTATTGTTGTCGATTCCGTTGAGGGTGTAATGCCACAGACAGAAACTGTGGTAAGGCAGGCCTTAAGGGAGAGAGTTAAACCAGTCCTGTTCATTAACAAGGTAGACAGATTGATTAACGAATTAAAACTCAATGGCGATGAAATGCAGAAACGTTTCATAAAGGTCATTACCGATGTAAACAAATTAATAACAAAATATGCTCCAAAGGAATTTGCAAATGACTGGCTAGTCAATGTAAAAAACGGCACAGTTGCCTTCGGATCCGCATACCATAACTGGGCACTTTCCGTTCCCGCCATGGGCTTATTCAAGGTTACCTTCAAGGATATTGTTGATTTAGTTTCAGCAGGCAAACAGAAAGAGCTTGCCAAAAAGGCTCCACTGCATAAAGTAGTTCTCGATATGGTAATAAAAAATCTTCCTAATCCAGCAGTTGCGCAGAAATACAGAATTCCACAGATATGGCATGGAGATCTTAACAGTGAAATAGGAAAAGCTATGGAAATGTGTGACGACAATGGTCCAGTTACAATGATGATAACCAAGATTCTTATCGATCCACATGCAGGAGAAATAGCCGTGGGGAGAGTTTTCTCTGGAATAATCAGGAAGGGAAGTGAGCTCTACGTTACAGGAGCAGGTAAATCCAAGGTTCAGTTATTATCAATGATGGTTGGTCCGGACAGAATATCAATTGATGAGATTGCTGCAGGTAATATTGCTGCTGTTGTTGGACTGAAGGGCGCAATAGCCGGTTCAACCGTATCCTCAAGCCAGGAAATGGAGGATTTTGAACCCATGTCCCATTATTCGGATCCAGTGGTTACACTGGCTATCGAGGCAAAGCATACTGCCGATCTTCCAAAGCTTATAGATGTTTTGAGATCAGTATCCAAAGCAGATCCATCCATACAGGTTGATATAAATCAGGAAACCGGCGAGCATCTTATATCTGGTATGGGAGAGTTACATTTAGAAATTACAATGTACAGGATAAAAAATGATTACCATGTTGAGGTTGTAACATCGGCTCCACTGGTTGTATATCGTGAAACCGTTGATAAAACCGGAGGACCATTCGAGGGTAAATCTCCTAACAAGCATAATAGATTCTATTTCAAGGTAGAACCTCTCCCCCAAGGCGTTGTACTGGCTATCCTTGAAGGTAAAATACCAGACGGGTCAAAAATAAAGGATAAAAAGGCCATTGCCGCAATACTTGAAGAAGCGGGTCTCGATCATAACGAGGCAAGAAGTCTGGTGTCGGTGCACGGAATCAATGTAATGCTAGATATGACAAAGGGAATACAGTATCTGGATGAAACCATGGAGCTTCTCATAGAATCATTCAACGAATCTCTAGACAAAGGCCCGCTGGCAAATGAAAAAGTATACGGGTTGAAGGTAAGTTTAATGGATGCAAAACTTCACGAGGATAGCATCCATAGGGGGCCAGCACAGGTTATACCTGCTGGTAGGAACTCAATATACGGTGCCATGTGCCAGGCAGGGAGGGTTCTTATGGAGCCCATGCAGAAGGTTTACATAAGTGTTCCACAGGAACTAATGGGGCCAGTCACCAGTGAGCTCCAGCAGAGGCGTGGTGTCGTCGAGGATATGCAGCAGAACGGTGATGAAATTACCGTTATAGCAAATGCACCTGTATCCGGTATGATCGGCTTTGCATCTGCAATAAGAAGCGCCACAGGTGGAAAGGCCATATGGAGCTCTGAGAATTCTGGATACCAACGTGTACCTTACGAACTTCAGGCCGGCATAGTTGCAAAAATAAGGGAAAGGAAAGGACTCAAGCCGGAGCCTTACGACGAGACCTACTACTCCTCTCTTTAAACCAAATTTTTTTGCATAGTATTTTATTTTTTAATGTATTACATTTTTCATGAAATCTGTCTGTCTAAACGGGCATCCCAGAATTAAATATGAATTAAGATGCACAATTTGCAACGAACCATTTGAATTAATTCCGGATAAAATCTTCACAGATAATCTGGAACTTAATTTTGATTATCTTACAAAAAAAATAACTCTCGGAGAAGTTTTTACCCCCATAGAGGATCTGAACAGCAATTTAGTACTAAAACTGGATTATTTCTCTCCTACCTATTCATATAAGGATAGAGGTAGTAAAAACCTTATATCATATATAAAAACCAATGAAAAGGAATTCCATGCAACTTCCATTAACGAGGATTCATCGGGCAATGCCGGTGCTTCTATAGCAGCATATGGAGCACGCGCAGGCTATAATGTAAACATATATGTTCCAGGAAACGCAAATGAAAATAAGTTAAAGCAGATAAACAGTTACGGTGCTAATATTATAAAGGTTGATGGAACAAGAGATACCGTACAGGAAACTGCAGAAAAAGCTTCAGGTTTTTATGCTTCACACATTCTTAACCCTGAATTCCGTGATGGAATCAGAACACTTGCATATGAAATCTTTCTCCAGTCATCAAGGATGCCAGACAATATATTCGTACCGGTTTCAGCAGGAACGCTGTTATCCGGACTTTTCAGTGGTTTATCCCATCTTTACAGTTCCGGTGAAATTGGCAGAATTCCTAAAATTATTGGGGTGCAGCCGGAAAATATTTCACCACTATGCTCCAGAGTAAATGAATTAAAGTATAATCCTGATAACAATCTATCATCGATTGCCGATGCACTTGTTGCCAAACGTCCTGTACTGATGAAGTTAATGATGAGAATAATGGGAGAGGGAAACAGCTGTGTATCAGTATCAGAAAATGAAATCATCGAGGCCAGAAAAGATCTGGCTCTTAAAGGTTTTTACGTTGAATACAGCTCCGCCACTGTTTACGCCGCATATAAGAAAGGGCATTATACTGGAAAGTCCATGCTGATACTGACAGGAAATGGGTTGAAAAATTAACGGTAATCCTTGCCGTTGATGGTGTAATAATAGGACACCGGTATTCCCGCATTTTTTACAGTAAGAGATACTGAACAGTATTTTTCCAGTGACAGGTTTACGGCTTTCTTTACGGAATCAGGATCCACATCTCCCTGGAAGATATAATGTATTTCTCCATATTTTAACATCTTCGGGTCGGTATCCCTTTTTTCTGCAGTAACTTCACATCTGTAGTTTTCCACATCCTTTCTCATCTTTTTGAGTATATTTAATACGTCATCGCTGCTGCATGCCCCCATGGCAAGCATTAAGAGCTCTGTTGGTGAATGGTATTCATCGTTACCAACCACAGAATTTTTTATTTTTACATCATATTTGCCATCGTCTGAAATAAATCCTACATTCTTATCGAATTTAAATGACACTTTCATATTATGTAGTATATAATATCACTATAAAATGTTTAACAATTACGATGAGATAAACTTCCCTATAATATTTTCCACCATTTCTTCAGGCAACCCGGTTTCATCAGCCACCTCTGAGAAATTTAGTTTCTCTAGATATTCATAAATTACCTTTCTGTAAAATCCATCGTATTCTGAAGCCCTCTCACGGAGTTTTTCAATTATTAGGTCCTTCTTTCCCACCAGTTCGCTTCTCTTTCTATCTATACTATCTATTTCATCATTTATTGATTTAAGTGTACCAATCAGACTCAGTGAAGTTCCATTAACGTCTTCTCCAGGATAGTTTATTTCACTTTTCTTAATTCCCATAAAATTTCTTGAATAGTCTATAGTTATCGTGGAAAATCCCATTGATTTATATACTTTCCTTGGCGGGCCAATTGTTGATGGTATGCTTCCATTGGTTGATATAAATCCCAGTTTTTCAAGAATGTCAAGCTGTTTGTTTATAGCTTGTTGTGAAACCCCGATCATCTTGCTTAATTCAAGGGCATATGAATCATAATTTGCGAGTGTTTTCAGCATCTCTCTTCTGGTATTATTCTCCAGAGCCATTAAAATATTCCATAATTCGTCATCCATAAAAACACCCGAAAAAATAAAAATAGATATTTAATCTATTTTAACTGCCTTTCCATTACCCTTGCTGTTCAATTTTTTAATGGTTATATCAAGGACACCGTTAGTAAATTTTGCTATTACACTGTCAATGTTTACTCCAGTGTTGAATTCTATGTTTTTATAGTATTTCCTGGCACCTTTATCGACCTTTAGTTCTATATTGTTTTCATTTACAACGAGGTCTATATCCTTCTTATCCACTCCGGGTAATTCATATGTTATGTAAACGTTTTCCTTGTCCTCATTAATGTCTGTAAGTGGCTCCCTGTAACCTTCCTGTGTTTCGTTTTTCTGACCGATGGCATTCCTGGGTACGTTTCCGAATTCCTGGAAAACCGGCTTTCCATCAGGTCCAACCTTATAACTGAATCCATAGACATAAGGACCCATTATCTTACTATTTGTATCATCCTTCATTATGGATTCCCAGAACCTGGCAATTTCCTTGTTAATTTTTCTCATATCAAGGCCAAACTCGTCGTACATGTCGTTAAATATATCATCCCAATCATCATCTCTTCTTCCATTCATTATTATCACCTGAGTTAACAACCATTAGTTGTTAACTGTATATTACTAACTTATATATAAATATTTATTTTATCTAGAAGAAATATATAACTATTGTTATAAAATAAACCAAAAATCAATCTTCTCCAACTTTGTGTATGTATTGGACGCCGATCATAGATTCTACTTCGCTATCAGATAGATTGAACTTTCTGATTTTTATATCACTCTCTAGCAACATCAATTCAGCAAGATCATCAGGATAACCTTCAGCAAATATAATTTCATCAATATGTGAATTCATGATCATTTTGGAACATACCACACAGGGATGAGTTGTAACGTATATTTTCGAGCCTTTAATTGATGAACCATTAACGGCTGCCTGTATTATGGCATTCTGCTCTGCATGCAATCCTCTGCAAAGTTCATGCCTTTCACCGGAAGGTACACTCAGTTCATCCCGTATGCATCCAACTATATCGCAATTAACTGTGTGAGCTGGTGGTCCATTATATCCAGTTGCCAGTACATTGTTATCCCTGACAATAACAGCCCCAACCTTCCTTCTTGTACAGTTAGAACGGGAAGCAGCAAGGTATGCCATACGCATGAAATACTCATCCCATGATGGCCGCTTTAAATTTTCTTCCATATTGTATAAATAGATAATAAGCATATAAATATTATTTATCATTATGAATTACAGCTGTTATAAATAATCAGGAGGACAATTATATTTATTTATCCAGTTGCATTATATGTAGAATGGTACAGGGAGAATTTGATCTGGACTTCTTTAGGGATAATAAATTTATTAGGAAACAGTGTTCAGTCTGTTCATCATATTTCTGGACTTCTGATCCAGAGAAAACGACATGCGGAGATCCTGCATGTGAAAGCTATTCATTTATAGGGAGTTCCCCTGTTAAAAGGAAATATTCTATAAATGACATGAGAGAAGAATTTCTCAATTTTTTCAAAAGTGATAATATGAAGCACAAAATTCTTGATTTTTATCCTATTGTTCCACGGTGGCGCGAGGATGTTTTACTGGTAAATGCGTCAATTTACGATTTCCAGCCGCAGGTCACATCAGGAATGGTTCCACCTCCAGGAAATCCTATTGCAATGTCACAGCCCAGTATAAGGATGCTCGATCTGGACCTTGTTGGAAAAACTGGGAGGCATTTAACATCATTCGAAATGCTATGCCATGATGCATTTAATTATGAGGATAAGTACATTTACTGGAAAAATGAGACAGTTGAATACTCATATAGATTTTTAACTGAAAAACTAGGCATCAATGGAACAATAATAACATATAAGGAAAAACCTTGGTTCGGCGGCGGTAATGCAGGCAATGCTGTGGAAGTCTTTGTCCGTGGACTTGAGGTGGCTACACTGGTTTTCATGGATCTGAAAGAAGATCCAGATGGAGATATAACCCTGGATGGTACTAAATATTCACCGATGCCACTGAAAATCGTCGATACAGGGTATGGCCTTGAAAGACTTGTATGGCTCTCAACTGGAACCCCCACAGTATACGAATCAATTTTCCCGAAAACTATAGAATATATATTGGAAAATTCTTCTGTTAGCTGTATTGATAATAACATAATCCAGAAAATATCTGAATTATCTGCTGAAATCGATCCCTATAGGGAGTCAGAGCTACTGAAACAGCTTAATCCATATATGGAGAAAAATAATTTGCCCATGGACAGTGACTTTCTTGAGAGGTTGAAAAAGTTAAGGGCATTATATTCCCTTGCAGATCATACCAAAACCCTGCTTCTGATGTTTTCCGATTATGTAATTCCATCAAATGTAAAGGTTGGCTATCTGGCAAGAATGCTTATAAGGAGATCCCTGAAATTTATTGAGGAAACCGGATTTACGAAGGATTTCATGGAATTAATGGATTTCCAGCATAACGTGTTTTCAGAAATTATCAAAAATTATGATAGGGAATTCATATCAGATATTATATCCATAGAGAAAGAAAAGTACAGTGAAATAACAAAGAATGCGGAAGCAAAGGTGAAGAAATACATAAAATCAGGAAAATTAAATCTGGGAGATGCCATAACACTCTATGAATCAGAGGGCATCAATGAGGAACTCATCATGGATTCTTATAGAAGGATCACCGGGAATAATATGGAACTTCCTGATAATTTTCAGGAAATAGTTATTGCACGGCATGAAAAGAAAACCGAGAAAAAGAAACAGAATGAATATTATCCACCTATTCATACCAGACCGCTTTATTATGATAATACGGAAATAGCTGAATTTACTGCTATTACCCTGTATTCCGGCGATAGAAGGATTATACCCAATCAAACTGCGTTTTATCCTGAGGGAGGAGGTCAGCCATATGACCTTGGCTATTTTATAGCAAATGGTAAAAAGGTGAACGTCACAAATGTCCAGAAGTATGGAGATTCAATAGTGCATTTCCTAGATGGAAACATATCCAAGGACTCCAGAATAAAGGGTGTAATTGATTATGATAGAAGAAGACAGCTCATGATACACCATTCTGCAACCCATCTTCTTCTGGGGATAATGAGGAAATATTTCGGGGACCATATATGGCAGAATGGCGTCAAAAAAGATGTTGACGAATCAAGAATTGATGTGACACATTACAGAAAAATTACCCTGGAAGATATAAAAAATATAGAAAATATGTGCCTTGAGGCCATAGAACAAAATAGAAAAATTACAGTGACCAACATAAGCTGGAACCCTGCAATAGAGAAATATGGTTTCAGACTCTTTGAGGGCGGCGTCCCGGTTTCTTCGAAAATAAGGGTCGTTACAATTGACGGAATAGATTCAGAGGGCTGTGGTGGCACGCATCTGAAAAACACCGGTGAAATAGGCTTTATTAAAATAATGAGGGTAGAAACTGTACAGGAGGGAATACAGAGAATTATATTTTCCGCCGGGCCAGCTGCCCTAAGATATGTGCAGGTTCTTTATGATACTGTAGTAAAAGAACAGGAATACATGAAAGTTGATTTAAAGGATGTCTATAATCATTCACTGAAGATTTTTCACGAAAATCTTGAAAATATTAAACTTATAGATCGTTACAGAAAGGAAAAGATAGAGAGCATCTTAAATGGGAGTTCAGTTCCTGAAATAAATACTATAAGATTATATAACATAAATTTAGATAACGATGGATTTAACTTTTTCATAAAGGATATTTTCAGTAAAAATATAAAGTGCGTGATAATAAACTATGGAAAGGAAATTACGGGAATAGGCATTGAACCCATCGTAGAAAAGCTGGAATCATCTCTTCTAAAATATGGAATATCGCTGCAGGAAAGGATTAGAAATAAAAAACTTTACAGTGCTGCGGCAGATCATGAAATAAGTGAAAAGTTAATAAAGGAGATTTTAGTAGATGCTATAGTATGAAAGATTCTCAGATCATAGAAGAAATCGTTAAAAAATATTACGGCTTCTTGGATGTTGAGAATACTAGGTATTCCATGATATTCCATATAGAAGGTGCCGAAAACGAAAAAACATTTATCTCTCTTCTGGACGATTTGGATAAGGTAGGGTTTACTGCCTTCACAAATGATTTTCCGGACAACCAGATCATTGTTATAAACAATACAAATCTTGGAAGGGAGAGAACTGGAATAAAAACCCTGATGTTTCTGATTTCCATAATAACTCTTGTATATACTGGATATATTTATTCATCGAATTATTATTCTATTGGTTCATTGCGCACAGGTATTTTTTATGGA
Source organism: Thermoplasmata archaeon (assembly GCA_021826795.1). The sequence goes on from JAKAYM010000007.1 coordinate 10,405, forward strand.
GTCCTTGTCTATGCCGTCCCTGTCATGGGGATACTTTTAATCAGGGAAGTTGGTAAATATATATCTCTGAGAAAAAACCATATAAAATATAGATTCCCAATTTTTGTCCCTGCCCCCGGTCTGGGAACCCTGGGAATAATAAATTCCAATAAAAGCCAATTCCGTGAATCTAAATCCATGGTGAGGGCTGGCACAGTTTCACTTTTATCCGGCTTTATTGTATCAATTTCACTTATAATGATAGGATCATACACATCAACCATTATACAGTACAGTGCGGCTGTAAATTCTCCTGTATCAGCTCTCAACTTTCCGGTAATTTATCCAGTTATACTGGAACATTTTATCCCTGCCTCACTGGTACCACCACCACTTGCACTAGCAGGATATACGGGCCTTATAACAACAGCTTTAAATGCAATGCCTATCGGGTTTCTCGACGGGGGTATAGTTTTTTCCGCTATTTTGGGAAGGCGCTTTAAATATGTATCGTATGTTGCAATGATCCTGCTAATTCTGGCATCCATACTGTATCCTTACATACTTATTCTTGTCATTCTATTATTTATCCTCGGCATCAGGGGGGCTCTTCCACTGAATAATCTGGTAAAACCTGGTCATTACATTAAATATCTTGCAATAATTGTAATACTTATAATACTGCTCGGATTTGCACCACTCCCAATCCACAATCTCAATAATAGCAGTGTTGCCATTTCAGACACATGTTATGTTATGAATAAACAAGACCCGGCAAATGTTACCGTAAATATAACCGTAAATGAAAAGGGAATTAATGTTATCCCAGTTTTCACTGTGCACCCGGGTAAATTCAAAATTGAGGCGCATAAGAGGGAAAATAGTACTACAGTGCTATATATGCTTGATCTTATAACATATAAATTAAATTATTCTGGGCTTCAACATTTCAACATTACTGTAAATACTGGTACACACATATTCCGTACAATGATAAAAGTGTTTTTTGTGAATCCAATGAAAAATATAGGCGTAAACAATTCAACAAATCCCTTTAATTTAAATGCTTCTCAGGATAAGCCATTCAATTTGACCCTGTACAATAATGGCAGCACTCCGATGATTGTAAATATAACTTCAATTTCCAGCAATATGAAGGTTTATGCAATTATACATAAAAATCTAAATAGTAGCCTCTCTATGGCATCAACTATGAATATTATTATTCCCGCTCATAGCAATGAATCAATAGAAGTTGAGGCACAGACACCGGGAATATGGCAATTAATTATATATGAATCAAGTAACCCGACTCCTTTGATGATAACGATACATATATTGCCAAAACAAAAATCTCCTCCAGTTATAAATTCTCTGGATAATAGCATATGGGCTCCATTTCTGAATCCTTTAAATATCACTTTTTAAGCCGGTATCCACAATCTGTTGATCTATATATTACTAAAAGACTTATTCCATATACTTTCAGGCTTTTTCCATTCTATTTATTATTTCTGAAGAAAATTCAGAACATTTAATCGGAGTTACGCCCTTATTTCCAGCAAGGTCCCCAGGAATCTTATTATCAAGAAATGCAGCTGAAATAGCTTTCTCTATTATACTGGCTGCTGGTTCCCAGCCTATATGATTCAACATAGCGCATCCCGAAAGAATAAATGAAAGGGGGTCAGCAAGATCATATCCAGCCTCAAGCGGTGAAGAGGACAGTACAGCCTCGAAAAGAGCACATTCATCTCCCATGCTTGCACCGTATTCAACGTTAATGGCACCTGTAAGAAAATCAAGTACAAGTCTGCTCAGGGCAGTATCTATAAGTACTATATCAAGAGTTTCCGGTTCCATCAAAAGTTTTTTCATAAATGTCCTTGTCTTAATAATCTCGTAGGCTATCCCATCGTGCCTGCCAAGCTCATCATAACACCACTGCCCGAATTCCGGATTCTCTATATTGTCAATAACAGTTATTTTCCTGTGGTTATGTTTTTTATAGTAATTTACTGCCTGTTTTACTATTTTAACTGTTCTGAATTTACTCTGGCTGACCAAATATATGCCTGAATCGGCTGTTATATTCATATCATAATTATCTGAGAGAAACTTTATCAGGTCATCGGTGCTATCTGAGGAATGATAAAATATATGATTATTGCTGAATGAGCTTCTTATTACTGTAATATTTATATTATCAAACGTTTTGATTAAAACGTGCATTCCCGTTATGTATTTCACCATTCTTAAATTGGTATAAAGTCCCAGGCGCTTTCTGAGTATCGTATTTATGTCCCTGTTATCCGGCATGAGGTTCAATGTCGATTTCATAACCACACACATTCTCTGCATTTCTGTAATTGATTCGTCAGGTATATACGTCCCGAATTTCTCGTATGCTTCATTCCCTATCAATACTTTTCGCCATTCTATGGATTTGTTCCCTCCATAGGCAAGTTCTATGGCGCTGTTGATTACATCAATCATAACTTTCGTGATTTCTGGTCCTATCCCGTCACCTTCTATATATCCCACGGTTAGCATATCTGGAACAACCATGCCTGAATCGTTAAATTTTATATACATTGAGTCCACCATGCATAATTGCATATAATTTTTTTTCATAATATAATGTCACAATTAGAATATTTTTATACCAATCTTACATTATTAAGTATGAGAACAGAAAAAGATGTAATAGGTGAGGTAAAGATTGAAGATAGTATTTATTATGGAATAAATACCCTGAGAGCAAAGAATAATTTTAATATATCAGGAATAAAATCAAGGGATCGTGATCATATAAAGGCCATGGCAACCGTAAAAAAGGGAGCTGCATATGCCAATTTTGCCAGTGGGAAATTAAGCAAGGAATTATATGAAAATATAAGCAGGGCATGTGACAGGCTGATTTCCGGTGAATTTGACGATCAATTTGTTGTTGATGTTTTTCAGGCTGGTGCAGGCACATCTTTCAATATGAATACAAACGAAATACTTGCAAACCTTGTGCTGGAATCACTAAATCATAAAAAGGGCGACTACAGATATGTCCATCCCAATGATGTAATCAATATGAGTCAGTCAACCAACGATATTTATCCTACAATGATGCGTGTGAGCATTATGTTGAAATCACTTAAATTGATCAAAAACACAGAGGCACTTGTAAAGTCATTGAAATCCAAGCATAAAGAATTTGAAAAAATTTACAAAACCGGTAGAACACACCTCCAAGATGCGGTTCGTGTCACACTTGGCGATGAGTTCAATGCATGGGCTTTTGCCGTGGCACGGGATTTGAAGGAATTCGAATCTGCATTGGATTACATACTGGAATTAAACATCGGTGGTACGGCCGTTGGTAATGGTGCTAACACTCCGGAGAATTATAAGGAAAATGCTGTGAAAAAAATATCAGAGGAAACAGGTTTTAACTTCAGGCCAGGCGAAAATCTCATGGGAATCATGCAGTTCATGACAGATTTTTCCAGAGTAATGAATGCTTTGTCCAACATGGCCCTGGATCTGAGCAAAATTTCGGATGATCTCAGACTATTGTATTCCGGCCCTGGTGCAGGACTTCATGAAATTGTTTTGCCGGCAGTTCAGCAGGGATCCTCAATCATGCCGGGGAAGATCAATCCATCCATTGCTGAGGCTATGAATATGATATGCCATTCAATAACCGGATCGCAGCAGGCAGTTAATCTTTCTGTGAAGGCAGGACAGCTTGAACTTAACGTTATGATGCCGCATATAGATTATGAAATATCTAAGTCCATGGAGAGGCTTGCGAATGGAGTAAAAATGCTTGATGAAGAAGCTATACAGGGTATTACTCCGGATCGCAACAAAATAAAGGAAAATATTGAAAGAAGTTTTGGTTCGGCAGCTCTTCTTAATCCATATCTTGGATACGATACAATGGCAAAAATCGTTGAAGAATCCCTGGAAACCGGAAAAAGCATAAAGGATCTAGTTCTGGCAACAGGAAAAATAGATGAAAAGAAATATAATGAGATATTCAACTTTCTCAATTAAAATAATATTTTAATTAATAATGAATATTTTCAGGAGGTATAATGGTATTTTATTATAACATTGATTTAAATATAAAAATAATAATTTTATGGTTATAATCACATGTTAAATTTTATATTCCCACCCATGGATCCTTTTTGAATGCCTTGGATACAACCATTGTATCGTATTTTACAATACCATCCTTTCTGGCAAGGCTATCTTCGAATTCCTGAATGGTTTCAAGATTTAAAAAAAGACCCTGTAATAAAAGCTGGTTCTGTCCTCTTCTCCTGTATAGTGAAAGTATGTTGGGATTTGCCGCAAGTGATTCGGCAATAGAATCTAGCTTATCTCCCTCTGTATCTATTCTTATGCACACCTTTATGCTATTCTCTATTACATGCAGGTCAACCAATGCAGAAAATCCTGTTATGATTTTTCTCCTGACCAGTTCATTTATCCTTCTCCTCACTGTTGCCTCACTGGTATTCAGCATCTTTGCTATCTCAGCATTTGACATTCTGGCGTTATACCTAAGGAAACACATAATCTCCTTATCTAGATCATCAAAAGGTAAAATTGACGGGTCTATATGCCCCCATCTAACGGAAAGGTCACATTCATAATTCTTGCTATCATCTGTTTTCTTTGAATTATTTTCTTCAGTCATAAAATTATATTTTAAAGCAATATATAGCTTTTTTCACATTTTATTTAAAATATATAATTGATAAATATCGAAATTCAATATTAATATGACTATAACCGAATTTTACCTCCACATTCACAAAAAATATATAAAAAAATTATGTATAAAAATTGTTATTAACGTAATTGTAATTAAAAAACACATGAAAATTTACTTCGAATCATACGGATGCACTCTACAAAAATCGGAATCATCATTATATTTAAATAAATTGCTTCAGGATAAAAACAACCAGATGGTAGAAAAGCCAGAGGATGCAGATTTAAGCATCATAGGAACATGTGTTGTAATAAAGCATACAGAGGATAAAATGGTAAAACGTATCTCGTCACTTTCCAGGAATTCAGGCAAAGTGAAGGTGTTAGGATGCCTTGCCACTGTTAATGGAAATACCATAGAATCAGATAATGTAGAGATATTAAAACCCCGTGAATTCAGGAGTTTTTATGAAGGTACGCTTGATAACATAGAAATTAAATCAGATATATATGATGGGATACCAATAAATCAGGGATGTACAGGGAGTTGCAATTTCTGCATATCCCATATAGCCAGAGGAAAATTGCTTTCCAGACCGGTGGATAAAATAGTAAATCAGGTAAACATGGAGCTTGACCGTAATATACGTGAAATCAGGATATCATCACTGGATACAGCTGCATATGGGAAAGATTTAGGTACTGACCTGGCCGATCTTATAAATAATATAGTATCAATTGATCGCAATTTTTATCTACGTGTTGGCATGCTTGAACCCAGGAATGCATATGATATACTTTACAAACTTGTATCAGCATATAATTCACAGAAAGTATTCAAATTTCTTCACATACCTGTCCAGAGTGCTGACGATTCTGTGCTGAGTGCTATGAACCGGGAATATACTATAGAGGAAGCAGAAACCGTATGGAGAAAGTTTATGGACGCATTCCCGGATATGTCAATAGCAACGGATATAATACTGGGATATTATAATGATTCCTGGGAGGGCTTTGAAAAAACTCTTAAATTTATCGAAAATTACAGCCCAGATATTATCAATGTTACCAGGTTTTCCCCCAGACCCTATACAAAAGATTATAATAAAATGCCTCTTAACTCCAATCTTCTTAAGGAGTGGTCTCGGGAAATCATAGACCTGCACCGTATACAGATGGAGAAAAAACTTGATCACTTTCTCGGCCGGGAGGAAAGAGTTATGGTTACTGAGGAGGGCAAAAACGGTACTATGGTTGCCAGGGATATCAATTACCGCCCCGTGGTATTAAATAAAAGTTATCAAAAATATACTGACGTTTACTGTAAAATTATCGGTCATGGAAGCAATTATCTTATTGGAGAATAAGAGTCAACGCCGACTATCTCGTCCATTATATACCTGTCGTTGCTTTTAAATCCAAAGAGCTGTTCGAATTCTATTGGTGTCAGTATTGGTATTCTGAACTTTTCACCATCATCAATGGAAACTCTGGGGCAACCTGTAAACACAGCAGCATCGCACATCATATTCTCTACATCCACCGGATTTATATTGTCCGCAGTCACTATTATTGCTTCCTTTCCCATGTCCTTTACCTTGCTGTAAATGCTGTATGCCAATTTTTTCCTGTACTGGCCAATTTTTGTATCAATAATAACGGCAAATTTTTTTGCATCTAATGCTGGCTCTATACTTGCATATCTTTTTCGTAGAAATTTATCAATGTCGGGCTGTATATTTCTTATGGATTTCTGATTCAGGTCCAGTATGTAGACAGATTTATCTGTGGACAGCTGTGCACCGATGCCGTGAAAGAGGCCGGTACTTACCAGAAGATACGCATCAACCCTGTTTGCTATGGAATGTGCCGAGCTGAAGTTGCAGCCAAGAACCTGGCCAGGATATTTTAACCTGCCGTCAACGCTACCTATTATGACGCTGTATCCTAGTTTATCCAGCTTTTCCTGAACATACTGCATTTCTTTATAATACTGTACAGACGAAAGAAGGCCTATGTTTCTGATTCCATCATCCCTGAGCACAGAAAAAACGTTATCATCTAATTCCACAGCCCTGTAATAGTATTCTATAAAAATAACGGGTTTTGTATATTTAATATTTGGAATCTCAGAATGGCCGAACTGGACGATACAGTCCACATCCCGGTAAACTTCCATATTTCCTATGTCACAGGCACCGTAAAATGACTGCGAGCTAATAATAACTTTGAACTGCTCTGAAAATTTATTGAATAAATTGAACGATTCCGGTTTTAATCCATCCGGAATCTGAAGCAGTATCTTTTCTGCCCCACGGTGCTTTAATTCTTTTATTGCATCTTCTATATCCATTCACAGCTTATCGCTATATATCTATTTAAATATTAAGACTGGAGCTATGGCCTCCGAACATAGTTGCATTCGGTGTTAAATACTTCTTTATAAAGTTTATGGCAACATAGGCGTTCCCACCATCTATGGCTATTATTGGATGGACAGGCTCGCCCGGTATTGTTGCCACATCCCCCACTGCAAATATTCCATCTATGTTAGTCTGGAATTCATCATTTACAAGAATATTCCTGCCATTTTTACTCATTTCTATATTTACTGATTTAAATGTGTTGGCCTTCCCCACATGCCCTATGGCAACAATCAGCGAATCGATATTTAATTTTTGGGTGATCTTATCCTGCACATTTAAAATGGATATGCTTCTAACCTTATTATCACCTGATATCTCAGTTACCGAGCTGTTCATCATAAGTGATATCTCCTTGTTATTCATTACACTGTCAAGGGTTTTCTCAGCCGCCTTGAACTTCTCGCTATGGTGAATGACATAGACCTTCTTTGCTGTCCCGGCAAGCTCATTTGCGTAGTCGAGGGCTGAATCTCCCCCACCGACAATGGCAACCACCTGATTCTTGAATCTGTTAATATCCTTTACAGTATATTCCACACCGCGATCCTTAAATTCTTCCTCTCCAGAACATCCTATCTTTCTTGGTGTAAAATCGCCTATACCGGTACATACGAGTACAGCCTTGCATGTGTATGCATTTTCACCGTTTACCTCTACGGTAAATTTATCCTCACCAGGTATTATATCGGTAACCTTACTGCTCAACTTTATCTCACCATCAAATAATTTTGCCTGTTCATACATTTTATCCCTGAGATCCATGGCATTTATCCTGGGTATCCCCTGAACGTCGTACACCATCTTTTCCGGATAAAGTTCAGGTATCTGTCCACCTGTGTAATCAAGGGCTTCCAGTGTTATGCTTTTAATATCTCTGAGACCTGCAAGAAACGTGGCAAACAGTCCGGTTGGACCTGCTCCTACTATAACAAGATCGTAATCCTCCATGTCACGAATATATATAAACAATACAAAAACTTTGGTATAATCCAATTTGTTTAGAGGTTCTATAATCTGTAAAGTGTGCTGCCGAAATCCTGTGACGCAGTCTCCATGGATGCATATTTTTTATTTCTGTTGTAAAGATATGCTTTAACCGTTTCTATTGCAATATCCGGAGTATTATTTTTTTCACTGAGATGGGTAAGTACGATTCTGGTATTATCCGATGCAGAGACGTATATGGCTTCCGCTGACTGTTCATTTGAAAGATGCCCGTGTTCACTTCTTATCCTCATTTTGAGCATTTCAGTATACGGGCCGGTTCTTAACATTTCCGGATCATGATTGGCCTCAATAGCCATTATATCAGATCCCTGCATTGCATCCAGAAGTTCCTGGCTTATTATTCCAAGATCCGAAACCACAGATATTTTTATCCCTCTATTACCTATTACATATACTACCGGGTCCACGGCATCATGATCAACGGAAACCGGCATTACCGTAAAGTTTCCTATTGCTACCTCACCGCGTATGCTATACCCTTTCTCGAGGTGCATTTTTTCCAGAGTTTTGCCCCTGGAATATACATCTGCTTGTAATTTCCGTGATATAGCCCGTACCCCGGAAGAATGATCTGAATGCTCATGGCTTATGAACATTGATTTTTCCAGGTTCTCTATCCCAAGTTCTGATGTTTTTTCCTGAAATTTCTTGAGGCTGATGCCACAGTCTATTATGATCAGATCATTTTCATCCCATATAACAGTGGAGTTTCCCCTGCTTCCCGAGGAAAGCATATAGAAATTAAGCATAAGCTGTATATACAATTGCTGTATATTTTTTTATCCAATTTTATTTCTAATTATTGATTTAATTATATTTATATATTTATATAAAATATACTATCAGGTGACTGAAGTGTCAGATTTATCAGGTAATGCAGAAAAGATATACGATTCATTAAAGGCCATGGGTGCTGTTTCCGAGGAGAAACTGAAAACAGCGGATGATATAATGAAGAAAGCGTCTCTGGGTAAAGGGCTTATAAATGCAGGCCTAAAAGAATTGATGGATAAAAAAATGGTAAAAAGAGTTGCCAGGCAAAAAAGCGCTGGATATTTCATAGTAAAATAGTCTTCATTTTCCCTAGGCAGAATCATATTAAATAACCGGCTATATTATATCAAATAATTGATAAAACTTATATAGTTACATTTCCTTTATTAATTATCAAATATGACAACTCTGATACTGAATGTGGACAGGGATAACGATTACGGTATAAAAGCAGGAATAGAGGGACCTGTAACAGGATATGGTGATTGTTATAATGCTGCATTAAAATTAATTTCAGTGGATGCAGAGGATTCGGATGCTAATGCACTTTTCGGTACAATAAAACTTTATGAGGATTTAAAGAGGAAAAATGAACAGGTGGAAATCGCACTTATTACCGGTGACGATGATGTTGGAGCGAAATCAGATGAAATATTGAGCAAACAGCTGGATGATGTCCTGAGCATGGATCACTATGATGATCTGATACTGGTTTCCGATGGGGCAGAGGATGATTACATCACCCCAATAATTTCATCAAGAATAAGGATAAGATATGTAAAACACATATTGGTGAGGCATAATGAGAATATTGAATCGCTTTACTATTATATAATAAGAGGGATAAGAGACAAGAAGATAGCCAGAAAATTCACCATACCGGTGGGATTGCTTTTGCTAAGTTACGGTGTATCCCTACTAATTTTCACTTTTTACTATATGGTATTAACAAAATCATACATAATAAATCCAGGCACAGGGGCTGTAATGCTGGTGACTATAGTTCTGGGAGCCTATTTCGTGGGTAAGGCAGTTGAATTAAACCAGCTGATAATAAAACTCATAGTCAATATGAAGGATTACTCGCAGGAGGCAAAAATTTCTATGCTTTCCTATGTAGTTTCATTCTTTATTGTCGTAATCGGAATTGCATACAGCTACGAATCCACAGTGAAAATGGCCCCCATAATGAATAAAGTTCTTTTATTCCTAACCGTCTTTGTGTGGTGGATATTTGCTTCTTTCGTTTCAAAGGAACTATTCGATGCCTTTGATCTGTATATGGAAGAAAGGCACGGGATGTCGAAGATGTGGTATGGTATAGCTTTTTCACTTTCCATGGCGCTTATATTCTACGGTATGATAAATTATATAAGATATATTGTAGGATTTATCGCTTTATCTGTAATGACCGTGTATTTTAGTTACATCATAGCAGGTATTGTGATTGCACTTTCAGCATCTGCAGTACATAAGTATTTTTCATCAATAAAGAATAAAAGCGGGAATATAATGGAGATAAAATGAAATTCCAGGAATGGTTTCCATTTTATCTGCAGATCACCGATTCACTTGGAATAAACAGGAGAGATGATTACATATCATCTCTTGCCCTTCACAAAATAATAAACAATAACGATTCTATAATGAAACCCTATCATGGCAGGAATGCGTTTATAATAGGTAATGGTCCACATTTAAAAGATGCACTGACCACGATATCAGGGGGTTATGTCATAGTCGCAGATTCGGCCATAGACACATATATTGATTATTGTGGTGTACCAAATATTATAGTATCTGACATGGATGGTAATATGGATACTATATTGTATTCATCAAAAAAAGGAGCAATACCGGTATTGCATGCCCATGGGGATAACATGGATAAAATTTTGACCTATGCTAAATATTTCCAGGATGCTGTGGCAACAACCCAGAATATCCCTATGATTCATCTTTACAATTTTGGTGGATTCACTGACGGGGATCGTTCAGCTTTTCTGGCGGATCATCTCGGGGCGGATCATATAACGCTTATAGGATTTGATTTTAACAATGTTAACAATAAAAGCTATTACAATAGCAGTTCAGTATTAAAAAAAAGGATAAAACTGGCATGGGCAAGATATCTTCTCACTTACCTTGCGAAATCAAGGGGTCATAAGTTCTCAGAAGGCAGTATTATAGAGATTTAAAACTAAATCTATGAAGCACAATGCATTATTGGGAAAGTCACTTTTTAATCAGGGGCATTATTCCCCCATTCCTATATATAACAGGATTCTTATAAAGATCTACCTGTAATGAACTTTCAATATCAGCTCCCGCTCCCATTATTTTGAGTCTCTTCGATCCATGGCTCTCTCTGATCTGGTTGCAGTAATCCTGAACATTAATATCATCACCCCCCAGTCTGCTTTTAAGCATACGTGCATATATGTAATCCTCGTCTGATATACCATCAGGTCTGTTGGAAACTATTATTGATATACTTTCTCTATCTTTCACCGCATTGTATGTTGCAGAAAAATTAATGAATGATGAAATATAAATATCTCCAGGATATTCAATGATTTTAAACAGAACCTTTATTCCGTTTGTTGATGTAAATAACAGTGTTTTTCCGGATAAATCACTATTCATTATTACACTTGGTGAATTTCCATAGTTAAATCCCGGAATTCTGATACCGTATCTCTCTCCACTTGTCAGAAAATCCGGGTTTTTTGATTTCATTTTTCTTGTATCGGTAACTGTTCTTACCGGTATTATTGAGGTTGCTCCCTTGAAAATCATTAGTGGTATTGTTGTTGTAGCCCTGAAAATATCCACGAGAATTTTTGTTGAATCGTCGAATTTTTTTTCCCTCCTTCCATCAATAATGTTAACATTCATCTTTATAGAATAACGTTTTTATATATCTTACTTGTTATTTTTTTCACGGATATGGAATCAGGAATTTATGATTTGAACCGGGATAAAATATCTGAAAGTGCATATGTGAATCTTGATAAAAATAATAACAAAAAGAAAATATTAAAAATGAGTTAGAAATACGGTATAATTGAAGGTGTAATAAATGGTCGCAGTCAAAACAATGGTTGAGGGTGGAAAAGCAACAACGGGTCCACCTTTGGGTCCTGCTCTGGGCCCCCTGGGATTGAACCTGGGTCAGGTTATAAAGGATATAAACGAAAAAACAAAGTCATTTGCTGGAATGCAGGTTCCAGTAACCGTTAACGTTGTAGACCCGTCTACAAAGAAGTATGAGATTATAATCGGAGTTCCTCCAACATCAGCATTGTTGAAGAAAGAGGCAGGAATCGAGAAAGGATCAGGCAAAAACAAAGAATCGTATGCAGGAAACCTGACACTGGATCAGGTAAAAAAGGTTGCGGAATCCAAAAAATCCGCCTTACTTTCATATAATATGAAAGGAGCTGTCCTTGAAGTTCTGGGCACAGCGCTCTCACTGGGAATAACAGTGGATGGAACAAATGCTGCTGAGATCCAGCATAAAATCAAGGCCGGCGAAATAGATGTCGGTGAGAATTAATGGCAAACAGTATTGTAGAAGATATAAAAAAAATAAAAGAATCAAAAAAACGAAAGTTTGAGGAAAGTATAGAGATCGGAATAAATCTCAAGGATGTAGATATGGCCGACCCCAAAAACAGGATAAATGAAGAAATTATTTTACCTGCCGGAAGGGGTAAAGACATAAAGGTCGGCATAATTGCCAGTGAGGAAATGCGTCTCAAGGCAAAGAATGCAGATTTTACTTATTCTTTAGAAGATCTGAACAATTTTACCGATGATAAAAAATCATTCAAGAAAGTGGTTAAGAATATAGATTTCTTTGTTGCTGAATCAACGTTGATGGGAAACATTGGTAAAAATCTCGGTATAATTCTGGGTCCAAGAGGAAAGATGCCAAAGCCCATGGCACCTGGTCAGGATCCAACTCCTTTCATAGAAAATTTGAAGAAAAGTGTGAGAGCCAGAAGCAGGGATAAAATTACTTTTCATGTTCCTGTGGGCACCAGATCCATGAGCGACAACGATTTATATACAAATATTAATACTGTCATGAAAAGGGTAATATCCCATCTGGATAAGGGAAAAGGAAATATAGCCTCTGCTTACATAAAAAGTACCATGGGCAGTGCAGTTGAAATCAATGTAGGTGATATAGAATGAGGGAGCCAGCACAGTGGAAGGTAGATTTGGTAAATTCCATAACAGAGGAAATAAACGAAAGCCCGGTATCTGCCGTAATAAGTATAAAAGGCCTCAGAAATAAGGAGTTCCAAAAAATAAGGAACGATGTAAGAGGACAGATAAAGATACAGGTTTTTAGGGCAAGATTGCTCAGGCTCGCACTTGGGAAATCCAGTAAAAAGGATATAAAAGGTTTAAGTGAGTATACAAAAGGGCAGGTTGCCTTAATAACCACATCAGAATCCCCAAAAACAGTTTATGATACTCTTGTTTCTAGGAGAACAAAGGCAGCGGCACGTGGTGGAGAAATAGCTGAGGAGGACATAGTAATAGAACCCAAGGAAACTTCTTTTCCACCCGGTCCAATGATATCAATATTCCAGAAGGCAGGCATACCTGCCGGAATTGAGAAAGGAAAGATAGTAATTAAAAGCGAGGTTACACTGGTTAAGAAGGGAACTCCTATATCTAAGGATAAGGCACAGGTTCTCGAGAAGTTAGAAATAATGCCAGTTACAGTTGGCCTTGACATGATAGCTGCTTACAGTGATGGGTTGATATACACTATTGATGCCCTATCAATAACTCTAGAGCAGATCGTATCAGATATGGCAGGAGCTTTCCTGAAAGCAAAGGCTCTGGCATTGAAGACTAACTTCCTCGTTCCGGAGATAATTCCAGAATTAATGTCCAGGGCATATCTGGAAGCGCAGAGTCTTGCATTTGCTACAAACTTTGTTGATGAAAAGAATATAGATATTTTTATAAGGAAAGCTGTAATAAACGCTACAACTCTAAATTCATTAATAAATAAAGATTTAAACAATGAAAACATAGAGAATGAAAACCCTGAAAAGGAAAGCAAGCCAGAGGAAAAGAAAGATGAAGGGTCCGAAGACGATGCAGCAGCAGGTCTCGGATCTTTATTTGGATGAGGTGACAAAATGGAATATATATATGGAGCTTTACTGCTTCACTCAGCAGGAAAGGAAATAGATGAAGAGAACCTGAAAAAGGTCTTAACCGATGCAGGAGTAAGCGCAGATGATGCAAGGCTCAAATCATTGCTGGAAAGCATGAAGAATGTCAATATAGAAGATGTTCTTAAGAGCGCCGTAGCAGCGCCTGTAGCCGCAGCACCTGCAAAGGAAGAGAAGAAGGAAGAAAAGAAAGAAGAGAAGAAGGAAGAAAAGAAAGAAGATTCCGACGCAGACGCAATGGCTGGACTCAGCTCTCTTTTCGGATAAAATTATTTTTTTATTTTAGATTTTTATGGGTTTTTATAATATTTTGTGGATTCTGATAAAATATATTATTCCGTTAGCAATATTAATTTATTCCATAATTAAGTTTAATCCGTTTCTTATTATGATAGCAGTATTATGGCTTCTTGTAACTCTTGTTGTCTCACTTATAAATTTCAGTATAAAAAGTAATTTTGTGAAAGGATAAATCTGTATTATTATATTAATTTCAGGTCTACAATTTTGCCATAGACCTCTTTTGCATGTTCTTTTGGACTTACCTTAGGATACACGAAAACTATTTTTCCGTCCTTGATTATGTAAGTAACCCTCTTTGCTGTGGCAAGTCCCAGCACACCGTACTTTTTTACTATATCTTTCGGTTTATCGCTTACCAGTGTAAAGTTAAGACTGAACTTATCCTGGAATTTTTTATGGGATTCGCTGGAATCCACACTTACCCCCAGAACTTTTATGCCCTTTTCCTTGAAAAGATCGATATTGTCACGGAAATTTTTAGCCTCCATGGTGCATCCTGGTGTATTATCTCTCGGGTAAAAGTAAAGTACAACAATATTATCCTTGAAATCAGAAAGTCTGACTTTATTTCCGTCCTGGTCAATAGCCTCAAAATCAGGAGCTGTATCTCCTACATTTAATGTTTCCATAATAATACATATAAAATTTATAGATAAGCATTTTGTTATTTGTGTTAACGTAATATTAATTGTTACATTTATTCCTATAACTCTTTCATTATTTTATCATTAAGATAATGCAATATTTTAACCGCCTCTCCCTTTTTGGATGACATAATATTTTCTTCATCGTCATTGGCCTCTCCAATTGCTATATATAATCCGTCTGTGTTTTTAATGAAAACCATATCGCCCTTTCTGATCTCCGGATCCATTTCTATAATTCCTGGAGCAAACAGATTTGAACCATTCATCAAATGTGGTACGGCCCCACTATCAACTGTAATTGTATGCGTCCGGACCTTCAGGTAATTTATAAGATACAAGGTGGGTATACCGCTATAAAATATTGGCTTACCGCCGAAATAATAAATTTCATTTTTTTTGTTGCTATCAACCTCAATATCTCTCATGGACGAACCATCTATATTGAATGCCTGCAATTTTTGCATAAAACTTTTATAATCCTTCTTTGATAATACATGTCTAGACATTGTCAGATAAGCCCCTTTAATTTTTTAAGCTGTTCATTGACATTTTGATTCTTTACCATTTCTTCCATATATTCATATATTCTTTTTCCAAAAAGTATCTGATTTTCTGAGAAGAGCCATTCTTCATCGTTGCCGATTGCACGGAGAAAAGCATAATAAATAGATTTTTCAATATCATTATGCATATTTTTTCTTCCAAAATTTATTGAATCCGACTTTCCATAGTTAAAATAGTAAGTTAAAAGGTCTATCAAATATTTGGAATTTTCTGACCATGGATCCATGATTTTTGAGGCCAATGATTTTTTGCTGCTCAGTAGTTTGGCATTTTCCATGACCTCCAGCGGGTTTCCTTTCAACGATTTAATCTCTGCATCACTTAAATTGTAAAGGATTTTAACTATTTCAGTTTTGTACTGTGGAAACAGGTATTCAAGGATCTTCCTCTGGCTGGGTAAATCAAGCACGAATCCCTTTGAAGTTATTTTTTCACCTATAAATGGTTTCAATTTTTCATCAAATTCCAACTTATCCAGAAATTCATCAAGGGTATAACGCTGTGAGCCTATCACATAATAATTGTTCTTTATTGCATAATTAATTTTATCCTTTCTAATCCGTGCCAGTAGTTGCTTGGTTGTCAGCCTTTTTTGAATAAACTCATTTATTATTTCCTGGTTATCGGGGATGAAATCCATAATGTCAGATTTTATAATAAATGGCATATCCGGCAGTAACATATGTTTCAACATTATATGCACTATATTACCGTCAAAATCCTCAAAAACATCAAATGTATGGTCGTATACCTGAACTGTAATTTTATTGCCTGAATTTCCTATGGCAAGATTATTATCGTTCCGGTTATACGGGACATTCTCTTCTTTGAGGAGATCCTCAATGAAATTGATATCAATTTTATTCCTGCATGTAGCTGTAAAATAATTTTTTGTTGAATAAACTCTGAGTTTTTTGATTCTTACAACATTTGTAAATGCAAGTAATCTATATATATCATGGTCATAGTTCTGGACTCCTGATATTACTATTTCATCTGCATTTCCTCTCTTGCAGTAATTAACAGAACCATAATTTGTCTTTATCATACCCATAACGGGTGCCTTCTCATTTTCAAGAATTTTATATGTTTCAGATATGCCAGCCAGAAACTGATCGGCTGAATTATGGTATTTTCCAAAATTTCCAGATTGCTCCATCTTCTCTATTTTCTTTGCATATCCTTTTATGGGGCACATGAAGCAGCTATCCGTGCACTCTGGAAGCAAAACCTCCGGTTTGTCAAAAAATTTTTTAATATTTTCAATAAATGCCTTTTCAGACTCCTTTGAGTTAGATTTAATTATCATGTTTTATCGAGATTTCTTATAGCCTCTGCCTTTACTGTTACCGGTATCGGTACCATGGACTCAATCAGCTGAACTGTAACTTCCTCTTTAGCTGCATCTATGGCAGTTATCTTTGCACGCTCACCCTTGAATGGCCCTTCGACAATTTCAATCAAAGATCCCATTTCAAGACCGGTAACAGCCGGTTTCGGGGTAAGATACTTTTCAATCTCGGAAATATCTATATCACCGGTTACGAATCCCTTAAAGCCTCTTATGGATTTAGAAAGAACTTCAATTCTGTCTGCATGCATGGTTTCAATGAAGAAATAGCCCTTGATTTCGTACGGGGACATTATTGCCATAACCTCATTTTCGGCATTCTGGTTTCTTATTTTTCTCTCCTCCCGGTCTCTCTCGGCATGGTTTGAAAGATCTATTGCTATATCCAGTTCCTTGCCTATGGTGCATTTCGCTATTTTGATTACAGGTACAAGAACCACCTTAAAATCCCTTTCGTAGCTGTTTATTCCATCCTCTGATTTTATGCTCAAAGATGCATCCAGCTCATCCCCCTCATATCCACCGATAGGGGTGTCGATTTCCAGGCCAATGTCCCTGCTTTTATTTCCATCCAGTTCAAATTCATAATTTATCTTCTTCCCTTCTATTGATAAGCTATACTCATCCTTTAGCTTTAATTTCCACTCTATGGAGGCATCCTTTGAATGCATTGATGCAACTATCTTAACGTTGAACTTTCTTTTAGATGGCTGTATATTTTTCACAACCACACTCAAAGGTATGATTTTTTCCCGGTCATCTTTCTCATCTAATTTCTTGATGCGCTTATCGCATGCTCCTTTGATAATATCTGGTATATTCGATGTTAACCAATCATATTCAACCATTCATTCCACCTAAAACACTATCTGCATTATATAATATATAATAAACCCTATTAAACCTAATAAAATAATACCAGACCCTGCTATAAGGACAACCTTAGTATATTCATTTCCATTAGGTTTTTTGGCCATTTTAAGGATACGTGCATATTTTCCCTTGCCGATACCCTGAAATTTCCTTTCGATTTTCTCCTGTTGTTCAACCAGGCGATCTTCCATACTTTTGTCCATTAATATAGATAAGATAAACATAAAATAAAATCTTTTCTAAATTCTTTATAAGTTTTCATAAATATCTCTCTGTCTGTTCCAATTCAGATATCTCCTTTATGTCTCTACATATACGCTCGTTTTCCGAATCAGCTAATTTTTTGTTCTACAGCCGAAACTTTTATTCATATTATGAAAATTAAATTGCAAGAGCTTCAGATGCATACATACTATCTTAACAAGTATGTTGCATAATTTTCCTGTATAATGAAATACGGGAAATTGATTTGTTGTTATGACAGTATAAAATAGATGGATTATATAAAAACTTAAATATTATATGTAGATGCAATTATAATGTCTAAAGTTTTTACGGCAACAACAGATGTACATGGAGATTATCCTGTTGTGTCAATAAATGTGAAGCCAACATGCGGAGCAGCACGTTATCTATCTGGGCAGCGGTAACTGTTGATTATTAGGTGATCACTTGAATATATTTTATAAAAAATTATTAACAGGTATAATTCTGGAACTATCGATTTTTATTTTCTTATTACTTGTAGGTTTGTTTAAACTGTATATAAATATATATCACTTTTACACTTATGCCATAATAATATGGGTATCTGTGTCATTCGTATTCCTGTATACATCATTTATTGTTGATAAAAACAATCGGGGTATAACTGCTAGTTTCCGAGAATATATTAAATTTAATTTAATTTTGCCTCTTTTTAATGCGTTGATTTTATTCGGGTCATATGTTTTGTATAAAATGATAACTAACATTTCTATATGGTCTATATTAGCAGTTAATATTGTTCTTATTGCATTATACTTTGTACTTATTAGTAATCCAATATCTATTAGAAAATATAAGGATTTAAAATCTAGGGAAAACGATCCTTCAATTATTACGCATGATATTATAACTATGTTTATTCAAAATAAATTCACCCCTCATATTAAAATAATTAATACAGACAAACTTAAAATAGCTAACGCGGCACAATCAAAAAATGCTTATATATATTTATATAGCTATTTAATTGACAACTTAAATCATAATGAATTAAAAGCAATTATTGCACATGAACTTGGACACGCCGTTATGCATCACAATATAAAAGGTGTAACTACGATTTTTGTAGTATTAATATTCAGCTTAAATCTCATACTTTATCCAATTTTATGTCGAAAATTTTACTTGATACTTATAATCGGTTTCATTGTATTATACGTTACAATATTTGTTATTACTCCGATTCAACAGAGGCATTATGAGATAAAGGCGGATTTATTCGCAGCAAAACTTGCGGGTGCAAATAACGTAATAACTGCATTGGAGAAAACTGATAAATTAAATGATACGCCATCTAAATTCAGCATTTTTCTAAACTTAAGTCATCCATCGACAAAGAGAAGGATAAATATTATTGAGAGAGCAGGGAAATAAAAAAATATCACACAAAATTTTATTTTTGTTGAAGGTTATATCAGTAATGCTAACTATAAATTATTTGAAATATGATCCCGGGAAAATGCGTATATGATCGCAATATTTGCTATAGGTTCTATTGTAAATATTTTGATAACCAAATATATTGAAACTGCAATATTATAAAAATACTATATAACATAATTAAAAAATAAAATTTGTAAGGCAAAGCTGCCTTTCACATGGAGGTGATCCATCCGCAGGTTCCCCTACGGATACCTTGTTACGACTTAACCCTCCTCACCGACATCAGATTTGATTTAACCCTCTCG
>JAKAYM010000102.1 GCA_021826795.1 Thermoplasmata archaeon
GTAGTCCGTGATATCCATAGGTATTGATAAATTCCGGCATATTGCTTGAACATCCTATACCGGATGAAATCACAACATCCTCTGGTTTTATATCTAATTGCGAAAGGGCCATTGAAATTGCTCTCAGCTGAGAGAAATTCCCACATCCCGGGCACCAGTCCGGTGCCACTTTGCCTTTATATTCTGTTACTGGTATCATAATTTCTCCTCCACTTTTATTTTCTTTCCAAATATTAACTCTTCCAGCTGTGATGTTAGGTCTGCAGGGAAGAAAGCTTCTCCATCATACTTTCCTATGAATGCTGTATCCACAAGAAACTCCTTTCTTATCAGCCCGTTGAGCTGCCCGGAGAAGTTGTTTTCAACAACTATTATCTTCTTCTTGCCGGAAATCAATTTCTTAATGTCCTGGTTCATAGGATATATATAGGTTATCTCCACTGCACCTATTTTTGTGCCATTTGCCCTCAGGGAATCCACAGCCTCCTCAACAGCTCCTCTGGTTGATCCCCACTGGATTATAACATACTCGGCATTGTCCATTTTATATGTTTTTGTAGCGGGAATTTCTTTTACATATTCATCTAATTTTCTCATTCTTTTCTCCATTGAAAGCTTTCTCTGGGTTGGATCTGTGATTGCATCGCTTACAACTGCCCCGTATTCATTATGCTCATCAGAATCCTCATTATGTATTAAGCCTGGCTGCCCGGGGAATGCTCTCTTGGATATTCCGGTTTCAGTGAATTCATACCTCTTATAGTCTGGTTCATTATCCTTCGCCAGAAGCCCCCTGTCCATATTATAACTGAGATCAAAACTTACAGTTTCATCATGCTCTGCAAGATAAAGATCAGTAATTACAAAAACAGGAAGCTGGTATCTTTCTGCAAGGTTAAATGCCTCCTTAGTAAGGTTAAAAGCTTCCTCCACGGTTCCGGGGGCAAGAACTATTTTTGGCATATCCCCCTGTCCAGCGCCAAGTACCTGATTAAGATCACCCTGCTCGGTTTTGGTGGGCAATCCTGTTGATGGTCCTGGTCTCTGTGCCTCATATATCACCAGCGGGACCTCGGTCATTCCAGAGAGACCAACACCTTCAGTCATAAGTGCAAAACCGCCACCAGAGGAGCCTGTTGCAGCCCTAACACCTGCATAATTAGCCCCTATTGCTGCATTTATTGCACTTATTTCATCTTCTGTGAGTTTAAGAAATACATCATATTTCTTTCCGTGAGTTGCTATAAACTGCAGGAAAGATGAGGCTGGTGTCATTGGATATGCAAAGTACATCTGCATACCTGCATTTATTGCACCGAGTGCTGCTGCATCCCCGCCTGATATTGTATATAGTTTTCTATCAAATTTATCCAGTTTCCTGTAAACTGAATAATTCTGTGAATAATATTCGTATCCTTCTTTGGCAGCACTTATATTAGCGTCTACAAGTTTTCCCTTCTTATTGAATACCTTTTCT
Organism: Thermoplasmata archaeon; assembly: GCA_021826795.1. The sequence goes on from JAKAYM010000102.1 coordinate 1,478, forward strand.
ATAACTCCTGAAAATATATCGAAGTCCAGTCCGAGGGCAGCTACCACTGAGCCTAGCGCTACCGTGTTTTTAAGCAATGGATTTGCATCATACTTCATTGCTATATCCCTCAAAGGAACAGGGCAGTATTTCACCTCATCGTATTTTTTGAAATTTTTTATAGTTCCCGGGTCATATATGGCTATTCCCTCTAGAGGAGATGCACCTCCCTCATCTATATTTCTATTTGTATGCCTTTCCAGGGAATCCGCATTGAGTGCAACAAGAACATCAAGACCACTCCCTTGATTCTTCACCTTCTCATCCGAAGCCCTTATCTGATACCAGCTCTCACCTCCCCTGATAAGACTCTGATAATAATTGTATGTGCTTATATATAATCCACTTCTTGAGAATGTTTTGGCAAGGGTTAACCCTGCTGACTGAACGCCATCTCCTGCAGCCCCTCCTATTCTAACAATTATTTCTTCCATAATATAAGTTAGTATTTAGTGGTGTATAAATTTTTTTATGGTTACGGAATTTATAATTAGCCATTTGACGTTATTTTTTTTTGTATATTCTATCCGTGCAAGCAATTTTTTGTTCCGACTTATCCTTGAAAATACTAGTTTTAGGTACTAAAATATTTAATTGTAAATAATTTAATTGACAATTGTTTATCAAATGGAAACTATAAAATATAACCTTAATATCATTAAATGATATATAATGGAAAAAATCAGTAGTTATGACGTTTGGAGGGAATTTTTAAGAACGTGGAAAACATGGTATAAAGCCTCCGAAAAAAATTTAATTTCCATGGGTGTATCTACTGTTGAATACAGGATTTTAAAAAATTTAACAGAGAGAGGTTCACTTCCAATGATTGAACTCGCCAACATAAATATGGTAACACAGGGATGGATAACAGGAGTTGTTGATAAACTGGAAGAATTGGGTTATGTAAATCGAGAAAGAAGCGATACGGACAGAAGGGTTATTAATATAACGGTGTCCAACAAGGGAAAGGCATTTTTTAAAAAAATCGAGACACTTCACTTAAAATTTATAGAGGATTCCCTTAGAAACTTTACTGACGAAGAAAAATATAACATTCTTAATTTCCTGAAAAAAATAGAGATAAACATTGATAAGTAGAATAACCAAGGAAAAAGATTATTATTGATATTTTACTATGAGTTTGTAAATGAGCTATAACGACATATTTCTGATTATATTGATTGTTTTTTCGTGGATTATTATAATAATTTCTCTTGCCCCTGAAATTAATAAAACCAAGCATTTTTCTACCATGGGACCAGCACTCATGGTCAAATCAACCAACAATAAAGGAGTTCTTGATGCAGTGGCAAAACATATACCTGCAAAGGAAATAGGACGCTTTTCAACGATTCTTGTAGTTCTTGGTGGCTTTGTTGCGTTTGCAATGCTTCTTTATGAGGCAATACTCCTGACCATAATCCATGCACCAACGAGTGCTGCACCACCACTCAACGAATATCTTGCACTCCCACTTATAAATCCATTCATACCTTTAGGCTACGGAACTGCAAGCCTGGTATTTGCTGTTGTAATCCATGAAATGTTCCATGGAATTGTAGCAAGGAAGCATGGAATAAAAGTAACAAGTGTCGGTGCACTGTTCTTTATTATACCGGTAGGCGCTTTCGTGGAGCCAGACGAAAAGGAGATAATGGCCGCAGACCCTGTTGTTAGAAGACGTATAATAGCTGCAGGCCCAGGAATCAATCTTATAATTGCAATAGTATGTATACTGTTACTTATATTTGTAATGATGCCGGCATCAGCACCAATACATTCCGGTGTTTATGTTGAGGATTCTACAACGTTATACAGCGGGCATTCCATACCAAAGGGGATGGAAATTATATCCTATGGAAACCTATCAGGAAAGGCACTCAATAATTTGGAAACCAAATCAATGAGTATACCGGGCTGTGCAAATGTAACACTCTTCAATGGCAAAACCAGTACTGTTGAAAGTGTGCCAACTGGGGTAGCGATAGCTGCTTTGCTTTCAGGATTCCCTGCCGAAAAAGCAGGGGTCCAAACCAATTCTATAATTTATAATATAAGCGATAATGGAAAATCAAATATAATTTACAATATTGACACACTGGGAACTGTCCTTGATAAGATAGCACCGGGAACAACCATTAACATGACTGTTATTACATTCGGAAGTTCAGAGCATTACAAAACATATACAATGAAAACAGTATCAACATACAGCTATTACGCAAAGGATGATCCTGCTGCGAATAATGCAGCGTATAAGGATGAAAGTTTCATAGGCGTCGAGATAGATTATTCAGGGATAGGATATGCATCCATAGACAGCATGCACAGCCTTGTGTTCGGAGGACTGATAGCAGGACCTGAATTTTATGAAACGCTGGGGCTACCTATACTCGGACTTTCACCTATTCCCCAAAGCCTTGCACATCTGTTCTCAACACCTTTCAATTCTTATATATTTTTCGGACTTGCAAACAGCCTTTACTGGATATTCTGGATAGATTTCCTCCTGGGTATAATGAACGCACTTCCACTGTCCATACTCGATGGTGGGCAATTCTTCAAAGATACGCTGAATATAGCATCGAGAAGAGAGAGATTTAAATTCCTCAGGGATGAAAAAAATGTTACAAAGATATATTATGCTCTGGGGCTTTTCGTATTCTTCCTGCTCATGTATATCATAATAGCGCCCAGGATTTTATAACTGTTCTAAAAATTTTTTAATATGATTGAAAAAAATATCCGGTTTTTCCATTTGGACACAGTGCCCGGATCCGTCTATTTTAACAAATGTCGATGAGGCAATGAGGTCATGATATTTCATTCCATGTTCAATAGGAACAATAGCGTCATTACTTCCCCACAGGATTAGTACAGGACTCTCAATTCGGTTGAGTTCGTTGAGAAGAGGATCCACAGCAAGGCCACCTATTATTATGGCCGATTTGACGATGCCTTTCATGTCTATTAAGCTTTTCAGGGCTGTTCCTGCCGAGGCTGATGGGCCGACAATTATAATATTTTCTAAATATAGTTGTTCAGCAAAATCATGTATTAAATCTGATCCCTTGGAAGGAGATCCGATAAAGTTATACTGAAAGCTGGAATCCGATTTTCCGAAGCCTGGCATATCCAATGCATATACATTATATCCCCACTGCCCTATTTTTCTCAATGCATCTATGTGTGCCCAGGATTCAGCTGTCTGTGTGGTATCATGTAGAAGGATAAAATTTCGCCTGCTTCCCCGTTCGTATGAAAGGTAATGTATATTAATACCTCCAATGGTTATATCACTCTCATTTACTTCCATAAATTCATAATAGGACTGATGTTATTATATTTATAGAGCTCAAATGGTTTGGATTATAATTATAAATACTAACGTCAGGATTTGCAGTATTCTTCATAGATGCATAACAAGGTTAAAATAAGAGCAATCATTAATTAAAATCATGAAACTCAAAGAATCATCGCTGGATTTCCATGCGTTTGTAAGCATATATGGAGACACCATGCTAAATTCATTCATCAAGAAAATATACCAGGTAAATCAGAAAGAATTTGTTTTCCAGTTATACAGATCTGATCTAAAAAAAAGGGATTTTTTTGTTTCGCTGAGTAAGGGCATAGCATTCTATGATGCAGAAAAACCGGAGGAGGCAACACAGTTATCCATGTTATTCCGAAAGCAGTTATCCGAGAAGAGGATAGTTGGAATAGAGCAGATTAATTTTGATAGGGTTGTGAAGATTACACTGCATACTGGACAGGAAATAATACTGGAACTCTTCAGCGGTGGAAATCTGATTATTACCGATAATGGAAAAATTGTCTTTGCTATGGATCAGCATGTGTACAAAACCAGAAAGATACTGATAGGAGAAGAGTATATTCCGCCATCCATCGTGAATCCTATGAAAAGCAGGGAAACATTTTTCGAAATACTCAATAACAGCAAGGCATCCATTGTGAAAACACTGGCAACAAGGGCAAATCTCGGGGGAGAAATTGCTGAGGAAGCGCTTTATAGAAGCAACATTGAGAAGAATAAAATGCCTGCAGAAATAACGCAGGATTATGAAAGGCTGTACGAAACGGTAATGGAAATAATGGACGAATCAAAACGAAACATGGCATATTATTATGAGGAGGATGAACTCCTTTCACCGGTAGTACTTACGGCATTGAATAAGGATCCTGACAGGAAATTTGAAGACTTAAATGAGGGTATCTGTTATTATATTAAGAATTATCCTGAAACGGATAAGAATAAATCCAGTATTGAGAGGAGGATAGAGTCGCAGAAGCGTTCCATAGAGGAATTCAATAAATTGATGCTGGTATATACAGAATTCGGTAATTTTCTCAAAATGAATTTTCAGCAGCTTCAGAAACTAATAAACATTGTACATAATAATGTAAAGCGCAACAACAGCGAAGATTTTGTGTTTATGGAACTGGAAATCACGGGAATAACCCCTGCTAAAGGAACTTTTACAGTAAACTATCAGGATACCGGTATAGTCCTTAGTTATACTGAATCTCCAGGAAATAATATAAACAGGGTGTTCAATACCGCCAAGGATTACAGAAACAAGATTGAGGGCGCAGAAAAAGCCATAGAGGAAACGAAAAAATTAATTTTAAAGGAGAAACAAAAAGCCGGAAAAAAGAAAAGAGTGAAATACTGGTTTGAATCATACCACTGGTTCACCAGTTCCGCAGGCAATATGGTAATGTCTGGCAGGGATGCAAAAACAAATGAAAAACTTGTAAAGAAACACATGGCAGATAACGATATTTATGTGCATGCAGACCTGTACGGTGCACCCAGCACTGTGATAAAAAATGACGGTATTGACATCACAGAAGAAACTATACGAGAAGCCTGTGAGTTCGCCATATCACTGTCAAGAGCATGGCCTGCTGGACTGGGTTCGGGTACCGCATACTGGGTAGAACCGTCACAGGTAAGCAAAACTCCTGAATCGGGAGAATTTGTATCAAAAGGTTCGTGGATTGTCCGTGGGAAAAGGAATTATGTGCTGAATCTCCCCCTCCAGCTAAAAGTCTCATTGATCGATTATAAGGGAAATACACTACCCATGATATCCCCCGCGGAAACTAAAATAGAATCAGAAAAGTATGTTATAATTAAACCCG
>JAKAYM010000103.1 GCA_021826795.1 Thermoplasmata archaeon
AAAAACCCGATTACAATATTAAATTTTAAATAAACAAAAACCTTTTTTAAAAGTTAATAATAAAGTATAGATATAAAAATGTATATTGTCCCCTCGTCTACCGCTTACAACGTGTCAAGGAAACTGGCAAGTATTTTTTCCTGTAATGTCTCCGGCGTTGTCAGAAAGAGATTTCCAGATAATGAAATGTATCTTAAAATAATTGATGATATTAGTGGTGAAGACGTTCTTCTAGTTGGCAATACCAGAAGTGATTCAGATATCATAGAATATCTTCTGCTTCTGGATGCCATAAAAGAGGAGGAACCAAAAAGTATCACCGCTGTTATACCGTTCTTCGGTTATGCAAGACAGCATATGAGATACAGTAACGGGGAACCTGTATCATCAAAGGTTTTCACAAAGGCAGTAAATCAATATGCAGATAGGATTATTACAGTGGAGCTGCATGATGAACAGACCCTGAACTATTCCGATGTACCGTTTACTGATATTAAAATTATCGACCCTGTATATAGTTATTTTAAAAATAAGAACATAGATTTTGTGATGTCTCCCGATGATGGCGGATATGAGCGTGCGAAAATAATGGGGGGTAGGCTCGGAATTCCCGCATATTATATAGACAAAAAAAGAATAGATTCAACAACTGTCAAAATGGTTCTTCCCGAGGAAGATTATATAGATAAAAACGTTCTTTTACTTGACGATATAATTTCTACGGGAGGCACAATTATGAAAGCATCAAAACTGATAAGACAGAACGGTGCAAAAAACATATATGCATGTGCAATACATGGGGTATTTGCCAATAACAGCAACGAAAAAATAGAAAAATATGTAAATGAACTTGCAGTAACAGACACAATAGAAACAAAATACAGCAATATAACAGTTTCAGAGGAAATAGCAGCGTCATTGAAAAGCAAGATAAGCATATGAAATCTGGACTCAGAGTTCTGGGTCTGGACGATGGCCCTTTTCAAAAATTTATTGATGCAAATACTGTTCTGGTAGGCATCATTATGAGACTTGATTCCTATGTTGAAGGAGTTTCTATAAGGGAGATTACCGTAGATGGAATGGATTCTACTGAAACGGTAATGTCAATAATTAACGGTAGATTTAAGGGTGATATAGATTTTATACTGTCAAACGGTATTACATTTGCAGGATTCAATATATTAGATATGGAGGAAATTAATGAAAAGACAGGAATACCGGTAATAGCTATAACAAGAAAAAAACCGTCGATTGAAAATATTTTCAATGCTCTTTCGCTTCACTTCAAGGATGCTGAACAAAGAATAAAAATAATTAAAAAAACTTCTGTGGATGAAATAAAATGCGGAAAAAGAACACTATATATAAACAGGGCAGGCATATCGTTGAATGACGCAATAATGCTTATAAATAAAACAACTTATATGGGTAATATTCCTGAACCCGTCAGAATGGCGCATTTAGTGGCAACTGCAATAAAAAATAAGGAAAGTCATGGAAGGGTATAAAATATCAAAAAATTATTTTTTTCCTGCAACTGTGATGTTGTTCATTTCGCCTATCTCACCGGATGCCTTTTCCAGTGAACCCTTTGTTTCTGGTATGAATATAAAGGTTATAACAGATGCAGCTATTGCAAGCCCCGCAAGGTAATAAAAGGCAAAAGATTCACCAAGTACAAGGAAAAGAGTAGGGAACACAAATGATGAAATGGCCGCCCCGCTTCTCCCGGCAGCCACGGTGTATGATTGTATCTGTGATCTTATCTTGGTCGGTGCCAGCTCAACCCCGTACATACCGGAGGCTGTGATGGATCCTGGGCCAGCCTGATTAAAGAAGTGCATACCCACACCGTATACGAGCATGCCCACCAGTGGAAGCACTGCTACAATGCCGATTCCGCTTATTCCATCAAATATCAGAAGGAATACTCCCATTCCCATGAATCCAACAATCTGTAATGATTTTCTTCCTTTTTTGTCAATAAGTGATAGCATGACAACACCTCCTATCAGTGTAAATACTTCCATTAGATATGTCCACGCATCAGGTGAAAGCCCCATTTTGGATGCAATCAATGTTGGCCCAAACAGAATACCCGCATATGCAACCTGATCATAGAAAAACCATAGAACCATTGCAGAAATATACTCTCTTCTGTATTTATGGAAATAATACTTGAAGTTATGCTTATCCTGTATATCACCCTGTATTCTCACGCTTCTATGGGCTACATATTCTACCTCATCTTCAAAGCTTTTTTTATCTCCTGCTATCCTTGCTATAAATCTCGGGGTTTCTGGCATTTTTCTTCTGAGGTATACCACTGCAAGTGCCGGGACAGCACCCATAGCAAGAATAACTCTCCACAGTATTGCATCTGAAACTCCCATTACAGGTCCAAAAATCATATATGTAAAGGCCGCAAGTAGAGCACCGAATCCCCACATCATGCCGAAGCCAAACCCAATAGTTTTTCCCCTGTCCTTTGCATTTGAATGTTCTCCCATTATCATGGGTGACATCACGTAATCAGCACCAACCCCGATGCCTAGTATTAATCTTATGCCGATGAGCAGCCAGACATTTATTGCAAATATCTGCATTATAGCCGCAACGCCGAGTATTAAAACATCCACACCATAGAATTTTTTCCTGCCCCTTCTAGCAAGTTCACCAAAAATTATAGCACCCACTGCAGCGCCTATTAAAGCCGATCCGGCTATGAGGCTGGTAAAAAGTATGTAGTTTGGGTTGCTTTTCGTAATTCCATATGCAGTGAGTATAATCGCGAGAACTATACCCACTGATGAGAGATCATAACCATCGGTAAATACGCCCATGCCGGTTGTCAGTATTGACCTTGCATGGAACCATCCAAATTTCTGTTTATCAAGATCTTCAAATATATCTGCCATTATCCTCAATAAATTATAATGTAATTATATATATATTTAACCGACATAATATATAGTTTAATATATAAAGTATATAGAAATATTAACGCAATACTATCATAAAAACTTGAACTCTGAAGAAGGAAGTCCCGGTATGTCGTTTCTGAATTTATACAGGTGACCACCACGGTTAATTTTATCACTTGCCGTTGTTATATAGAGGGTTTGTAAATCATCATCGCCGAATATACATGAAGTTACATTTTTTGTGCCCACGAAAATTTTCTTTACTGCCTCTCCCGCTTTATTGAATTCTATTATGCCATTGCCTCCATAAAATGCAACGTACAAATTACCCTGTGAATCGATGGTCATACCATCAGGGACACCTGCAAAAGATGAAACATCAATGCTTTTTCTCTCAGATATTATTGTGGATGTTTGTGCATCATAATCAAAAACCCTGATTTTTCTTGTAGGGGAATCTACATAATACATTGTTTTTGAATCAAGGTCCCATATGGTACCGTTTGATATTGTAATATTATCCAGCACGGTTTTTTCACCTTTTCCGAATCTGTAAAGTTTACCTGATGGTGTTCTTTCATCCATATCCATGGTTCCTGCAAAGAGAAATCCATTTTTGTCGCATTTACCATCGTTAAATCTTATATTTTCTGGAAGGGCTACTCTGAAAATAGTTTCAACTACCATTCTCGTGAAAGATAAGTGTCTTATGGAGTCTTTTGTTCCGAAAACTATACCATCTTTGCATGGAACAATAAAAGGTATAATCCTATCGGTATAAATGGTTCTGAGTGATCCATCGTATGCATAAATCTTTCCGCCCAGTATATCTACGTAGTAAAGTACCCCATCGAGCCACAGAGGCGATTCTCCAAGCTGCAGTTGTGATGATGCCCTTATAAGTCTGGCCTTCATTACCTTTTATCAATTAATACATATATATAAGTTACTAATAGATATAGAGTTAAACATTATTTTATAATCAATTATCCATTATAGAGGCTACTAAAATTTAAAAATATTTATAATAGAATATCAACTGCGCAATATTTATAATACGATTAATTATTAATAACTATGTGGGAAACTCTGTTTAAAAAAGATAAAATTGATGATAATTCCATGAAAGCTGTTACTGTTAAAGGTATTCCCTTGCTCATTGCAAATATTAATGGTAAAATATACGCAACTGATTTATACTGTACTCATGAGCAAACAGACCTTTCTGATGGTTTTATAGAAAAATGCAACGTTATATGCCCTGCCCATTTCGCATCCTTTGACTTAAGGACCGGTCATGTGGTTTCTGGCCCTGAGGATGAAAGTTCAGCAATTGATAACCTTAAAGCATATCATACCAGGATAGAGGATGGCATTATAATGGTGGAATTACCATGAAAATCCTGGTTCTTGTTAAACAGATTCCGGATATAAATGAAATTAAATTTGATGAAAAAACCAAGCGAATCATAAGGAGCGGGGTAAAGCTGTTATTTAATTCATACGATAAAAAGGCGGTTGAGGCAGCTGTTCAGCTATCTGAAAAGTATGGCTGTGAAACCTACGCTGCAACAATGGGACCGCCAGCCGCTGCGGAAATTTTAATGGATTCAATGCGCATGGGAATAAATCATGGGATACTATTAAGCGATCGGAATTTTGCCGGTTCAGACACCTATGTAACGTCACACATACTCTCAGCACTGGTCAATATTATAAATCCTGACATTGTTCTGACCGGGAAATCATCACTGGATGGAGAAACATCCCAGGTACCGCCTGAAACAGCCCAGATGTCAGGATATAACTTTCTTTCAAACGTATCAGAGATACAGATCATGGAAAAGAGCGTTAAAGTAATACGGGATGAAGATGACGGTATAGCCCAATATGAAGCGCCACTGCCCGCAGTTCTCTCTGTAAGTGAAAAGATCAACAGGGCCAGACAGGTAGACCCTTCCAGGAAAATAGAGGAAGTTGAAGTATATGACTCAGATATCACACCATGGAAAGGAAGCAAATCTCCAACAGAGGTAATAGACACATTTCCATTGGATAGCTCAAGGAACAGTAAATTAATAGATTTTGATGAATTTATCGGAGTATTAGAAGCCTCCGGCCACCGCACATCTGAAGTTATAAGGAAGCATATAGGAGAACCGGCAACAGATAATGTTTTCCTGGGACTTGCAGTGGATGATCCAAAAATATCCATGGAAATTTCGTCTAAAATTGCTGAAATAACAAAGGATAAAATTATCATTATCGGAAACATCGATCCATCCAGGCTCCATGGTATGGCCTGCCACCAGTATATATATCTCGATGATTATGACAGTATTTCTATGGCTAAATATGTAGGAAAATATATACAGGAAAATCCTGTTAAGCATATACTTGCACCATCCAATTTAAACGGCAGGGATATAATGTCATTTGTGGCGGCCTCACTGGGCCTCGGGTTAACCGCAGATTGTGTGGATATAAAAATGGAGAATGGAAAAATGATACAGTATAAGCCATCATTCGGTGGCGGAATAATTGCTGTTATAAAATCAAAAACAGACCCGGACATGGCCACGGTTAGAAAAGGCATGTTCAAACTCATGTATATCAGTAAAACCTTCGAAACAGTTAACATTAGATCTAACGCCACTCCGATTAACAGATTTATTGAAAAACAACCACTGGGTATTACATTGCATCCAATGGACACTCCGATTATCTTCGGTGTCGGAACCGGAGTTAGTATTGATGATATAAGGAGAATATATGATATTGCTGATAGGATCGGGGCATCTGTGGGAGCAACAAGAAGGGTGGTGGATATGGGGCGAATTCCAAGACAGTTCCAGATAGGACTGACAGGTGTTTCGGTATCCCCCGAGTTGTATATTGCAATAGGCATCTCCGGATCAAACAACCATGTGGTTGGAATACGGTATGCAGGCAAGGTTATAGCCATAAACAAAAACCCTGATGCTGCAATATTCAGGCACTCTGATTTCGGCATAATTATGGATTCCCATGAATTCATAGACAGACTATATTCAGATTTATTCAGCTAAATCTACAAAAATATAAATTACCACCGATATATATGGAATAATGGAACTGCATAACATAACAGTAAAATTTCCTAGGGAAATAGTCCTTGAAGACGGAAACAAGGTTAGGGTTGATAAGGATAAAATATCAGATGAGTCATTGTTTTCTCTCCTGTATCCCGAAAAATCCACGGATAATGTAGCAGTTGCCTTAATAAAAAACGGTTTCCGCGATGCAACCCCCAGTTTTTTCAAGGGTGAGGTATTCAGTCTTTCAAAAGAGATATTATTTCCCTGGGAGCTCCATTTACGGCTTTTTAACAATGGTGAAAAATACAGTAAAATATTTGCACATATAGAAATATCAAGAAAATACTTTGAACACCTTTTCGTTATACAGCCAGCAGTGTATGAACCGTTTGGTTTTTACAGAACCGTGTACAGGCAGTTCAGGGTTATGTACGAACCTTCAGGCAAAACGGTGAAAGAATTCAAGAACAATTATGAAATTACTCTTGCACCTCCGGAAAACCTCATTGAATGGATGCCAGTGGTTATAAATTTATACAATAATCTCTCAAGATATAAGGAAAAAGTCAGGGAAATTATAGATATTATGGATTATGAACTGCACAGGAAATAGGTCATTTTCTGGAATAACG
>JAKAYM010000104.1:0-3670 GCA_021826795.1 Thermoplasmata archaeon
CGAACACAAAACCATTGAACTGCTCTACTATATTTGCAAGCTTCATGCTGAAGAAGTACCGGTCTATATCACCGGAAGTCACATCTGTATCCTCTATGAAGAATATTCTTCCGGATGTTTCCGGTATGTAGTTTGTCCCCAGAAGTGATGCAACCAGTGAGATATTTGTTCCCAGGGAATAACCCTCAGTTTTTCCTGGTATTATATATTTTATTAATCGATCCCGGTATATATTTATCTCATCAGATTTTCCTGAAAGTATCTGCAGAAATTCCTTGAATGATGGTTTGGATATGTCATCCACATCCGAGGCAACCATAGGTCCATGGAACGTTACCATGTTGGAATTTCTATTAATAGCCAGATGTAATGCAGTAATATCGCTGTATCCCATGAATATTTTAGGATTTTCAGCAATGGTTTCATAGTCCAACAATGATAATATGTGTATGCTTCCGTAGCCACCCCTCGCGCAGAATATGGCCTTGACATTGTCATCATGGAAGGCTGACATGAGTTCCTCTGCCCTGTCCTTGGCGGGGGCAGCCAGATCGTTTCTCTGGTTAAGCTTCTTTATATTTTTTCCAACAGTAACACGGTATCCGAGCTTTTTCAGCTTAGAAATCCCCCGTGAAAGTTTAATCATGTCCGGTGCGCTTGCCGGCGCTATAATCCTTATTTCGTCCCCGGAATTCAATGCGGGTGGTTTTATTCTATTTTCCATATTTATCAAACTCCGATTTTATGGAATTCAGTATGTGTTTATTTTCCATTATTTTAACTATTGCTCTTGATGCAACACTTATTGTTATCAATAGCTCTCCTTTGGCCTTCTGCGGGTTAGCTGCCTCCCTGAATTCATCCGAGTGCCCTGGCAATCCGGTGCCTATTTTCATGTCTATGTGCCCTGTGGGTACAACAAGGCTCACATTTGATTCGTCTGTGCTTCCGCTTGCAGGATCATCTGATTCGTCAATATTAATTGGAGTTATACCTGCTTTTTCCAGCTCCTCACCTAAAATTGAGTCTATGTTATGGTTTGCATTGTACTCCGTGTACATAGGCATCAAATCGCGGATTTCCAGAGTTACACCGTAGCCCTCTGCTATGCCGTGTGCAAGTTTTTTAACCCTCTCAACAAAGCCTGATAGATATGATGAGCTTGAAGACCTCACATCCACCTCCATTACAGCCCTTTCAGGAACAACGTTGGATGCCTGACCGCCCTCCCTGATGACCATACCTATAACTATATTCTTGTCGCTTTTGGCAGAATCACGGAGATTGTTTATTGCAGTATATGTTGTCACCAGTGCATCCAGTGCGTTGATTCCATAGCATGGAGAAGCGGCCATGTGTGCAGCCTTTCCGTGAAAGGTGAATTCCATCTCAGCATCGGCAAGCGCTTTCGAACCAACCGCCCATATATCATCAGGATGCATCCCGACAACGAAATCGATATCTCTGAATGCACCCGCAGTGGCCATTCTCGCCTTGCTCCCTGCATATGGTCCTATGCCTTCCTCCGATGGAGTGCCGAATACTATTACCTTGCCTGATGTTACCATATTTTTTACCGTGATAGCAGTGCCGTAAGCCCAAGCAGATATGAGATTATGCCCGCATGAATGACCATTAGGAAGAGCATCATATTCCATGAGAAGCCCTGCAACAGGGGTGCCATCACCGTATTCAGCACGAAAGGCGGTGTCCATACCCATATATGGATTTGTAACTGTAAAACCCTCCTTTTTCAGCCCCTCAATAACTAGGGCAGAAGATTTATATTCGCTGCTTCCGAGTTCCGCAAAACCATAAATTTTCTCTGATAATGATATGATTGAATCCTCATGCTCCCTTATTATTGAATCAATATTCATGTATCTGTATTCATTTTAGGTTAATATTATTAACTAAGACATGTAATTTATCAACAAATTACTATCCTTAAAATGTTCTATATCAACAGTAATAAAATTGACTTTTTGAATATTGTATTCCTATTAAATATACTTAAACGACCTAAAGATAAAAATTATTTTTCAAATCAATAAAAAATATCCAAGTCTATGTATTTAATATGCAATTATTGGAGAATATATTTCAATATATTGATTTATTAAATTTGTTATAACGCACAAAATGAAAATGGTATTTACTATAGTTACTGGTCGAAAATAAACAGCTATGAACATCAAATCCCATTATAAAATAATAATTTCTATTATGGTATCGGTCAAATAACCTAGAGAACCTTTATCTGAGATTTTATTATCTCTCCGGCAGTATCCAAAAATTGCTTTTCTTTGCCCTTGGGTATAACCCCACCGGCAGCTATATCATGTCCACCACCTGAACCACCTGCCGCTGCACAGGCAGTCTTCATTACCTCTGAAAGGTTAAGCCCTCTTGAAACTGCGTATCGGGAACCCCTCGATGAAATTTTGATATCGTCAGTGCCGGTATTGAATCCTATTACAGGCTTATCAGGTTTTACTATATAGAGTGCTATGGCTCCTGATATTGGTCCGGCCATTTCTGATTCTGGTGCATAGAAGTATCTGAAATATTTCTCCTCCTTTAAATCGCTTTTCGCCCTGTATATATAATCTATCAATTTTGTTTTGAATATTTTTGCATTTCCGATCATCTCTGCAGATACACTATTATCACCTAAAAAGTACTGTACAGGAAGCGACTGCATGCCTATTCTTGCATTTCCATCAATAATTGAGTTCAGTTCCTTGGATGAAAATCCTATATCGTCAAAGTAAAGAACATCCCCTTCGAGATATTTTATTGCGTCCGATCCAACACTGTTTTCAAGCATTTTTAGTGCGAGCATATTTGCAAGTACTTTATTTTCATCGGTTGTTAGGTCTATGACATTTTTCTCCGGGTTTATTTTTATTTTTTCCAGGAACTCCTTAACTGTATCAGGATGCCCAGTCAGCCCAGTGAAAAACGGATCTATAGAATATGTTATGGCATCCATAAGGTTACCTTCCATATTCAATGTATGGTGCGTCTGATATAAATTGTATTCATCAAACAGTTTCTTATTTATGCCGGAAAGACCGCCGATATCCTGTTTATCCGCCATAACACCGGACATAAAGAATGGAAACAGTTCCCTGTTGCTTTCATCCATAACAAGTGCAAACATATAGGCCATGGTTGCGCCGCATGCCTCTCTGGTTCCATTGATACCGTAATCCCTGGCATTAATATTAATTCCCGATGTTTCTGCTTTATTGTAGAAATGGTGATCCAGAATTATGAAATTTGTATGACCGGATATTGCGGGAATTTGGGATGATCCGGCATCAACTATTATATTAAGAGCGTCTGCTTCTTCCTCATAGAGGACACGGAAACCCTCATTGTCAAGGTTTTTTATATATGATAAATGGTACTTTATATCCAGCTTATCTAGCATCTTCAAGAGAATAATGGAGGAACTTACACCGTCTCCATCGTAATGTGCAAGTACACGGATATATTTCTCTGCCCTGACCTTCTCAGTTGCATCATGCAGGGCATTGTAGAGTTCTTCACCTGTTATATCAAAAATCATAGGACTCTTTTCAGAGACCAGTCTGCAGGCAATTTACCGGTTCTCTTGTAATATCTCATAAGACGAAGAATTTTTGACATTATAAGCTGGCTT
>JAKAYM010000104.1:3680-6614 GCA_021826795.1 Thermoplasmata archaeon
CCCTTGTGTTGCTGATATCCTTTTTATTTAATAGAAGATGCTTTGATACATTTTTGTATCTCTTTATTAAGAATGCAAGGTCCTCTGGCATATCTTCCTTTATTCCATTCTCCTCCAGTATTTTTCCCATCTTCTGGTGAAGTACCGGTCTCACACCGGGAACGGCGTACTGATCCCTGAGTCTTATGCCTATCATTGATTTTGATAATCCATCCTTCCTGAATTTTAATATTTCTTCCTTTATTTCATCATCATTCTGCATCCATGACGGCCTTTCTTCAAGTACCAATCTTCTGGATCCTGATTTTCCTCTCTTTCTTGTGTGCATTCGTGCCATTGAAATCCATAGTGTATTATTATTATAAATTTATTCTTTTTGCTTTTATAACCAGAATGGAGAGAATAATTACATCAAGTCGATGTTTCATAAGGGTCATTCTACCAGTGACGTAAATCGTTCGTACTGGGATATTACCTCCATTCCAACAGACCATATGGTAAGCTCTTCATTAAATATCCTGTATGCACTGAAATTACTGTAAATATCAGAAATATAATCGCCCTGCGAAAAGCCGCCTATGACAACATTCAAATTTTTATTATCAATAATTCCGGACAATCTGGATTCTTTGCCAACCGGTGAGAGTGCTATGGTCTTGCCGTCCAGACCTTTCAAAAAGGGTATGAGTTTTTCTTCTCTCATAGAAAGAAGTTCCGTTCCATTATGCTCTATGAATCTTTTCCTGAAAAGATCCTCGATGAGTCCTTGGAATCTATTATATGACCTTGGAAGGTTTGTTTCCCTATCAATATGTATAATAAAACCGTCCCTTGTATGTATGAAAATTTCTAACTCTTTGTTTTTATTCAGTATAGATTCTGTTGCCATTTCCAGAAATAGGTACACTATATCTGGTCTGCCCCTGCGATTAGATTCACCCGGATAGTATTTTTCAATGGACGTGTGCATATAATTTGAATCCAGCAACATTTCGGTTGGTTTTTTATGGTTCTTTTCTGCTATATTTCTTATGGCACGATCTTTGCACATTTTCTCAGGTATAAGCTGCAATTCTGCATCCGCTATAATGAGTCTCAGCATTATTTTATATGGCATTTCAGGATTTACTATTTTCTATCAGCCTTATTCTTTTTTCGGTTGACGGATGGTCTAAACTTAATGATTTCATAACATTTTCCGGTATTTTATCTATTTCCGATATACGCTTTAACCCGTCGATGAGATATTCCTTATTCACATATTTTACAGCATTCAGATCTGCCTGAACCTCATTATGCCTTTTGATTGCGGGGACAACAAGTCCGATAAATAGAAGCAATATTAGGAACAGCAACGGAGTTGTATAGAAAAAAAGTGGATTTGTTGATGTAACAGCGAGAGAAATAATGTTGAGCATAACAATAAAGAACAGAAAATTTATAAATATGGTTTTCTGATTATGTCTCAGCTTAATGTGTGATAGTTCATGGGCAAGAACACCTATGAGCTCATTATAATCCAGAACATTCATGAGATAGCTTGTTATAAAAACATATGATTCTCTTCTGTTCACCTCAAAAGCGTTTGCTATTCTATCGTTCGTATTTATTACGTATATTTCCGGTTCTTTTATACCCATTTCCTGAGACAACTGTGCTGCTTCATTGTTAATGAAAATGTCTTCAAGTTTCTTTGATTTCTTTATCAATATGGTTACCATTGGATTATTGGCAGAAACTGCCCATACGAATATTATAAATGCATTAAGAAGAATGAGATATGAATATCGGTCTACAAGTTTGATATACCCCTGGACAATGAGGATGATCAGGAAAAATATGGATATATATGTTACATACCTCCAACTCATATCATCTGTTATGTACTGGAATATATTTTCATCCGACTCTTGGTCACGCATTATATTTTTAAAATGCATGAAAAGCATGCTGTTTATGATAATTATAACTATCATTATTATCAGAGAATATAGTGTAAAAGTAATTGATGATAATATGATATAAACGAGAAAAATAATAATCAGGGACATATTTGACAGAATTGCTGATTTTCTGAGTATTTCCTTTTTGTCTTGAGGTGACATTATATTATAGAAAGTGGAAACTTTTATTTAACGTATTGCAAAAATTTTACTAATAAATAAGAAGCAAAATAATATATCAGTTCTCGATTTGTATGTTTATGATAAAGGTAAAAAGAGTGTATGATAAGTACAGCGAGGATGATGGAATCAGAATACTAGTCGAAAGGCTCTGGCCCAGGGGAATTTCCAAAGAAGATGCACATATAGATTTATGGATGAAAGAGATAGCACCGTCAACGGAATTAAGGAAGTGGTTCAATCACGAAGATAATAAATGGGATGAATTTGTTAAACGATACAGAGCAGAACTGCAAGGAAACAGTGCACTGGACAGGTTAAAAGGAATTATTGATAAAAATAATAAGGTTACCCTAATTTATTCGGCAAAAAATATAGCACATAACAGTGCTGTTGCCCTTTCCATTGTGGTACAGGAATAAACAAATATGGTAAATTATATGTAATATCTAAATAATAAAATCTTTATAAATAAAGGAGTTTACTTTATATAATAGTTGCTATAATTCTATCGATTTACAGATCAATATACCGGAAAGAAAGCCACTGAGTTTATGATGTGGATGAATTTCCTGCAATCAGGGGAGAATGCTTATAAATATTCATTCCATACTAATGATGTACATGGAATATAAGACCGCATATAGATTCAGAATATATCCAGATAAAAATCAGATAAAGACAATAGATGATATTCTGTATTTATCCCACATATTATACAATGCCATGTTAGAACAGAGAAAGATAGCATACCAGCTGAATAGGAATTATTATGAAAGCCTAAAAGTAAACTATAACACACAATCTGTTG
>JAKAYM010000105.1 GCA_021826795.1 Thermoplasmata archaeon
TCTCATGGCATTGTATAATATGTGGGATAAATACAGAATGTCATCTATGGTCTTTATCTGGGTTTTATCTGGATATATTCTGAATCTATATGTGGTCTTATATTCCATGTATATCATTAGTATGGAATGAATATTTATAAGCATTCTCCCCTGATTGCAGGAAATTCATCCACATCATAAATTCAGTGGCCTTTTTTCCGGTATATTGATTTGTAATAATTAAATTAACTAAAATTCTCGCAAGTGTTAAATATTCTTCTGAAATTAAGTACTATGTTTTGCCCAAAATGTGGGGCTTTGATGACTCCAAGTAAAGATAAATATGTATGCAACAGTTGTGGTTACGAGCAGTCCAAAGTCGGAATGGCTGAACAGAAGATAATTTCCAAAAGCTCGGACAAAGAGATCATAATGGTGGCAAAGGAAGTAAATGCAGAGCCCCTGGATAGTGATGCTGTATGTCCCGTTTGCCACCATACCGGGGCATACTATTTGCTGAAGCAGACAAGATCAGCGGATGAGCCTGAAACCAAATTCTATACCTGCGAATCCTGTGGTCACCGCTGGAGAGAATACTAATATTATAAAATTTTTTTTAAATCCTTTTGTGGCTTAAAATCTACCGTCTCTTTCAAGTCTTGTTAACAAACTATTATATAATATATTTTGATAATTGATTATGGTTCTCGATAGCTTATCGGATTCATTAAAGAATATTATGCATAAAATTTCAGGTTCCAGTTATATAGACAAGGATACTGTAAAGGAGGTTACAAAGGAAATACAGAGAGCGTTACTGAAGGCTGATGTAAATGTCAAACTTGTACTGAAACTTTCAAATACGGTCCAGGAACGGGCACTACAGGAAAAGCCACCTGCAGGGATGACATCACAGGATTATATTATCAGGATAATATATGAAGAGTTGCTGAAAATACTTGGTACCGATGCTGATTTTGAACTGAAGCCGCAGACATTAATGCTGGTAGGTTTATACGGTAATGGCAAAACCACAACTGCTGGGAAGCTTGCAAGGCTATTCCAGAAAAAAGGGCTTTCCACTGGATTAATCGCAGCTGATGTACACAGGCCCGGTGCCTACGAGCAATTAAACCAGATAGCAAAGGATGTGAACGCCGGTTTCTATGGAGAAAAGGATGAAAAGAATGCATTGAAGATTGTTAAGAATGGAATCAAAGATTTAAATGATTATAAAATAAAAATTATAGATACAAGCGGCAGGGATTCTCTGGATCAGGATTTAATCGATGAGGTCAGGGAAATAAAGGAGAAAGTCAGTCCTGATACAGTATTATTTGTAATAGATGCAACACTGGGTCAGCAGGCAGGGCCACAGGCACAGAAGCTTCATGACGCTGTGAATATCAACGGGGTTATAATAACAAAGATGGATGGCACTGGAAAAGCAGGAGGAGCACTCAGTGCAGTTGCCGATATAAAATCCCCTGTTTATTTTATAGGCACAGGAGAGCACATGGATGATATACAGATTTTTAATCCGAAAAAATTCCTGTCAAGACTTCTTGGAATGGGCGATATAGATTCTCTCATGGAGGTTGTCGCTGAAACAAACATAACCGAAGAGGAAGCCGAAGCGTCACTGGATAAATTGATGTCAGGCAAATTTGACCTGAAAGATATGTACGATGTGTGGGAAAAGTTTGCAAAACCCGGGTTGCTGAAAAAATTCTTCGGTGCGCTTCCACTGGCAAAAATGCCCGGAGGAAATAAGCTGGATGATTCACAGTTGGAGCAGGCCGATGAAAAATTACGCTTATACAGAGTAATACTTGATTCCATGACATACTTTGAACTGGAAAATCCAGATGAGCTAAATGCAAAGCGCATAAAGAGGATAGCTGCAGGATCTGGTCAGGGAGAAAAGAATGTAAGGCAGTTGTTGAAAGAATACAATGCCATGAAGAAGAACATGAAAGCAATAAAAAAGAACAGGAATTTCAAAAAAATGCTCAAAAGCCAGCTCAAGGGAGGCAATTTCAGCCTTGATGATCTGGAATCACAGATTTAAATTAAATCTTCAAGCTGTGATACAAGCTCTGGATATTTCATCTGAACCGCTTTTAATATTTCTTCAACTGAGATGTTTGTCATTTTAACATCTGATATAACATCAACAAGCTTGTCCAGTGTTTCATCAGACAGCGTACCAAGTTTTTCCTTTGCAAACCAGTTTCTCAGATGTTTTCTCTCAAATTTTTCCTTTACCATTAGGTCATAGTTTTTCATCATCTGTTCCGAATAATCATTTTCCTCTATGGCTTTTTTAGAGACCTGTGCGGCAAATTTACCGGAAATCATTCCGTTGGCTATGCCTCCACCTGTTATGGGATCTATAAGCCTTGCAGCATCTCCTATTGCCAGAAGTCCGGGAAGGCTCATCTTATCCTTTACCTTATTCACTGAAACTCCACCGCTTATCTGCTGTATTATACGTCCCTTGCTATACCCCGGATGCGATTTTATCCATGAATCAAGATAGTTTTTAACATCAAGGCGATCTTTCATTCTTGTTATGGTTACACCGATTCCAACATTTGCCTCATGGGGACCTTTTGGAAATACCCAGAGATAACCTGCAGGTGCTATTGATCCTAAGTAGAAATCTGTGAAATCTTCGTTTGATTCCACATTCTCCATTCTGTATTCCAGTGCAGATATGATATCGTTTTTCTTCAGTATGGGTGATTTCAGCCCTGCCCACCTTGAAAATTCACTTTCGAAACCGTCGGCTGCTATTACCATCTTTGCTCTGACCTCGACTTCCTCACCGTTATGTCTGATTTTAGCGCCCACAACACGGTTTCCTTCCTTTATTACGGAGGTTGCTGGTGATTTTATCCATATATCTGCACCCTCGGTGGCGGCAAGTGTTGCAATATGCTTATCGAATTTATCACGCTCAACAACAAAGCCCACCTCGTTGCCTGCGCTTTCTGCTCCAAGTATAATGGGCTTTTTCTCTGAAGGACCGTAGATTCTTGCCCCCTTTACCTCATCAGATATCCAGTGCTGTTCAGGCTTTAAGTCTACCTCCGGCATCCATACCTTTGATACACCCTCTCCGCATCTTACCGGAGAACCTATGTCCGGACGCTTTTCTACCATCAGGGTCTTCAGACCGTATCTTGCAGAATACCTTGCTGCAGAGCTACCTGCAGGCCCCGCACCTATTACAAGAACATCATAATTTAGCATGGAACCACTCCGCTGAGATTGCTCCTGTAGGGCAACCTATAACACAAAATTCGCATTTAATGCACTTATCTTCATTTATGGCTATAACTGTTTCATCCAAATTAATCGCATCAGTTGGACACATTCCAACACAGGCTCCACAGTAATCGCAAAGCCCCCTATCTATGTCCATTTCGCTCTTAACCTTTACTTCCATAAGCGTAAAAGCTACATACCTATATCTATTTTTTGTTTTATGTCTAAGTACACTGATTTCCGGCTAAACCATGGCATGGGACTTTCATTATTCATAGTTAAAATTATTTATAGCAATTGCATATTATAATCGATATGATAAGGATACAGGCTGAAAAAATTGATACAGTAGAGGTAATTAACAGCGTAAAAAATAACAGTGCAGGTGCTGTTGTATCATTTTTTGGAACCGTAAGATCAGAGGATGAAACATCCGGAGACGTTGTGGCACTTTTTTATGAAGCCTATGATGAAATGGCACTGAAAACAATACACCAAATTATCGAAGAAGCTAGAAATAAGTATTCAATTATTGAAGTCTCGGTTATACAGCGTACGGGCAGGGTGAATCTCAAGGAGGATTCAATCGGAATAGCTGTATCCGCGGTGCATAGGGAAGATGCGTTCCTCGCCTGCCATTACATTATAGATAAAATAAAGGTAATCCCTCCCATATGGAAAAAAGAAATTTATTCATCAGGAGAGGTGTGGAAATCAGAAACCCTGTAATTTTTAAAATAACCTTTTCGACCGGCAATTATTGCTGTAGCTGTAAATGAAAACACTATAAGAAATAAGATGATAGTATTGAATTTTAACCCTACAATTACAAGTATTGCCCCCGCAGTGAGGCCGCTGACGGCTTCGGTTATCTTATTGAACATATAATTCCATCCATTACCAACTCCTCTCAGGGATGTCGGAATGAACTCATTTAAGACCGCATTATATGCCATTGGGCCTGAATAGTTCATAAATATTATTATAATTGAAAGTGGAATAACAAGGTACACCGGTAGAATATGATCAAATGCAAGAAATAGTGCGAATATGGATATTGAAGCCACTACGGCAGGAATGATAGCAGATTTGTATATACCGAAACGTTTTGCAAGATGTGATGATAGAAACGCTCCCAGAAATCCGAATGCATATATAATTGCATCCGCCTCCAGGATCTGGTCAAATGCCAGGAATTTTAACAGTGCAAGCATATAGGTAATGTAAAATGCAAATCCCCATCCGATAAATCCAACTATGCCGTTCAGTGAAAAAGTAAATATGAGCTCCCGGTTCAATCCCTTATGAAATAGCTTGATTAGATTCTTTAAAGTTATGTGTTCTTTCCTGTTATTATCATTTATATTAATATCTTCACCATACACTTTTTTTAAAACATCCTTCGTTTCTCTGTATTTTCCATTTCCATACAACCATACAGGTGTTTCAGTAATCCTTGTTCTAAATAAAAGTATAATGGCAGCAAATACTCCGCCTATAACGAAAATGTAACGCCATACAGAGTCATTGCTGATTTCCCTTGTAAGAAGGAATACAGAACCTACAGCGATAAGTGCAACAACAGAAAAACTGTATGCCCAGAGAGAGTAGTAACGGTTTCTCTGACCCTTGCTTATGTATTCATATATGTATGAGAATCCTGTTGCAACATCGCTTCCAATAGAGAATCCCATTATCAGCCTGAATGCTATGAACTGGAGTATATTTGTGGACACCGCAATAAGGAATGAAAAAACCACGAAAACAAACATATTATAAATCAAAAGCCTCTTTCTACCGAACTTATCAGTAAAATATCCACCGAGGATGGCTCCTGCAATTGCACCTATATTGGCAGCAGCAACAGAGACGCCAAGAATTAATCCTGCAGGCAGGAAAGTTGCCTTGAAGAAGGTAAGCACGAATCCGAATGCGGTTAAATCCCATACGTCCAGAAATACACTGGCCGATGCAATTAAAACCATATACATCCCCTTAACATTGTTATGCCTATAAACATAATCAGCAACAGTGTTTGTCTCCATAAATCAGTAAACCCGTGATTATTATAAACATTTCTAAACAGAATTGAAAATATAAAAAGAGTTAATAATGGTAATGATTTACATTTAACATGCAGAAGGCAGAAACAGATGCTATAACAGAAATCATTTCAAAAATAGGGACCAAAAAAGTACTCGCCACAGAAGAAGAATTGATACCATTCATGAAAGATGCTTCCTACATAAACGGTAAATTACCACTGGCAGTTTGCCTGCCTGATACACCAGATGACATTTCAGAAATACTATACGTGTGCAATAATTACAGGATCGACGTGACCATACGCAGCGGTGGAACATCACTTACAGGTTCCTCGGTAAGCGGATTCAATGGCATTATAATCAGCACCATGAATTTAAACAGAATAATGGAAATCAATACATCCTCCAGATACGCTGTATGCGAGCCAGGGGTGAGGATAGATGCGCTGAACCAGGAACTTAAAAAATATAGCTTCTTTTATCCTCCAGACCCGGCCAGTTCCAGAGCTTCAACTATTGGCGGTTCCTTATCAACCAATGCCGGGGGACTCAGGGCCGTGAGATACGGTGCAACCAAGGAATGGGTACTGGGCATGGATGTTATAATTCCCGATGGTCACATCATCAAAACAGGTGAATACACATTGAAAAGGAGCGCAGGGTATGACCTTACTGCGCTTATGATAGGCAGTGAGGGAACACTTGGGGTGATTACAAAGGCGGTACTGAAAATAGAGCCTTTACCGGAGGCTACCGCTAAACTCATGGGTTTTTATAGGGATATTGAAAGCGTTGGAAAATCCATGAATAAAATAAAAAGTAGTGGAATTACACCCCTGATTGCTGAATTCATGGATATCGGAACAATTAATTCGGTAAGAAAGCGCATGAAAATTCGAATACCACGATACACCCAGTTTCTATTGATGATTGATATTGATAGCCCTGCAGAAGCTCTGAAAAGAAAGATAGATAATGTAAGGAAGATAATGAAAGAATTTACTGATAATGTCACGGTGATAACTGACCAGACAAGGATGGATGAAATCTACACGGCAAGGAAGGGAGCATATTCTGCCCTGTTATCATTACGTGAAAATAATAGGCAGCTGGTGGTTATAGGCGATGTTATCGTCCCTTCCAGCGAACTAGCTGGTGCCATGAAAGAAATAGAAAAATGTGTCAGTGATAGCAAGATTAAGGCAACATTATTTGGGCATATTGGGGATGGTAACATTCATGCAAACATCTTTATGGACAACACAGAAGATGGAAGGAAAAAGATGGAGAAACTCCAGATGGATAT
>JAKAYM010000106.1 GCA_021826795.1 Thermoplasmata archaeon
TTGAAAAGTGATACCGACGGATTATATAATTTGCTTCGCGCACCGGAAATTTACGGCACATCGCTTAGCACCATATTAATATCCATGGAAAATCCATTCAGTTATATGGAGAGAAAATACGGAATCATGGTTGAGTTGAAATTTAATAAATACAGTGGTACTGAAATATATAGAATTATATCGGAAAGAGCCACATTATCACTTGAAAATGGAACATATAACGATTCCATATTAAAATACATTTCAGACATATCAGCTCCTGTGGGCAGTGCCAGATTTGCCATAGAGCTTCTGCAGAAGGCAGCGTATATGGCAGAATATCGTTTATCAGGATCCATAGAAAATGATGATGTACGATCTGCGGTATCTCTCATAAATCCATATATAACAGAAAGTAAATTATCACTTCTTGATAAAAAGGAACTTCTTGTCCTGCTATCTATCTGCAGTCTTCTAGGGGATAAACTTTCAGTGGATATGCATGCAGTGGAAAATCAGGTAAAGTTAACAGGCGAATCATACAGCATGACTTTAAACAGGCCGGAAATATATAGAGTAATCAGGAAACTGGAAAGCCTGGATATCATATCATCTTCACTGCAAAGCCGGGGCAATCGTTCCAGTGTTTCAAAGCACATATCAATAAATGACGTACCCGTATCTATTCTTTCAATTAAAATAAGGGATATTATTGCAAGAATTTGAAACAATAAAATCAAAGGGTTTGAATGCCCTTTCAAGAAGCCTGGAATAGTATTTCCTGTCAAAAAATTCTGTGCTGCCCAGTATAATATTATGGGCTTTATCCATTACAATCCCTGAAACTGACATGCCAGGATATAATTCCCGTTCATATCCGATATTTTTCATGAGGTAATATGTAATATTCCTTACTGTATATTCCTCAATATGCCTGTTTATGCCAAACTGTATCCTGAAATCATCCATGTCAAAACCATCCATTTTCATATACTTTCTTTTCAGTTTATCAAGGTTCCCGGATTTCTCATGTAGCTGATTGAATTCACATTTTAAAATATTAAGGGCATCTTCCTGGAATTTTTTTACCAATTCAGGAGAATCCCTTCTGCGTATTTCTATTCCCCTGACCTTGAATGTATTGTCAGTCCGGAGCCCTATGTATCTGTTTGCAGACCCTATCCCGTTATTCTGTGGCATGAACGCAATCCATTTGTAATGGGAGTCCACCACGATTGGTATCTGCGTTTTTTCAAAAATTTCATCCATAATTCTTTTTATACTACCATTGCCGGACAGCCATAGGGAATCCACAACGCCATGTAAAACCCTGAAATTATTTTTCTCTGCTATTCTCATTGATTTTTTTATTATTTCCCTTCCAATGTATGTGATTTTTTCATGTACATCTATTCTGCCGAATTTAGCATTTTTGTAGCCGGTATATCCGAAGGAATTGAGCAGAAGTGTTTTTAATGCTTTGTTCCGCTTTGAATATACATCAGATCTGCCACTTATGGCCTTATAAAATAATCTTCTTTCCAGCAAATCACGCAAAAAAGATGAAAGAAATGATGTTTTCTGCCCGGAAATACGTTCAGGCGATACACCGTAATTAACTATTATGCCTGGGTACATTGAGGAAAAATCTATTTCATACACATTTTCATATACTCCAGGTTCCGGATTGAAAACAATGCCACCTGTATCAGCGCTGAAAAATTCATAGGGTGTTTTTGGCATTTCATAATCATCCTTCCTGAATGGAATCAGTATTTTTCTTTTCAATGCTTCCTTAATTTCAACTGCTGATACCACGGTTCCGGGCGTTATTGAAGAAACCGTTTCAACAGGCATTAACGATAATCTGGAAAGCTCAAATATCCCGGAAAGGCCAGATTCTCTATAAATAAAAGAATCCATATCTATACATATTCTATTTTTAATTTTTATTGTTCCCGGCATATACGAATGCCTGCCATAGGATTCAAAGGATTTCTCACGACCAAACCTGGCGCTGATTATATAGCCATATCTTTTCATTTCATGGAGCAGGGTTATAAATTCCCCTGAATAATTCCTGTACACGATAATATCATTGTCTTCTATAGCCCTGTAAACCTTCATGTATATATTATTGTTATATTCATTCCCATTAACTATAACAGATTTAATTTTTCCGTTTACTGCAACAGGGCATATTTCCACGCTGTTTATATTTATATCTTCCTCATACAAATCTTTCAATCCATAAAACTCCAGATTTCTTGTTGCCATGAACCGTAAAATAACGTTAATGTCAGCATTGTATATCCTGAGCCTGTATCCGAATGCCTGTTCTATTCTGGCCACAAGGTCCTGAATTTTGGATGGTTTTAAGTATATCTGTATCCCGTTATTCAGGCTATAAATATCGTCCATTTGAGTATACCTGTAAATATAATTTGTTGCATCCAGGCTTTTTTCAAGCAAATTAAGATCGTAACCATCCCCGGAAACGAATATCCAGGTGCGGTTATTGAATGATTTTTTTACTATTTTCCCCGAACTGTAATACCATAGATATATCTTATCAGAACCAGTGGCGTTTATTATCCTGTCCATTTCTCTCTATCTTTTTATAAAGTTCCAGAATAATGGCTACTAAAAACTGATCCCTATCCCGTATATTGTTTGAGTGCTTCTCTGCCATGGAGAGAATCGTTTTCAGTGCTTCAATATCTTCCATTTTCATATAGGTGCGCATGGAAAGTATCTCCTCCTCAATAGATTTTACATACTCACGGGACGACTGTGTGTTTCTGCCCATATATTACACCATGATATTCCCGTTCACTGTTTCTTTGCCGACGATTTCCAGTATTACGGTACTGCTATTATATACTGATTTATCAATAACTGTATGCAGTTCATCTATTACATTCATGCTCCAGGAATCAAATATAAATGATGAAATTATTATAATATACCTTTCAATGCTATTTTCTACTAATATCCTTTCCAGCTGGTACGGTGTTAAAATCCGCTGAATTTTTACGTGGTACTTTAAAATTCCACGGTCAATTCTAATCCCATCAGATATCAGGGCTCTGGTGATACCATATTTCTCTATTTCCTCATTTATACGTATGTTTTCTCTATTTATTACCTTGAAATATCCCATACGGTAAAAATAATAATTCTGGAAAAATAGTTTTAGCATACAGTGAAAAAATGAGAAAATGAGAAATTAATTACAGGTATCTGTTATGATAATTTTATGGAAAATAATGTTATTTGATATAAGCCTTCTTTATTACAATTTTTTCCAGGGGCTTATCGTTTCTATCCCTTTTTGCCTTACTGATCTTATCTGCAACATCCATACCCTTGACAACTTTTCCAAAAACAGGGTGCATTTTGTCGAGATAATTATTGTCAACCACGTTTATGAAAAACTGCGAACCGCCAGTGTTAGGCCCAGCATTTGCCATTGCTATGGTGCCCCTGCTGTTTTTATTATTCTTCGTAAATTCATCCTTGATTTTATACCCAGGACCGCCCATGCCGGTTCCAGTTGGGTCGCCTCCCTGAATCATAAAGTCAGGTATTACCCTGTGGAATATGGTATTATTATAAAAACCCTGTTCAACCAGTTTTTTAAAGTTGCCTGTGGTAACGGGCATGTCCTTATCAAATAGCTCGATTTCTATGGTTCCCATATTTGTCTCAAGTACTGCTACTACCATACGGTTGGATATTATCAATAATTATATAGTTTTCCACAAAGAGTTGTAACTTTATATTATTGTGACTAATGTGCTATAAATTAATATTATATATTACTTTATTAAAAGTGGGTATATTTACTATGAAGTTTGTAGTATTATATTTATAAGCTACCAAAAATATCAGTCTATAAATGTTCTAATATTTAAAAATTATTATAAAAAATAAGTTAAATATAAATACAATTACGTAATATAAAATCTATGATAGGCAGTGATACATATTCTGTTCTGGATAATGCAAAGGTAGGGAAGTTCCAGAGAAGGCTTGCTGTGACTGCTGCACTGGGCCCATTTACTGACGCATTCAACGAGTTCGGCGCATCCATATCCCTTATAGCTGTGGGAATACTGTTCCATCTTCCGGCAGTTCTGGTAGCTGCTGCAACAGCAGCTTACTGGGTCGGTGTGGCAGGTGGGGCAATATTCGGTGGTATAGCATCGGATGCAATAGGCAGAAAGCAGATATTTCTGTATGATACTATCGGTATGGCCGTTTTCGCCGTTCTAAGCGCTGTTTCTACAGGATATATAACATATTTCCTCACAAGACTTGCACTGGGAGTATTTATAGGAATGGATTATGCGGCCGCCGTCCCTCTTCTGGCTGAGTATTCTCCATCGAAGAGGAGAGGTGGGCTTTTATCCACTGAAAAACTATTTTTCATGTTTGGAACAATTGCAACTGTTGTAATAGGAATGGCATTTACATATTATGTGGGAGTTCTACTTGCATGGAGATATGATTTCCTTATAGCGGCTGTTCCTGCAATAATCCTGTTTGGTTTGAGATTTGACATGCCCGCCTCATTGAGATGGGCAAAAGCATCTGGAAGAAAGGATCTTATACCGAAAATACTGAAAAAACTCCACAGGGAGGGCATAGATATAGATCCTGAAACCATAAAAATTGATGAACCACAATCGATTATGGAAAATATACATGAATTTTTCAACGCAAAAAACAAAAAGACAGTTGCATATATATTCTGGATCGGTGCAGCCTATGCATTAACCGTTAATCTTGTAAGTGTTTACGCAAGTACAGTGCTTGAAGGATTGGGCGCCTCAGCGTTCTTTGCAGAGGAGGGAACACTGATAATTGATATAGTTGGTACATTTGGTGTTGTACTGACACTTATTGTTGTTGACCGGATAGGCAGGCGTTTAATGGGCCTTTTCGGATTTGTACTGGGGGCGATACCTCTGGCTGTGCTGATAGTTGCAGAGATATACCATGCTATGACCATACCGCTGGTAATAGCCATGTTCGGATTATTCTTCTTCATAAATGTCGGTCTGGTGGGAACGCTGCAGTACTTACCTGCTGCCGAAGTATCAACAACAAAATCCAGGGGACTGGCCGTTGGCTGGGAAAAACTATTTGAATTCGGTCTGGCATTGCCCGCCCTAACGTTGTATGCGTTTATCGGATTATTTTACTCTTTCATATATGATACAATCATGGTTATCATAGGAGGAATCGTACTGTACCTGCTATCCTTTGAAACCAAGGATAAAACACTGGAAGCAAATGCAATGCGTGCTGAGGGCCAAATGAAATCTCAAGAACGAACATCAAGGAGAATTGAAGAAACAAAAAAGGCTGATTAACTTTATTTTTTTGTTTTATTCATATTAATAATTCTTAAATATGTATGAGGTATTTTAAAGAATGGAAGCCGGATTTCTAGATAAATTAAATTCTGATATTGTATTCAGGGATTATGATACGCCAGAACCAGAAGACGATCAGGTTACAGTGGACCAGACCTATACAGGCGTGTGTTTTCGTGATATACTTACACAGCAGGGATTTTTTCCGAGGGTTTCCTTACCTATAATACCCGGGCATGAGATCGGCGGGAAAATTATTAAAACGGGCAAAAACGTCCAGAATTTCCATATGGGCGACCGGGTTTCAAGCCTGATATATATCCCATGCGGTAAATGCAAATACTGCCTTTCCGGGAATGAAAACCTGTGCACCGAAAAAATTGCATACGGTGAGAAAATAAATGGTGGTTATTCACGTTATGTAAATGTCAGTGAGCGATCTCTAGTAAAGGTTCCATCTGAAGTCCCAGAGGAAGCGATTCCAATAGCCGCCTGTGTCATCGGGATGCTGTACCACGCCATAGGGAAAATGGGGAAAATAAAGAAAGATGATTATGTACTAATTACCGGTGCGGGAGGTGGTGTCGGTGTGCATGCGGTTCAAATGGTAAAAGCCCTCGGGGGTCACCCTATTGCCGAATCCGGATCAAAATGGAAGGAGGAAGAACTGTACAGACTCGGTGCAGAACACATAGTCAGTCCGGAAAAAGATTACAGCAAAGAGGTAAAGGAAATCACAGGTGGCGGTGCTGATATTGTCCTGGAGGATGTTGGCATAGCAACATTTTCAAAAAGCCTGAGGAGTCTAAAAACAGGTGGCAGAATGGTAGTAATAGGCAATTTAAAACCAGAACCCGTGGAGCTTCCCCTTGGTTTAATCATACTCAAGGGAAACACTATAAAAGGAAGCATAAGCTCAACAAGGGACGATCTGAAAATAGCACTTGATTTTTTAAAATCGAAAATACATCCGGAAATAGGGGCAAAAATAAATCTGGAATCTATAAATGATGGATATAAGAATATGCTGGATAGGAAAGTACTGGGAAGACTTTTGATAGAATATAAATAAAAACCCGATTACAATATTAAATTTTAAATAAACAAAAACCTTTTTTAAAAGTTAATAATAAAGTATAGATATAAAAATGTATATTGTCCCCTCGTCTACCGCTTACAACGTGTCAAGGAAACTGG
>JAKAYM010000107.1 GCA_021826795.1 Thermoplasmata archaeon
AGGAAATTATGGGTATTAATGCAATAAAGCTTAATCTGGTAAGGCTGTTCCAGTGGCTCCATTTTCCATCATGTATGGTAAGTCCACGGATCGACCATAAAATAAATATAACAACAAAAATAATTATTCCCAATCCGAAGAAAGCCTCTCCTACATATTTCAATGTAAGATTAGCCAGGTATCTGGATACCAGGAAAAATACCTGGGCGACTGCAAGTGTGGCTATTGCCATGCCAAACCATTCTGATCCGAATGCATATAGTAACTTATTTTTCATTTATCATCATCCTGTATTGACCATATAGTCAATTATTATATAAATATTCTGACTGTATAGTCAAATAATTAATATATCAATTCATAATAATACATTATGAAACTAGAGAAAAAGGAAAAAATTCTGAATGCAGCAATAAAGATTTTCTCCATTAAGGGCTATGATCCGGCTACCATGGATGAAATTGCACTGGAGGCCAATGTCAGCAAGGGGCTCATTTTCTTCTATTATGAAAATAAGGAGAACCTTATCATAGCATCTGCACTTAAATCAGTACCTATTGAGGTAATGAATTACATAGACGATACAGCCTATCTTGACGGCAATGGCATACTCCATGATCTTGGCATAAAATTCCTTGATTATTACAGAAGCCCGGATATAAGAAATCTGTTTCTTTATACTATCAGCAACAAGAATAAGTATCCAGCACTCAAGGATAAATTACGGGACCTGTGTTTCACTAGTTTTGATAATATATTTAATCGTGTAGAAAAGATGGCAGATATGAAACTATCCCTTGCAAAGAAAAGATCGTTCTTCGGCTCATTATTATGCTACCTGATCTGGTGGGATGAAAATGATCAATCCATAGAAGAATATATAACTGAACTGATCAGAGGATTTTTATCCTATTAAAAAATATTTATGGTCATATAAAAAATTTTATTGTTAACCTAGGAATATTTTTTTATATTTCCCTCAGACCCAAAAAAGAAAGATGATTTCAATAAAGAAAATATATACAGCAAAGCCTTGGAGTTGTATCCATCTATTGCAAAATTAATTGAAAAAAAGCAGAAGTAAATCAGGACATGCCATGGATCATATTTAAGGAACGAACCTATTCTTATTGAGAAACTGACAACATAATTACAACAATTGGGTCAGGGCTTCTCAGCATAGGTTCAAAGAGTCGAGATAGAATAGCTATATATGCAATGAATTCTGCTAAATGGATATTTTCTTATCTTGGAATGCTCAAGGCAGCGTGGATACCTGTTACCGTGAATACGGAATTTATCAAAGACCCATTAATATACAATATCAGGATGCCGGAATCTAGATTTCTTTTGCTTGACAGCAGGCTAGTAGCTAATTATTCTGCAGTTAAAGATAGTTTGCCATTAATATAAAATGTTATTTTAATCGGTGGTGAGAACCATTTAACAGTCAATTTTAAGGATATGCAAACTTTGAAATTTTACCATTTCCAGGCAAAGATATAAGTAATATTCTGTGATAATTATAAATAGTAATAATGGTGATAATACTTAATGATGGATGTAGATAGAAAAGCTGAGATAAGAAAAATTTACGAATGCGAAATCCACAGCGACCCTGTTTTTAGACGTGTAATGAAAAGACTTGCAAAATTGTAATAGAGATTTTTATGAATTTTAACTGTACTGACCTTATTTTTTCCCATGAGTTAATAGCGGAATCTACTGGCATAAAAATACATTATAACCGTAACACATTGAATGGAATAATAGAGTCAATGAATCAGAGTTTCAATGGAAAAGATTTGCATCCCGATGTATATGAAAAAGCGGCAATTCTATTCGAGCACATAATTCGATTTCACCCGTTTTTAGATGGAAATAAGAGAACCGCTATGTTTTCACTTAAATTGTTTTTGAGGTATGAAAACATTATTTTTATATCATTTCCATCCGATGTAAGATTTCTCATATCTGTTGCACAGAATTGTAATTCTGAATCCGAAGACGTTAGACGTTTAACTGAAAATATAAAACGATGGATACGCTTCCATTGTGCCAGGGCATCTGATAAAAAGGAAATTAATACAATAATTGACAGAAATATAAAAATATTGCAAAAAATCAAGAATATATCCATTCAAAGAGATAACCCAGATATTCTTCACAGGTCATTCAATTACTGGCTTGTTGAGGAAGTTAATCCGGATATTAATCGTAATTATGAAGACTTTATTACGGAATCGTATAAATTAAAAGAATCGTTAAATAAAATTTAAAATGTCTTTATGAATTTGTAATAATTTTTATTGCAACTGTTTCCGGTTGTACATAAAAAGGCTGAGTACGAATAATAAAGCAATATAGAACATCATTGAAATAACGGCGTAGTTAACATTTAAAAGATTATAATTCTGTGGAACTATTTGAATAAACGTGGCATAGGAGAAATATGGTGTGTAGCCAATGGTGTTAGCAACAACGTTTGCATCGACATATACAAGGCTGTTAACGTTTATTGAATTGAGCTGGAAAACTCCATCAATAACAGGCATGGCCAGGAAAAATAGAAACATAGAACTCATAAGAACAAACCTGTCTGTTTTTATAATACTGCTTAATAGAAATACAATTGACATGATACTCAGGATTATTAGTAGTGAGGCAAGATATCCCCTGACCAGTGTAACGGGAACAGTTCCAAAATAATAATACGATTCCCCTGCAATAAAGGCAAAGAATGCTATGGTAGCCAGGGATGCTAATGTTGTGGCAGCTAGGTATCTACCTATGAATATACTACTCCTTTTCACCGGCAATGAAAGGATATATTTTGCTGTATTTGTAGTAAAATCACTTGAAATTGCGAAACTTCCAACAAATGTAACTGTCCAGCAAATAATGAAATATGAAAAACCGGCCAATGTAGCAGAGAATGCGGTACTACCGGTCCAGATGGTCTTTATCTGATTTATCTGGGATATCTTATAGGCTATAAAGGCCAGGATGGCCGCATCTACAACAACCATTTCAAGCATAATTCTTGACCTGGAGGCAAAATGCATGTAGTCTTTATAGAAGGTCTTTACATGCCTGAATGTTTCACTCATTATAAATCACCACTCATATATTTAAAAAACGCATTTTCCAGTTCATTGGGCCCGATTCTTGCCCCTCCCATCATTTTAATGATTTCGGAGGTTGTATCATTGGCTATTACCTTCCCGCGGTTTAAAAGTATAATCCTGTCACAGGTTTCACTCACCTCGTACATCAGGTGGGAACTCATCAAAATAAGTTTAGTTTTTTTCAGTTCATTTAGTATATCTCTGAATACCTTTGATTCAATGGGATCGAGCCCATCAGATGGCTCATCAAGAAGAATAATATCGCTATTTCCCATGAGAACTGCACAGATCATAACCTTTCTTTTATTTCCTTTGGAAAGTTTTTTGATACGCAGATTAATATTATCAATATGAAACATTGCTGTAAATTTGTTTATCTGTTCCCCTATATCTGATTTATTCAATCCTTTTATTAATCCAACAAAATTCAGAAATTCTTTGACTGAATAGTAATTATACGGTTCCGGATCTTCTATGAGGGCTGAAACATTTTTCATAGCACTTACAGGGTCTGCATGCACGTTTACTCCATCAATAAATATCTCCCCACCCGATGGAAAAAGTAAATTTGTGAACAATTTTAAAGTCGTAGTTTTTCCTGCCCCATTGGGGCCAAGATACCCGATCAATCCCGGACCCTTTATATCCAGATTCAGTGGTTGCAACGAGAAATTACTTCCCATCACTTTTGTAAGATTAATAGTTTTGATTTCCATATATGGTTATACCCTGAGAACCTATGAAATCACCGCTGGGTTCAAGCTTTGAACCTGTGTTAATATTTATAAGTAGATACATTATAATGATTTACGGGTACTGAATATCAGTAAAGTAGAAAAGAATTATAAGACATGTTAATGGTGATACTGTGGCAGATGAAAACAGCAATGACATTATATTAAAAAATATTAACGCAACAAAGAATAGAATCATAAGCTTCGAAAAATATATGATAAGCAGGTCTTGGGGTTTATTTTTTGTATTGTTCTCAGGTGTAATATTTTTAACAGCATATTCCACTGTCCTGCTCTCCTATGTTATTCTTCCGGATTATGCACGTATAACCTCGTTTTTCATTGATTCCTCATTGCTGATTATTACCCTGTTATACTGGTTTCACATATACGGGGAAACCCTCAGGTTTCTCAGACTGAAGGTAAATAAAAACATAGTGCCAAAACGTAGCATCTGGAGAAAAGTAACACTGTTTCTCATATCTCTACTTATTATAGCAGATTTACTATCCTCATATATACCATATAACTATGGTGCTATTATTGAAATGATTGTTCAATCTACAATTTATATTATTATAGATTTTATCATTATAAAATCAGTTAAATCCTCATTGTCTGAAATCCCCGGAATCGTTTATGCTGTTGTCATATCCTTTCTGTTTATAATTATAGTTCCATTGATTGTTGACTTCACTTATATACTGTCAGCATTTTATAGTTCCATATTTTATTATATATCATTCTCAGTAATAGTATTAATCTGGCTTATAGCAGGTATCAGCATGCTGTACAGTGCCCCCGACTATCTGGTGGTCAGCAATGGAGAGTGAAACTCAGGATGAGCTCAGGAATCTACTCCGCCAGATATCTGTGGAAATGAGCAATACACCATTGACATCCTCTTCCAGGCTGATTATAGTCATGTCCCTGGCAATAGGCAGAAGAATGAAACTTTCAGATTTAATGAAGGTAACCGGCTGTGGAAAAGGAAGTATTGAAAATCATATTTTAAAACTCGAGGAAGGCGGTTTTATTAAAACTGAAAAAGTATCGTTCTTTAAATCACCAAGGGTATACGCAGAACTGACAGATAAGGGAAGAAATTTTTATGAAAAATATCTGGAATTGATAGGAAAATTCCTGAAGGACGCTGAGAGGAATAAAGAGAAATAATAGATAATGCAGGATAACTTTACGCCATATGTATAAAACATGAATTTTTATACAGGGAGGATCGCATGGGATAAATGTATTTAACAAATCATTGATACTAGTTTTTAAAATATATTAAAAATAAAATAGTTGAATAAGCTTTTTAAATAAATAGCTTATACGACAATACAATGCTTGAAAAAGGAATATATGAGGAACTCGTAAATTTATGGCTGAAAGGGGAGATTGAAAGCAGTAGAAATGAAAAGATTTCAACCGATAAAGTTGAATCTGATGGTTCCTCCCGGCTTCTTTCTATCTATGTAGCAGAGAGACTTCAAAGTGCACTGGAATATATGAAGGATAATAATATAAATCTCTCATCCAGGATAAAATTTGTTAACGAATTGATTGAGAAAATAAATCTATATTCTGAAACAAGCAGGTGCAATGAAATTATAGACCCTCCGGAAATGCTTGTATCGGTTGATGATAATTCTTACATAAGCAAAAATCCTAAAAATACAGTGACGAGACCCGTCACATCCATAGCATACAGTTCATTGTTTACCGGATCAATTTCAGAGCCGAGGCTTTATTCCGAACTTAAATTGGAGATATTAACATCAGATTCCATAGACATGCTGGTTTCATTTATAAAATGGAGTGGGCTCCGGTTAATCTTAAACGAATTGAAATCATTCACTGAAAGAGGCGGTAAACTCAGGGTTATCACAACAACATACATGGGGGCAACTGATATAAAATCTATAGAAGAATTGAGCAGATTGGATAATACAGAAATAAAAATATCATATGATACAAAAAATACGAGACTCCACGCAAAAACATATATTTTCCACAGAAAAACTGGATTTTCCACTTCCTATGTTGGTTCCTCCAACCTATCAAACGCTGCAATCTCCGGCGGCCTGGAATGGAATGTCAAGGTTGCAGGAAAGGATATGCCTGAAATGCTTGCAAAAATTCAGGAAACATTCAATACATACTGGCATTCTGACAATTTTACTGAATATAATGAAGAGCAAGCAGATGAGCTGAATAAAGCGTTGAATAAGGAAATCAAAAAGAACCAGGAACCTGGTTATATTTTTGACATTAAGCCTTACGATTATCAGTCAAAAATACTCGATGAACTGGATGCAGACAGAAAGTTGAGGGGAAATTACAGAAACCTCGTTGTCTCGGCAACCGGAACAGGAAAAACAGTAATATCGGCATTTGATTATGCTAGGTTCGCAAGATCTAATCCCGGTAAGAGTAGGTTATTGTTTATTGCACACCGGGAAGAAATTCTCAAGCAGAGCCTTCAATGTTTCAGGAGTGTACTCAGAGATTACAACTT
>JAKAYM010000108.1 GCA_021826795.1 Thermoplasmata archaeon
AGAAAGGAATGAGCAATCTGATCATGCAATTTCACTGATCCGTAAAATGACTACCCAGTTCAGGGTACTGGGGACATACGAATCAGCACCGGTTCCAGAATAATTGAATCACTTAATGGTGTAGTGTTTCAATTTTATAGAATTAACTATCCAAATGCCACTAAAAACACCTCAATTTTTATTTCTATATAAACATTTATTTACAATGTATTAATCTAAATTTATGTTAACCTTTGAAGATTCCTTTGAGGTAAAGACCACGCCGGAAAAATCATATAATCAGGTAGCTGACCTGGAAGAGCTGGTAAAACTGGTGCCCGATCTTATAAGCCACGAAAAAATAAGCGACACTGAAATGAAACTGACAGCTAAGGCAGGAGTATCATTTATAAAAGGTAAATTTGATTTAGTTCTTGATGTAACCGAAAGTGAGGCTAACAAAATGATTACGTTAAAGGGCAGAGGCAACGGTTCAGGCGCGTCTGTAGATTTTACCCTTAATTTCCAGTTTACGGGGGAAAATGATCAGACAAAAGTTCAGTGGAAGGCTGAAATGAACATTGTGGGAACTGCTGCCAGCATGGGTGCAAGGATGATGAAAAGTGCAGCGCAAAAATATATTACCAAGCTTGTTGCTAGCTATAAGAAAGCACTTGAAGAAGAACAGGTGGAATAATATGCCTGTAGATTCAAAAACTTTCAATTCATCTGAAAATGTAGATATTAAAAAGTATATTTTAGAATTTCTGGAAAAAAACAGGGAGAACGCATATACATTGAAGGAACTGAAGGAACATCTCGGGAATCAACATGAAGAATGGATGATCCATATGGAACTTACCTCATTAATCTGGGCAGGTAAGGTACAGTACAGGGATATTTATGATGATAAAGGGAGACTTATCCGTTATTTCAAATTCAATGACGATCAGGCAGGTAAAGATTCCGGTTCATAGACATATTTATATGAGTGTAATAATTCGACATCTATGATATATGAATTTGAGGGGAAATCCCCTGTAATAGGTAAAAATGCCTATATTTTTGAAAACGCCACTATTATCGGCAATGTCCATATCGGAGATAATGTATGGATTGGTCCAGGGGCGGTTCTACGTGGTGATTACGGAACCATAAATGTTGGTTCATATTCAGCAATTGAAGATAATTGCGTGATTCATGCTAGGCCTGGAGAAGAAACAGTAATAGGTGAGCATGTTACCATCGGACATTTATCCGTGATACATACCGGAAAAATAGGTGACTTTGCCGTAATTGGAATGAATTCAACGGTTTCGGATTTTGCAACTATCGGTGAATGGGCTGCTATAGGCGAGGGAGCGGTTGTTAAAAATAATAGTATAATTCCAGAAAAATCCATTGCTGTGGGTGTGCCTGCCAGGGTTGTCGGTACAGTATCAGATGACTATATGGCGCTGTGGAAAAAATATAAGGAAAATTATAACAGTTTCTGTACAAGATATGCAAAAAATCTTAATAAATATAATTTAGGTTAATTTAGTTAGATTTAGATATTATTTCTTCTATATTTTTATAATCGGGTTCCTTGCCTGCATCCTCGCTGACCCATTTATATATAATTTTTCCATTCTTGTCAAGAATAAATACCGATCTCTTTGAAGCTGTTAATTTGTTTATGTTGAGGAAGTTTTTGTATAAAACACCATATTTCTCTGATATTTCCCTGTTGCCATCGCTTAACAGATCGAATTGCAGGTTATTTTTCGTTGCAAATTCCTTGAGCGAGAAGGGTGCATCAACACTTATTCCAATTACTTTTGCCTTCAGTTTGTTAAAGTTTGCCATGGAATCCCTGAAAGTACACATCTCCTTTGTACAAACTGATGTAAATGCTCCAGGAAAGAATGCAAGTACTGTAACATTACCCCTATAATCGGATAATTTTCTGCTTTTCAATCCTGTATCCAATGCCTCAAAATCCGGCGCTATTTCTCCTTCGTTTACCATATTTATCATTAATGCATACCATCAGTATATAAAAATATGATGTGGCAGTATTTGCAAACAAGCTCTTTATAAAATTAATAATATTATTGCTGATATGCAAAACTCGATAATGCAAAAGTTAAGCTGGATGAGGGCTATTGAATGCCAATAAATAATCAAATATTATATTATCAGAATTTATTTATTAAAAAATGTTCTGCTGCTTTCAGGGATTTTATTCCAGTCTTCCATATACCTTGTTATATCATCTACTGTATTAATATGGCTTCCCAGTGTTTTTATTAAATTATAGGGTACAGAAATAGCTCCAACGCCCATTATACCTGCCCTTACTATGTGTTCCGGATTGGAAATATTTGTAATGAGAACCTTTGAATCAAATTTATTATTTTTCAAAGTTTCATTTACGCTGTATGCTAACTCCATGCCATCCTTACCATTTTCGTCTATGATCCCTGTCCTTATGGAAACGTATTCAGCATAGTTCTGTGCTGCCATAATAGCTTGAACAGAATTATAAACCGAAGAGGCTGAGCATTTTATTTTCTTATCGTTCAATTTTAATATGGCTTTTAATCCCACAAGGGTTGCCGGTATTTTTACTATTACATTCATTCCAAGAGAATGGATTTTCAGAGCCTGCGACATTATAGTATCAAAATCCTGTGTAACTACCTGAATGTGTACTTCTCCATTAACAAGTTTAATAATACTGGTTATTACCTGTTCTGTCGTGTTGCCCTTGGCTACTTCATGAGCAATTGAGGTTGGATCGGTTGTGACGCCGTCTATAAATCCATAATCTGAAATTTCCTTTATTTCATCAACATTGCAGCTATCAAGAAAGAATTTCATTTTAATCCGGTTATAATTATTTTTTTCTATATATAACTATTTGTTTGTACTAGAGATTTTAGAAGCTTTCATATGTATGTAGTCAAATAACAGCTGGAAAGAATCATTAAGAAATAATTAATAATAGAATGATAATAACCTTTTATGGATATCGAAAGTATGAAAGATGTCAAAACCATAACAGAGAAAAATATTAAGGATATGTATTCTGATGCAGTTGAAAATTTTACAGTAAATAGCATAGTAAACAATAGCGATAGATACGATGTATCCACTGAGTTTGATTTTGCGGGATTTCATTATACCGTTTACCTCAGCATAGATACAGAGGGAAAAATTACCAAATTCAGCCAGATAGCCAAGGCAAAAATAGAGTGATATAATCATTCCGGAAATATTTTAATAATAACTAATGCATATGCTTATATGAAAAGCATAGAAAATGCATGGAAGGTTCCGCTATCAACCGGTGGCATATTCAGAATAGTTATCAATGAGGATAATATTGAACTTTACAGGATTTTTTCAGGGAAATATATAGCAGAGGAACTAAGGTTGAAGAAGGATATGGAATATACTGATTCCTTGATAGTTCCAGGTGCCACTGATCCTGTTGAGCCCGCAGATCTATTTAACAGAATAAAAAATATGGTAAAAAAAATAACTGCAGAATATTATAAGAGTGAATCGAGCAAAATTGAAGAGATATCAAAAAATAAGACGGTACAGAATTACGAAATGATAGGTCTGGGGGACATCAAAAATATAGAAATATCAAATTTTAATGATGAGAAATTCCCGGAGCTTACAATCAACAATGAAAAATTCCTGCTGCCATTTGGAAATTTTACCGATCCATCAAAAGATGATATAGGGAGATATAATGAATATAAGGAAATTATATCAGGTCTAAAAGATAAGCTTCATCTGGAATAATTTCAATCTTTATTCTGTAATTTTTTGTTGATAATCTCTGAAAATTCCTCTGGTTTATCTATATGCGGGGTATGCCCGGAACCATCTATTATAATAAGTTCGCTGCCTTTTATCCCGGCCTTTAAAGCCTCGCCGTAACTAAGTGGTATTACATGATCCTCCGTTCCCCATATAATAGTCGTAGGACAGCTTATTGCTGCAAGATCTTCCTGTGTAATTTTTTCCTCCCTTTTTCCATTATTATTCATAATGCGCCTCAGCGCATCCCTGTTTTTATAATTCCTTGCTTTGAGGATGGAATCAATAAGACTTTCCACAGCCTGCGGTCCCTGCTCTGCCGGCGTAGGAGATATACCTGCACTGTCCACCGGGAAAAGCATATCCGGCTGTGCTATTGACGATGCAAATTTCAATCCTATCCAACCTCCATATGAGTTTCCGACAATAGAGAAATTTTTCAGTCCCATGGCGTCTATAATAGATTTTATTGCCTCTGCCTGCTGT
Organism: Thermoplasmata archaeon; assembly: GCA_021826795.1. The sequence continues at coordinate 4,285 of JAKAYM010000108.1, forward strand.
ATTATGGTATAATCTATCTCCGGCTTATCGGAATGACCGTGACCAAGAAGATCCACAAAAATGGGTCTGAGTCTGGAATCAAGAAAAGGCTCACTTTTCAGCCAGGTATTACCTGTTCCGCCCAATCCATGTAGAAAAATCACTGGGTATCCCGTACCCCTGTCAAGAAGAGATATTCTTCCATATTGAGTCTGGTAGTACTTTCGTTCCATTTTACTCACGTGATCTTGAGGCAATTTTCATGGCTTCATCTATATTTTCCAGTTCCATGGCTATATCAGAAACAGAATCATACAGATAACCCATGCTTGTTTTAAATTCTTTTTTATCCTTTTTGGTTTTAATTGTATCCATTATGGCATCTATCCTATCCAAAGCATTTTTCCCTAGATCGAAGGCCTGGTTAATATCAGTATCCCTCATTATATTGATCTTACCGTACAGGGCTTCGAAATAGTTATCCCAGTCCTCGGATTTTTCTGATAATTCCATTACTTTATCGTAGATTTCCAGTGCGATTTTCTGTTTAGACTTTATAGTGGACAGTGCTTCTGCCTTTGAATTATTGGCAAGTGCAAAAAGTTGCGGGTCTTCCATGGCATCTGCAACAGTTATTGCCTGATCGAAGTAAGTTATAGCATCATCCTTTTTCCCGCTGTCAAGATATATATAGCCAATGTTTAGCAAATCCATGACCTGCAATTCCCTATCATCCAGTTTTTTATGGAGTTCCAGTGATTCATTTGCATATTTAAGCGGGTTTTCCGTACTTTTATGATCCAGCGAGAAATAACACTGGGAAAGCTTATAGCATATTTCAGCCTTTGCATCATCCTCTTTTATAACATCATATGCCTTGGTATATTCCCGAATTGCATCCATATACTTTTCTTTCTTCACGAAATTGTCCCCATTTTTTATGTTTTCTTCATATTCTTCCATATAAATTCACTTCTTCTCATTTTCAATAATTTCCCTGGCAGCTGTATAGCTTATAGTTTTTTTCATTATCATCTCATTTGCGACTACGTCAACCATTTTCCCGGATGCACCGGCAGCAATTGCTATATTCCGTGCATGGAGTTTCATGTGCCCTTTCTGTATTCCCTCATCCGCTAATGCCCTGAGAGCAGCAAAATTCTGGGCTAACCCCACTGAGGCCAGTAAGGTTGAAAATTCTCTGGAACCAGAAATTCCCATTATTTTCATTGCCAGCATAGCTTTTCTTGATGTTCTGGTTGCACCTCCAACAGTACCCACGGCAACTGGAATTTTGATTGAACCAATTAAATTCCCATTAGAATCCTTTCTGTAATCTGTCAGGGGCCCATAACCGTTCAGAGACGCATAGGCATGTGCATTAGCTTCCTGTGCTCTGAAATCATTCATTGTGGCAATTAATACAGCATCAATTCCGTTCATTATCCCCTTATTATGTGTTGTCGCCCTGTAAATATCATTTTTTGCAAATTCATTTGCCATTATAATCCTATCCACTGTATCAGCGCCGAGTTTTTTGCCATCAAATTTGGCATAAGCATAGGTAATTCTTTCTGTGGTAAGGTTGCTCATAATCCTTAAATTGGATTTTGCACCTGTAATCTCCTCAATATAACCGGAAACATACTCCAGCATTGTATTTATTATATTTGCTCCCATTGCATCTGCAACATCTATAATGAGATTAACAATTAGCTCATTATTAATATAGTGTAATTCAATAGATTTTGCGCCTGCATTCATACCTGACAGGGTCCTTGATCTTGTGTTGGCCATTTCCAGTATTTTTTCCTTGTTCTGTAATATTTGAATAATGGCATAATCAGGGTCAGGAACATTGTATAATTCAATCTCGCCCCTCATGAAAGATTCTGTTGAATAGGCAGTGAATCCATCAGGTAGAGCATATCTGGCTCCATTTGAGCAGGCAGCCACAACCGAAGGTTCCTCTAGGCTCATTGGAATTAAATAATCCTTACCATTGATTTTAAAGTTGGTGGCAATGCCCACAGGATAATCCATAACTGTGTACACATTCTCAATCATGTTTGCGGCATCTTCCAGGGGCATTCTATAATCAACAGCTTTCGT
>JAKAYM010000008.1 GCA_021826795.1 Thermoplasmata archaeon
GACAAGCTGCAAAAACATAGAAATTTATGTGAAACTGGAGTATTACAATCCCAGTTTCAGTATCAAGGATAGAATAGCAATAGGAATGATAGAGGATGCAGAGCGGAAGGGCATAATCAAGAGAGGAAATTATGTAATAGCCAAGACCTCCGGCAATACAGGTACCGGTCTGGCCATAGCATGTGCCGTAAAAGGCTACAGGTTTTTGGCAGTGATGTCTGCCGGGAACACAGTTGAAAAGGCGCAGATGTTAAAGGCATTGGGAGCTGAGGTAGTAATAGTACCGCAACAGCCTGGCGAGGAACCCAATACTGTATCCAGGAAGGACAATGAAGCAGTTGAAAGGAAAACTGAGGAACTTACTGAAAAGCTACATGCATACCGGCCCAATCAGTACATAAATCCTGTAAATTATCTGGTACATGAGTATACAACCGGGAATGAAATTATCAGCCAGACAGACGGAAACATAGATGCCTTTGTGGCATATGTTGGTACTGGGGGAACCTTTGTTGGAATATCCAGTGCATTAAAAAAATTCAGGAATGATATTAAATGCTATCCTGTTGAGCCCGAATCCGCACAGTTCCTGGCAGGGAAGCCAGTTATAACAACCAGACACAAAATACAGGGCGGTGGGCATGCCATAAAACCGCCGTACTGGGATGAATCCCTTGTTGATGGCTATCTCAGTGTCTCAGATGAGGAGGCCATATTTGCTGCAAGGCACATGGCTGCTACAGAGGGCATATTTACAGGTTATTCCAGTGGGGCGAATGTAGCCGCTGCAATGCAACTTGATGAGACAATGAAGAGGGGTTCCATCGTGGTAACCGTTCTGCCTGATTCAGGTTTAAAATATCTTTCATCAGACCTGTATAAATATTAATTTTGAGATGGGTGAAAATCCATATCAGTGATTTTCCTGAATATTTGTTCTCCCTTTTCCGGGGTGAGCTGATATAACATATGGAAAAATAAGGTTTTTTTATCGGCGCTATTTCTCACCAGATTTGCTAGGTAATCTGCGGTTTTTTCTTCTGGGTTTATGGCCATTTCCCGGGATTCATTATCAGGTGTAAGACTTTCGTGTATTGATTTCAAATCCTCAAGAAATTCATCTGCAACCTCCACATGTACTGGACATATATTCAGATGAATTGTTGAAGGAAATCCAAGATTCTTATTGGACGGCTGTACCTGTGGGTACCACCCGTGTTCTATCATTTTAGCACCGGTCTGGAATATGCTGTTATTATCATCCTGGAATGCAAATATTGTTGCGTCAGGTTTTCCGGTTATTCTGTATCCTATTTCCTCTATTCCATTTCTAATAGTCTGATATGCATTAAGAGTCTTTTTTGCAAGATCTGCGTACCCATCGTAACCGAGATAATTGAGTATCGCCCATGTACCTGCAAGTGGACCCGCCGATTTGGTTGCCTGGATCCCAGCATTTGACATTGGATAACCGGGCCAGCGTGCGTTAACATATATCTGATGGCGCCTGTATGAACTGTTATTATACATGATAACAGAGGATCCCTTGGGAGTGAAACCGTATTTATGCAAATCCACTGAGATTGATATAACGCCGGGTAATTTGAAATCATAGTCAGGTAAATCTATTCCGTTTCTCTTCAGAAAGGGTAGTATCATGCCACCCACGCAGGCATCCACATGAAGCCAGAGATTATGCTGGAGTGCAAGATCAGACAGTTTGTTTATGGGGTCAATAGTTCCGTATGGAAATGATGGTGCCGAACCTACAATCATGGCAGTATTTTCATTTATTTTTTTTTCCATGGCATCTATATCAGCACGGTAATACGGATCAACATTTACCCTTATTTCTTTCAGTCCGAGATATTCACACGCCTTGCTGAATGAGGGATGTGCTGTTACCGGAAGAACAACCTCGGGGGTGCCTTTATGGTTCTCCAGAAAAGTATCACGTGCGGCTTTCATGGCAAGAATGATACTCTCCGTGCCTCCTGTGGTAAAACTTCCTGAAACATTATCCGTCCCGTGAAGCAGTGAACCCATCATTGCAACGACGTCATTCTCGAGCTTTAATGTACTGGGAAAGGCATGGTAATCCATCCCATTCCTGTTGGAAAATTTTAAGAATATATCCTGAAAACTGTCTAATTCCTTTATGCCTGGATCGTAAAAATATGTAAAAAGCCTGCCCCTGCTATTTTTAATATCAGTTTTCCCATATGAATCGAGTAGTTCATGTATTTTTTGTGTGTCTATTCCTTTCTGTGGAAATTCCTTTAACATAATGTAATATTTTCTGATACTTAAAAAAGCTTTCCCGCTTTACCTGTACTTTTAACCTTTTTTCCATCAGCAGTGATCAGTCTTTCAGCAAGTAAACGATCAGAATCAATCAATGGCAAGGATGTGTCATTAGCATCAAGAATTACTGGGATCTCAGTGCATGCCATTATAAGTGAGTCAACGCCGGCATTTTCAAGTTCCCGTATAACAGGTAACAGAAATGATTTTCCCCTTAAAATATTTCCCAGTTTTACCTCCTGTACGGCCTTCATAACATTATCCTCATTTTCAGGTATAACAGTATCTATAGCTGCGTTTCTGAGATCTCTGATATACAGGCCGGATTCAATTGTAGCAGTCGTAGCAAGGATTCCGGGTTTTTCATAACCTGATTCCAGAATTGCTGCCACGGTTAGATCAATCATATTAAGCACATCTATCCTGCGATGGAACTGATCAAACCATATATGAACTGTATTACATGGAATTCCTACTGTTTCTATGCCGTTTTTTTCCATAAAATCAATACCGGCATTGATGGCATTAACCGGGCTTGCACCGTTATGAAAATATGCGTCGATGCGATTGGGTATTTCTGGATCATTATAAAGAATGTATCTAACGTGATCCTGATCTTTTTCTGCCTCAGTCAGGTCGGTTAGACGGTCCAGGAACTGATTTGTAGCCTTTGGTCCCATACCACCTATGATTCCAACTTTTATAACCATACTCTCTATATACATGAAATATAATTTAATATTTGTTAATGATTTTATCGAAATAAATTATAATTGATATATCACCAATCGGCATTTTCCACAGGTATACCCATGCCAGTCTCCATTCCCAGTATATACCATGTTACTGCCCCAGCCGAACCTATAACCCAAACAAATATGTTGAATAACATATATTGATTTAGTGTATATGTGTATGTAATATATATTGTGGGTATATAAAGACCGATTCCAAGGAAACGCACAAGTGCTGTTAGCGTTCCTCTGGATTTTGTTGCCCATACCTCCGATTTCAGTGTATCCTCAGCAAGGTATCCCAGCTGAACAAAGGCATTCAGTGCTATAACCAGAACCCAGAATATTGTAAGGTATTTAGACCAGGTCCCTATGGTTTCGTATGTTATCAGGGTGAGAATCAGTGCACCCACATTTCCATATAGCAGCATCGACTTTCTGCTTATTCTTTCCCCGAAAAGTCCAATAAAACCGACCACAAATGCCGCTACACTGGACACAAGGAGAATTAAATCGGTTAAATTTGGAAATATAATAGGACCAAGCTCATATGCTATGAGGCCAAAGCCTGTTGTACCGGCAAAGGCGGTGGTCAGTGTTGCAAAGAACTTAAGCCAGAAATGGTTTGTTTTATCAAGTTTTTCCATTTCTGATTTCTTTGAAACTTTTTCAATGCTCTCGGAAAATCTATCTTCCCCATAATATTTTATTGCATCGTCCTTAGCCTGCTTAGATTTCCCCTTACTGGCGAGCCACAAAAAGCTTTCAGGAAGATAGCGCCTTGACGCTATTAAAACAACAAGTACTATAACAATGGTTCCTGCAATCATAAGTCTCTGAAATAATACTGAACTGTATGCGGTTGAGAATGCCACTCCTGCCAATACTAGCCCACCAAGAGGTATGAAATTAAGTTCTAAAAGCATGGTTGAACTTCTATGCTGTCTGGGCATAATCTCCTGAGACAGTGCCATAATAGTGTTCATTTCACCACCTGATGCAAAAAGTAAGATAGCCAGAAATATCAAAATTAGATAAAATGAGTAACTCAGCGTTATTCCTATAGCGCCGAAACCATACATTGCCATGGTGATATAAAACACATCCTTTCTTCCTATTCTATCGGATACAGGTCCAGCAACTGCAATTCCTAGAATGAGCCATATTGGAGACCATGATAGCAGTATAGCAGTATAATCCGGGGGAATGGACACCCATGTTGTTGCTATTGAAGCCATCCCGAATATATATGATTCAAGAAACATACCCATGGAAAAGGAAATAAATGCCCATGTATCAGTCGATGTCCATCTAAAAGCAGGAAGTGTGCCTTTTGCAGTATTCATTATTAATGATTACCATTAATGTGTATATAAATTTAGGTGCTATTTTTTCGAATTTTTGCTGCATAAAGTCACGTCTAGAAGTGTGATTTAACAATCATTTATAATATAATAGTGTTACCTCTCCACCTAACGTATGGAGCTTCCATATTTCCAGGTTAAATGTATATCAATTAAATATTCACCAATTTAGGCTTTTTTTATAAAAAATATTATTATACCGGTTCTGATCATAATTTTATGGGATATATAATTATTTCTGATGATTTGAGCGGTGCTGCTGGAATGGCTTCAATGCTTGGTTCAGGGATACCGGTGATCCCTTTTAAAAATATTGGAAATACGCCCGTACAGGAATATAAAATAATATCAATTGATCTGGAAACGAGAAATATTACGGGTATCATTGGAAAACTGGAAATTGTGAGGAAAAAATTTCGGGAATACAGCATATTAACCAGAATAGATACACTTTTACGTGGAAGCACGAAGGAATTTATTGAGTTCATTTCCACATATAATGATATTGCCCTGACTGATACCGTTCCCGATTACGGGAGATACACTTTTAATAATCACACCATTTACCGGGAGAGCAGGCATAATCTGAATTACTCTGTACCGGAGGTAGCGAGAAATAGAACATTTATCTTTGATTCGAGAACCTACGATGATCTAAAAAGTATTGCAAAATATTGCATCTCCACCAATTTAATTCCGGTAGACCCTGGACCACTTATATCAATATATCTGGAGATGATTCAGTGATATCCATAATAGTTGGGAGCATAACAGAAATTACGGGAAAACAGATAGCATCTCTAAATCATAAAATAAAAAGCTGTGAAAATTTATATAATGATGTGAAGCTTTATTACCTTGGCGAAAGTAATTTCAATTGTCTCACAAACAGAAAATTCTTACATAATTTAATCCAATCAGATGTTTTTATTATAAGTGGCGGTGAAACTGCATATTCATTACTTGAGTCGTCAGAATTCGAGTTCCTTTTAAGTGGAAATCAGATAATGCCATTGATTTCCACGGGAATTATCAGAGGTGGGTTGTTTAACGGGAAAAATTATATTATTAAAGGGGGAAGTATCGGGAATATTGATATATATGAAACAATAATAAGATATGCCCGGTACAATTTATAATTGTAATAATGAAACTTTTAATTATTTATACATGATAAAAATTACTATCCATGCTCAATATAGGAATTACTCTAGGAGACCCTGCAGGAATTGGACCAGAAATTGTTGCAAAATCGATCAATTCATTTAAGAACAGAAATTTTAAGATTACACTCTTCGGTGACAGAGATAATTTCAATGATACATTAAGCCAGTGCAAACTGACAATGAACGGCATCAAAAATATAGATTTTATAAACACAGGTACAGGAGAAAAAATATATCAGGGAAAGATAACTGCACAGTCAGGCAAGGTAGCCTATGACAGTATTCGGGGCGCCGTGGAATTTGCCATTGCAGGAAGGATTGATGCCATTGCAACCGCCCCAATAAACAAGGAGGCTATTATAAAAGCCGGCTCACAATATATAGATCATACATCAATGTTGAAAGCCCTTACAAATTCTAAATTTATTACAACACTTTTTGAGGTAAAAAAACTAAGAATTACCTTTTTATCGAAGCATGTATCACTGTCGGATGCGGTGAAGTTGGTAAAAAAGGATGGTATTTACAGTGCGATTGTGGATACCTATCGTAGTATGAAACTTCTGGGTTTTCCTGATCCGGAGATCGCCGTTGCCGCCCTAAATCCCCACGCCGGAGAATCGGGAATGTTCGGGCATGAAGAAATAGATGAGATCGTTCCTGCTGTGGAAATGGCAACAGAAACAATGAAAGTTTATGGACCTGTCCCAGCTGATTCAGTATTTTATCAGGCGTCCAATGGCAAATATGATGTTGTTTTATCCCTCTACCATGATCAGGGGCATATAGCGGCAAAGACATATGATTTTAAGAATACAGTAAGCATGAACATAGGGCTTCCATTTCTGAGGACTTCTGTGGACCACGGAACTGCCTTTGATATAGCCGGAAAAAATATGGCCGATTATGTGAGCATGAAAGCTGCTATTATAACAGCTTCCAAATATGCAACCGGATACAAAAAAAGATTTAAAATATTGAAATTTTAAGAATTTATATTTCTTTAGACTTCTAACTGGCTTACTATATAGTTTATGAGTAAATTGTTGTGAATGATAACTATTAAATACTCAACTATAATTATGGCATATAAATTGCTATACATATAGTGTATAGTTATGAAATAAAAGGTAATAAAATGGAGGAACAACAGATAGATAAGAAATATGCCAGGTTCGTTCTGATATTATTTGCAATGATAATCGTAGCAGTAATGTACGTAGAGGGAATGTTGACACCATCCCTTCCTTCCATTGCAGAAGGATTTCATATCACTGTGGACCAGGTAAGCCTTGTACTTTCAACCTACCTTCTTACAGGTGTGGCTCTGAGCCCTGTAATAGGCAAACTTGCCGACCTGTATGGCAAAAAGAGAATGATGTCCATAGTCATGCTCATATATGCTGGAGCGGTGTCTGTGACAGGATTTTCACCTGATTTCACATTCATGGTTGTGTCCAGAGCCGTCCAGGGAATCGGCTTAACAATAATGCCACTGGGGATGGCCATGGTCAGGGAAGAGTTTCCAAGAAATATGGTACCTAAAGCGCAGGCACTTATAAGCGGTATGTTCGGAGTTGGATTTGCGGTTAGCCTGCCACTGGGGTCACTAATATCAGATTATTACGGTTGGAGGATGACCTACCATACGGCAATACCGTTCATAGTCGCACTAGCAATTCTTACAATATGGAAGGTCAGGGAATCAAAATATAGAAGACCGGATGTAAAGGTAGATTACGTAGGGGCAGCAGCTCTGGGAATTCCACTTGCTCTTATAGTGCTGGCAATGTCAGAGGGTTCTTCGTGGGGATGGCATTCAGTACTGTTTCTCACAATGCTTACTGTGGGGATAGTACTGCTCATTCCAATGTTCATTTATGAGAGCCATTATTACAGCAAGGGAGGAGAGGCAATATTTGATATGAAGCTACTCTCAAAAAGAAATGTGCTGATTGCCAATATAACTCTCACAGTGTCAGGGCTTGGAATGTATCTCTCAATGCAGGCACTTTCCTATAAGTTTGAAACGCCTGCACCATACGGGTTCGGCTTCAGTATTCTGGAAACAGGAGTCTCTATGGTTGCCTTTGCAGCGGGAATGATAGTTTTCTCCATAGTAACAGGCAAACTGATTTCAAGAACTGGAATAAAACCGCTGGCCATAGCCGGCTCCTTTGTAACAGCAGCAGGATTCCTCCTGTTATCACCCTCACCGGGCCTTGCATTAACACTTGCAGATGAGGCCATAATAGGAAGTGGAATGGCAATAATGAATGCTTCCATAATCAATCTTCTAGTACTCTCAGTCGAAGCACGTGATATGGGGCTTGCCACTTCCATGAACAGTACATTCAGGTACATAGGAAGCAGCATAGGTGCACCGATAGCCGGTACAGTATTATCACTTTATACTGTTGTGGATATAGTTCATACCGCAACAGGCAATGTAATATTTTCATTTCCTGACGCAACTGCATTCAGATACGCATTCATTATAGGTGCAATAACATTTATCGCAGCGGCTTTTATTGTGATTCTGTCCAGGGAGGTACTGGGGAGAAGAACAGTTGAAATTCAGAGCACCAAAACAACTGTTGCTGAAAATTAAATTGTTTATTTTAAGTAAACTTAATTATAACCCTTTAACTTTTAGAGAATGAAATCCGGTAAAAATGGAATAATTTTTGACCTTGATGGTACAATATGGGATTCAATGCCATACAGAATAAAGGCATGGCAGATGGCTTTCAGGGACTATGGGATAGACAGCGATCCCGAAGTGATAAGGCTCATGATAGGGTACCCGGGATCAATGCTTATAAAGAAGATGAATGCCCGTGATCCCAATATTGAAATGACCGAAGAGAGGTATTTTTCAGGAATGTTTTCTGATGTAAAATTTTTCCCTGATGTTGTGGATACTTTCAAAGAGCTGAGAAATTTAGGTTTTAAAATAGCCATAGTTACTTCATCTAGAAGGGCAATGGCCGAAAGGCTGAATATACAGGTTGATGTCCTGATAACAATGGATGATGTGGAAAACGGGAAACCGGATCCTGAGGGATACCGGAAGGCCATGGCAATAATGGGGACGGCACCGGAAAGTACTGTTGTGGTCGGAGATATTGACAATGACCTAATTCCGGCAAAGACACTGGGATCGGTTGCCGTGCTTGTAACACATGGCATAGAAAAGGAGTCAAAGAGCAAGGACTATGAAATTACAAATATAGGTGATATAATCAGTTTAATAAAAAAATTAAAAATGGTTTAACTATATTGAACCATAAATTCAAACCGTTTGATCTGGAAATATTTTACTTACCACATTATAATTTTTTCCCTGTTCATTTTCTCATGGTTAAAGGTTTTGCAGAAGTCGGGGTGATTCCAAGGTGGAATCTGGGACCTGACAGAACCGAGGGAGTGCGGATCTATGGCCGCCAGCCTTCTGGCTTCATTGTCCCTGATCTGTGTTCTCCATACCTGACCCCATGAGATAAAAAACCTCTGCTGGGGTGTAAGCCCATCAATTTTTTTATTCTTTCCGGGCTCTGCCCTGAGCCTTTTTTCAAGTGCTTCATATGCTATAAGCACCGCACCGAGATCCGCTATGTTTTCGCCCAGCGTTAATTTTCCGTTGAGATTTAAGCCGGGAAGAATTTCCTGTGAGCTGTAAAGGGCTACAACCTTATTAGCCATTTCATCGAATCTTTTCTTATCCTCCTCGCTCCACCAGTTCACCATATTGCCATTTTCATCGAAGTGACTTCCCTGATCATCGTATCCATGTGTTATCTCATGGGCTATGACGCCCCCTATGCCGCCATAGTTCACCGCATAATCCATTTCCGGATCAAAGAAGGGTGGCTGCATAATCCCTGCGGGAAATACTATTTCATTTCCAAGAGGATTGAAATATGCATTTACGGTTGGCGGGGTCATAAACCATTCGGTTTTATCAACAGGTTTACCCACTCTCTGCATCTGCCTGTTGATTTCAAAGTATCCAGATCTTATTACATTTCCCATATAATCATCGGGCTTAATCACAACTGAGGAGTAATCCTTAAAATGCTCGGTATAACCAATTTTAGCATTGAATTTTGAAAATTTCAGGAGCGCCCTCTTCCTGGTTTCTTCTCCCATCCATGATATCTTTTCAAGCCTTTCCCTGAAGGTTGCCTTTATATCATTAACAAGCAGCGTTATCTTTTCTACAGCCTCCCTTCCAAAATATTTGTCCACGTAGAGCTTTCCCAGAGCGTCCCCGACAGAGGAATCTATTACGCTTACAACTGTCTTCCATCTTGGTGTAATTTTTTCCTGTCCGAGGAGTTTTTTTCTGAAGAAATTAAAGTTTTCCTTTACAGCATCATCGTGGAGGAAGGGGGCTGATCCTGTAAGCACCTTCCATTTCAAATATTCGACTATGCTTTCAAAACTTTCAGATCGTAAAAGTTTTTCTGTCTTTTCAAAAAATTCAGGTGCGTCAAGTATTACATATTCTGGTCTTGGAAATCCAGAACTTTCAAAGAATGCCCTGAATCCCATTTCAGGATATTTACTGTAAAGTTCATCAATTTTCACAGGGTTATATGCCTTTTCAACATCCCTCAAATCAGTTTTACTCCTGCTGAATTTTGCCATTTCTGTCTCAATCCTGACAACTGTTTTAGCAGATTCATGTGCCTTATCCCTGGTGTATCCGTAAAGAACGAACATGTTTTCTATATGCTTACCATAGGCATCCAGTATGGGATTGAGTTCGTCAGTTAAATAGTAATCTCTGTCCGGTAAAGATAAACCACCCTGAGAAATATATAATGAATAAATTTCAGCATTTTTAGCGTCCCCCGCACTGCTCATATCATAGGGAATCTGGACTCCATTTATAGAAAGATTGACCATAAGTTCAGCAAGTTCGTCCTTTGTGGAAATTTCAAGTTTTTTCATTAACCCTTCTATAGGTCCGAATTTCAATTCTTCCAGTCCTTTGGTATCCATTGCCGACCTGTAAAAATCCCCCAGCATTTTTTCTTCACGGCTTTCCGGATGTTTTTCAGAATCTTCAAGTATTTTTCTGAGTAGATACATATTCTTTTCATAAAGCATATCAAATGCGCCATATCTTGCTTTGTCCTCTGGTATAGGAGTCTGTTCAAGCCATTTTCCATTGCAGTAATGGTAAAAATCCGATAATGGGTCAACAGAAAGATCCATATAATCCTTTGAAAATCCTATATATCTGTTTAAAATTTCTTCCGGGTTATCCATCTATGGCCATGTTAGGATTTTATATAATATTTGCCGTAGAAATAACTGTAATATAGGTATTTCTACTGAAAGAAGTGTTGAGAAGTTTACAAAAAGTTCCTGTAATAACGAAAATAGTTTATGAGTATAAACTAAATTTACTCACAAGTAGTACATCGAAAATTACAGTTCTGAATTATATTTATTTTTTCTAATTATCAGTATAATTGAGATAGTAATTAGAACAATAACAATTATTATCCCTACGGCCGCATAAATTTCTGTTCTAGATAACACAAAGGGCGTTTTTTTGACATCGTGTTTAAATATTATTTCCTGAGTTACATTGTTTCCGTTTACTCTTACCAAATTAGACGACGATACTGTATAACCAGATAAATTCTTTACTGTGTATGAATATGTGCCATTAACAGCAGGGAAAATTATGGTTGAATTGTATGATTTTTTCTTTATTCCATGAAATGTTACACACCAGAAATCCCAAGATGGCAGGCCTTTTTCTTTAAATGTAACATTATACGTCGTTCCAAATGTTAGGAGAAAGTTTAACGACGTGTTATGAACTGTAAACACCCGTTCTGGCATGAAAACACACGTAGAGTGATTGGAATAATATGCATGGTAAGTGTAATTTCCATCGGGCAAATATACTGTCATAGATTGTGATAAAGTAGAGTGAGAATAATTAATGCAGGTACCATTACTGGAAAGTTTAATTCCCCAGTTTATCCCCGATGTGACATTGTTTTCAATGAATGTAACCTTATGGATAGCCGGAAATATTACATTATCCTTCATTGATGAGCCATCAACTGTAAAATTCACCGGTACAGAAATTGTGTCACCATATAAGGTATAAGATCCAGTATAATTATAAGTGCCATTGGGTAGATATATTTTAATTGATGAAGAACCGCCAATGGAAACACAACTATTTATATATGTATCCCTGGAGTTAATATTCCATGACATTCCCGGTGGAACATTAGTACCTTTGAATGTAACATTATATGTCACCGGAAACTTTACAGTGATGCATAGTGATTTGCCCCGGAATGAAAATTCTCTCTCAGAAAATGAGATTGTTGTAAAACCGGTATTATATGAAGGCGTATACTCATATGTTCCATTTTGAAGATATACCATCATTGACCTGCCATGGCTATAATTACTATAGTTGATACTACCGTTATTATTCCTTAATTTAATATGCCAAAAACCACCAGCTCTTGAATTGAAATTGATTGCCATAAATGTAACTTTATACGTTACGGGAAATTGTAAAGTAATGTTACTGGATTTATTTCTAACTGTGAAATGCCCATGTAAATATGAAATTAAATCTAAACAGCCGGTATACTGATATTTTCCGCTGGGTAAATACGCCATCATAGAAGTAAGATTGGAGGAATTATAATATGAAAACCTTAAATTATTTTTAATAAATACAGTCCATGATACATTTGAAGGAACATTGATTTCATTGAATGTAACTTTATACATTAAAGGAAATCCCATGGAAATTTCTCTCGGTCTGTGACCAACTGTAAATTTACCCTGAGATGAAATATATGAATGATATTCAGAATAATATATGCAATAATTATATGTTCCATTGGGTAAATATGCTGTCATAGAGGTAAGTTCCGAGGAATGACAGAACCTGATACTGTAGTTGTCATTATATACAGTGTTCTTCCATGATACCCCTGGAGGAGCATTAATTTCCGTAAATATTATTTTATATGTTACGGGAAAATCTAAAGTAATATTTCTGGATTCATTATCAATTGCCAATTGTTTGCATATATATAAAATGCCGTGGAAGCCGGCACAATATGTATAATTCCCACTGGGCAAATATGCTGTCATTGATGTTGCAAGGCTTGTGTTATGGTATTTTATGTTACTATTTACATAATTGAGGTTAACTTTCCATGATATCCCGGATGGAACATTAATTTCAGTAAATTTTACTTTATGTGTTTCCGGAAATTTTATGGAAATATTTTCTGATTTTCCTAAAACTTCAAACTCCTTCTGCGGTAGGGATATATAATTAGGGGATGAACTAAATGTAGTATATTTATATATACCATTGACAAGATATGCTGTCATTGATTTCCGGTACGAATAATTGATGGCGTATACACTATAATTTTTATTATATAAAGATAGAGACCAGGAATTTCCTGGTGGCATGTTACTTTCTGAGAATACTATTTTATGTGTTACCGGAAATTCTATGGTAATATTTTCAGAATTACCTTTTATTATAAAAGACGGGTTACGTGCAGGTTGCGTTTTTTGGGTTATAGTGCTGGATTGAATAACTCCAAATGATCTAATTGCAGAAACATTGCTTTGATTAGCGATGAAGGCATAGTTCCTGGAATAATTATAGAGCCCATCGGGAAGATACGCTGTCATAGAATGATTAGAAGAAGAATTTTCATATGAAACAGTACAATTTGCAGTATCTGTAAATATATACCACCTGATTCCTTTGTGTAGATTTACTTCGTGAAAAGTTATGGTATGTAATACCGGAAGCTTTAATCTTAAAGCAATATTTGTTCCATTGACTTTAAATGATGTCTGGTTTATATATGTTGAGCTCGGACCTGCCATTAAGGAATATGTTCCATCGGGTAAATACGATATCATACTTTTGGATGCAGAAATATTGTAGTAATAGAAACCATATGCCTTAAAAGATAAGGCTATAACATTCCATTCTATTCCAGAAGGTAGATTCTTAACTGTAAAAGTTATTCTATAAAATTTTGGAAACGATAATGTTATATTCTTTGAATTGCCATGCACAGAAAAGGTATTGTATCTATAGTTAGTTCCAAGAGGACCAGCAAGATACTCATAATTTCCATTGCTAAGAAAAATAGAAATAGAATTTGTATTGCTTGAATTGGTTACCTGAAAGGGGTTTATATGCATTAATTGCGCATAATATGGAAATGAGGGAAATTCAGACCTTAATGTTTTTGATCTGTGATGCACAATGACTACCTCCCAGGGCACTCCAGTGTCTAGGCCGTGTTCAATAAAAGTTATTTTGTATAAACGTTTCCCTGGATGTCTGGAAGATATGCTAGCTGAGTTAAAACTAGCTGGCAGATTTACAGATTTTAATGCTGTTGAATTTATTGGTTTCTGTAACCGAGCATTTTTTAAAGGAATGTTGGTTTTATCTGGGTTTAAAGTATTATAATATGTGGCTCCAGTCTGTTCATCAATTAAATTTTTAGAATTAGCAGTACTCATTGAGAAACTATTATCAATGGAAAACATGGGAATAATCATAAGTGATATGACAAGTATTATGAAAAATAATTTCTTTACTGCCGTTGATGCATTGGCCATATTAATGTATAAATTATCATTATACATAAATTTTTTCCCATAACAATAATAGATAAAATTTCTTATTATATATAAAATATGTTATTATACGGTGACTATGTTGTGAATCCAATTAGGAAATTATTTTAATGCTTATAATTGTGAATAATTCCTGAACCTGTGAGCGGAAAGATCTATGGGTTATCCGAGAATATCATTCATGGAATTTTCCTGCATTATAATTATTTTACTCTCCAGATTTATCATTCTAATTTCATCCAAAGATTCAGTTGCATTTTATTTTCTGAATGCTCTGAGATGTCCATAATTGAATCAACTGTCTATATGAAATCAAGAAAGTTTTAATTTGAATGTATCTCTATCGATTAATATTACATTCCAGCACAATTTTATAATGTTATAAATTTTAGCCTATGATTTGCTAATATCATCGATCCATTTAAGGGAACGTTTTACAGCCTCCAGCCATGCAGTATATCGTAGCTGTAAATCTGATTTACTTTTATCCGGGGTATATTCCTGATCGGCACGTGCCATATGGTGTAAATCATCAACGTTCCAGAATCCAGCGGCAATCCCGGCTATATATGCAGTTCCAGCAGCCGTAATTTCGGTGGAATGTGTTTTTATTATGTTTATCCCAGAAAGATTAGACTGAAACTGCATTAAAAATTGGCTCACAGAGAGACCACCGTCTGCTCTGACTTCTCTTATTGCGGATGACTTTTTCATCTCCCTTAAAACGTCCTCAGTCTGGAATGCAACGGATTCATATGCCATTCTTGCTAAATCGTTCCTACCCGTTGATCCATTCAATCCTATAATAAGTGCTCTGGCATCCGGATCCCAGTAGGGTGATCCGAGACCTGTAAAAGCCGGAACAATATAAGAGAATCCGGGTTCAGCAGACGTTGCCATTGCCTCAAATTTAGAGAATGATTTTACATTGAGTAAATTCTTAACCCAGTCGACTGAAAAGCCTGCACTGAAAACGCTACCTTCCAGTGCATAGTTTACTTTTCTGCCATGGAGGCCGAAGGCAACAGTATTGATCAAAGTTCGGGAATGTGGAAGATCAGCGCCGGTATTGAGCATTGTAAATGATCCTGTTCCATAGGTAATTTTAGCCATACCATTTGAGGTAGAAGAGTGGCCGAATAGAGCCGATTGCTGATCTCCTATAGTTGAATATACAGGAATTTTTACATTTTTGCAAATGGAAATGCTGCCAAATTCATTCAATGATGGAAAGACATCAGGCAGTATGGTGTCCGGAATGTTGAACAGGGACAACAAATTTGATTCCCATTCAAGCTTTCGTATATCGAAAAGCATGGTTCGGGATGCGTTGGTATAGTCGGTAGAGCAGGGATGTGAGCTATCAAGATTGTAAAGAATCCATGAATCAACTGTCCCAAAAATTAGTTCACCTCTCGCAGCTGCTTTCCTAACATCATCAACATTGTCCAGGATCCACTGTATTTTTCCAGCACTGAAATATGGATCAAGTCTTAGCCCTGTTTTTCTTGCTATTTCATCTTCCGAATCGGAAAGCGCTTTCATAATAGTTTCAGTTCTACGGTCCTGCCATAAAATTGCATTGTATACAGGTATACCAGTACTCCGGTTCCATATAATAGCCGTTTCACGCTGATTTGTAATTCCGGCACAGTCTATCTGTGATGGGGATATTCCGGCATACTCGATTGCCCTTGATATGGATGTTTTTAAAGATGAAATAATAAGATATGGGTCCTGCTCCACCCAGCCTTCCCCGGGATAAATTGATTTCATCCTGACTGTGTACATTGACACCATGTTTCCTTCAGTGTCGAATATAACCGCCTTAGAATTTGTGGTTCCCGCATCTATAGAAAGTATGTATTTTTTTATCATGGAATGGTACCGTTATATAATACCTCAGTACATGTGCATATAAAAATCAATCAGAGTATACCGGAGTGATGCTCATATTTGCTGTATAATTTATAACACATATGAATTCAAGGTCTTTCTTCCATGGGTTCCTAAGTTCGTGTTTAAATCGGGAATCTATGAAGATAAAATCTCCAGCCTCAAGCTGCATCTTTTCTCCATTGACTGTGGCATCGCATTTTCCCTTAATTATGTAAAGGCTTTCAAAATAATCGTGATAATGTAACTGTATAAATCCATCGGGCTTTATGATAAATCTTCTCATTGCATATGATTTTTCCTGCTTGTCCGTAATGAGCCACTGTATGTATGTGTCCTTCGAATTTCCAACCTTTACCTCCTGTGCAGGAATATCCTCTATATTTCCTTTATAATAACCGTTCATCTATTTGTATTCAGATATTGTTAATAAATTATTCTTTAGACAAATAACTTAGAATATAATAAGGCAAAAAATTTATCGGAAATTTTGTGGCCATTTTATCCGTTGGATATTATAGTACTGATTATAAAAGCCCATTCAAATATTGCAAAAATAGTAAAAACACAAAATAAATTCAGAAAAGCTTTCTTGCTGCAGAATCAAGACCCTCAAATGTCATTGGGTGCTGGTGTGGCATCTCTGCAAAATCTCTTGCGTTCAATCCCTTATGTATTCCAAGTGCAATTTCATTGATAAGGTTCCCGGCATCGTTTCCGATTATATAACCACCTATTATGTTGAGGTTCCTGTCAAAGAGCATTGTTATCTCCCCGCATGTTTCATTATGGATTTCTGCCATACTGTCTTCAATCATATGGTATGAGACTGCCCTGTATTCAATATTTCTTTCCATTGCCAGCTGAGGGGTGATTCCAACAAAGGACATATTAGGAATAGAGAAAAGGGTAAACGGTACCGAATCGCTGTCAAAACGTTCTACCTGTGTATCACCTGCCATAATATTTGCTGCTGCTACCAATGACTGCCTCTTTGCTGCATGGAACAGTGGTGTTATACCGTTGACATCCCCGGTAGCGTATATGTGCGGTATATTGGTCTGCATGGATGAATTTACAGTAATTCCCTTTCTGGTAACTTCTATGCCACACTCTTCAGTTCCCTCAGGGATCAATGGTTCACGCCCTGTTGCCATCATCACGAGTTCTG
This sequence comes from Thermoplasmata archaeon, assembly GCA_021826795.1. Next base: position 17,315 of record JAKAYM010000008.1, read on the forward strand.
ATGTTATGGCACTTTTCTCTCCATTTTCATTCACTATTATAGTTTTAAACCCATCTCCATATTTTTCTATGGATTTAACCTCGTTATTGAGATTTATATCCATTTCCGGTAGCATGCCTGTGAGTCTGTCCACAATTTGAGGATCCATGTCGGTGAGGAGCCGATCTGACCTTTCTATTAATTTAACCCTAGATCCTAGAATTGACATGAATGATGCTGTTTCTACACCTATATATCCGCCGCCTATGACTGCTATTGATTTTGGAATGCTTTTTACAGGAGGGTCAATTTTGTATAAATCAGCACTGGTTATGGCGTATTCGGCTCCAGGAATTTTAAGTTTGTATGTATATGCGCCTGAACCAATAATTAAATGTTTGAAACCAAGTTTCAATTTATCTTTACCGGTATCAACTTCAAGTAAGTGTTTATCAAGAATTTTTGCAGTGCCCTTAACTATCTTGAGGCCGGCCTCTTCCAGTTCTCTGCCGTGTAATCTATAACGAAGTTTCTGTACATGATCCTTTCTTTCAATTATATCACTGTAATCGATCTTAAAATCTGAAAATTCCCTTATGAGTTTATAATTATGAACGGTCTCAATGATCGCCTTTGATGGTACACACCCTTCGGAGAGGCAGTTGCCTGACATCACGCCTTTTTCATCTATCATGGCTACACTGTAACCTGAACGCTTCAATCTGAACGCGGCCGGATACGATGCTCCCCCGGCGCCTATTGTTACAACATCGTATTCTTCCATTATTTCTGATACGTGTATTTTATAAAAACCTGTTTAATTTATACAGTAATGTAGTGACCTACCCTCCACGACGGGAAATGAAATTGTCGGTTCAATTAAATGAAATGTTAAATTTATTTTGAAACATAAGTATTTATAAACATATTATAAATATACTTAAATGGCTCGGGAGCGTATTGAAATCAAAAAAATAAAGGGATATAGATATGCCTATAATACTGTTAATATCTGGGACAGTGTAAAAAAGAAGGAAATAAAAATCAGCAAATATCTGGGCAGGGTTAATGATAAAAATGAAATAGAAAGGAAGGTTACACTGCCAGACAGAGCCTATCAATACGGGGATATTGCACTTATGGTTGCAATGAATCAGGAATTAATTAATAAAATATTCAAAAATTATGATAAATACTGGCGCGAAATAATAACATCGGCAATAATAACGGTATCAGGGAGGATTCCCATGGAATATATAAAGGGTTATTACAGGAGAACTATACTTTACCATTACTGGCCCAAACTCAAACTGGAGCCAAAAAATATAACGTCAATGCTCCGTTATATCGGATTTCACAAACTGGTATTTGAAAACCTCGAAAAGTATGATGCATCTATCCTTATTATGCATATTGAATTTATTATTCCTGTATATGCCGTAAATAGAAAAAACAGGTACAGTGGGGAACTGATTACACTTGACATAGTTTTTGACCCGGTAGAAATGAGAATCCTTAACGTTGAACATTTTATCGGTTCCGAATTAATGTTTTCAAGATTTCTTAATATTGTGGATGATGCCACAGAATATGAAGGGGTAATTGTTTTTGAATCTGCTCATTATACTTCGAATAACGTATCCTTATTATTAAAGAAAAAAAAATATTTTATTATGGAAATCCCTCTGGATGAGATTCCGAAAATACTGAGAAGTTACAATCTCAGCGATACTTTTTCACTAAAGCGAAATTTTAATTCCCTGCTTAACAGGTATATTTACGGTGCCGAAATAAACACCGGAAAACTTCATTACCATATCATAGATGATAGTGATCATGGGGAACTTGAATATATAAAACCAGATATCTCTGCACCCCTGATTGTGGCTGTTACCAATATGAACCTGCATCAGAATCTCATTTACCAGGCAATTAATATCAGACGATTCATGTACGCATCTATTTCCAGTTCGAAATACAGACTTGGTTCTGACAGAAATCTGCTTCCTGGAAAACTGGAACTTGATGGTTATATACTATTGAATATGATTACTCTAAAACTGTATCTCTCATTGTACAGGAATACCAGTTTAACCGGACCTGGAAGACATAAGCTTATGGATTCTATAATGATTGAGCTTTCCACTTTTAACGTATATCTGACTAAGGGAGAATTATACATGCCGAAGATCAATAAAACTATGTTAAACCATCTAAAGAGTATTTGTGGCGGAATAGAGGATCAAATACTTTCCATAGAACTTTTTGACAATCTAGAAAAGAATTTAAATAAATAAAATATCTTATTTCTTCTGAATATTTTTCCAGAAATACAGATAACGATACCCGGTATAACTATGAAAACTATTTATTTAAGTATCATTCACTGGATAATAAATAGTAACCGGTAGACAAGGACATGTTCTTTACACAATCTATTTAAATTATATATTTATTTTTAAAATCTCAAAAGTATATAGTAACTTTTATAACTACAGTTATTTTATCTAATTGAGAAAAATGCAAAATACCCCTGATTATGTACCTCCCGAAAAAAAGGGAAAAAAGATATTGGCAGTTATAATTGTCGTTGTTATTATTGCGGCAGGAGCCGGAGTTGGAGTTTATCTATACCTGCATCCGCCGCAAAAAGTGTCAACTCTTGTAGTTTTAGTAGATAGCGGAAGTGACACTGATAAATATCTGACTACAGTTGCTGCCAATTTTGAGAAAGCCAATCCCAATGTTAAGATCACTTTTGATAGTGTGAGTTATAGCGACATGGTTTCAACCTCCTTATCTGCATTAAAAAATAAGGCCAGTTCGCCAGGACTTATAATGTATTATACGTCAGGGGAGCCGACGCTGGCACCCTATCTAATGAATCTCTGTTCGGAGGGCTTTAATACGTCCAATTATCTACCCGGAGAACTCTATTCAGGTTCCTATGTACTTGATAATAGCGGCCATATAGAAAAGACCGTCGGAATCCCGGTACACAATGTCCTGGGCTACGTACTCGTTTACCAAACATCAATATTCAATAATAAAAGCCTGCAGTCCGGCTTTCAAAATGAATATCATTTCTCTATTATGCCGGATACATATAAGAACTGGACAGCTGTATACGATGCGGCCAACTATATAAATTCAGATATGTCCTCGCTTAAATCCCTATCCAGTGGCAATGCACTGAAATACTCCTTAATGTTTCCTGATTCCGCACATCATTCAATGATCGATGCATACATGGGATTATTATATGCATACGGAAACAATCATACTGCAACAACCGGTATACCGACCAATTCCGGAACTGGCTACTGGTCATATATGGGTGATATAAATGGAAAATACCAGCCGACATTCAACAATACTTACGGTGTTCAGGCTCTAAAAATGTATAAAAATTTGACGTCATTCGGACCATCAGTGTCAACCACACCAATAGGATACAGCGAACAGGAATCATTATTCTGCTCCGGGGAATTTGCAATGGGTCTTGCCTGGACAAGTTTCTTTTCAGCATATTCTAATTCCAGCATATCAAAGGTTGCAGGAAATTATAATGTAAGTGTACTTCCAGAAGGTAGCACAGGATATTCACCCACATACATGGGAGTAAATCCTTATACAAATACCTCTCTTGCAATAAAATTCCTGAAATATGCAACATCGAATGCTGAATATACTGTGGGAATTGATAAATACCAGTACTTACCGGCAACCGAATCCGGATTGGAAATAGCTGAAAAAAATAAAAATTTCACATGGGTTCCAGAAATGCTAAAAACTGCTTCATCAATAAAGATAAATGATACAAGTGTGGCAATATATAATAAACTGCAGCCGTTATTCACTACATTGACTCCCGATCTGAACGATGAGATATATGATTATTTCACAGAATCTCCAAAAACCATTTCAGCATCTGCAGCTTTGAGTACAGCTGCAACTGAATGGTCAAATTATATTAAGGATCAGGGAATTACCCTATGAAAGTGAAAACAATAAGTTACTCTTTGAAAAAAAGGGCAATTTTTTTTATTTTGCCGGCCCTGATTTATTTTTTGATTTTTGCAATATACCCCATGTTTGAGAATATTATCCTGACATTTGAACACCAAACCATTGCCGGGAATTATATATTTGTTGGATTGAAAAATTATAAAGAATTGTTTTATACACCACATTTGGGTCAAATTATTGATAATAGCATTATTTACACATTTATCGTTCCGTTCATTGATATAGCCCTGGCGATTCCACTTGCAAATTTCCTCAAAAGGTTGAAAAGAAACTTTTTACTTCCAATAATTTTATTGCCCGCGTTCATTCCGCTGGTAACCGGTGCAACAATGTGGATTTTGATGTTGAATCCGCTGTATGGAATTACATATTTTATTTACCATAAGGATTTATTCACAACAATATGGAGCATAGTATTAATTGATATATGGTCCAGCCTGCCACTTGCCACTTTGATAATTTATTCTGGATTAAAGGGAATACCGAAAAACATAGAAGAAGCCGCCAGCATGGATAACCTCAAGGGATTGAAGAAATTAATGGCTATAGATATTCCTTATATTAAATATCAGATCCTTGCGGCCTTTATATTAATGTTAATATATGGATCTTTTACATTCGATCCTATATATGCATCACTGGGAGTCTCACCCCCATTTGCAAATCTGGATCTATCCTACTATTCGTATCAGTTATTCTTTGGTGGTCAGGTTGGGTTCTCTGCTGTATTGATGACCATAATGACCGTAGTTTCTACCATAGTTGCGCTCATATTTGTAAAGTTAACGCTGTCGAACAGGCAAAAATCTTCCCGGTTGCATTCAATTCCATGGCCTAACCGGGAAATGCCCGTGTATCTTGTAGTCTTTTTTCTGATAATTTATCTTCTATTCTTCATGGTTCCATTTGCCTGGCTTATTCTCGAGTCATTCAAGACCAGAGCTGAACTTTTTACCCTTCCGCCTGAAATAATTCCGGTAAAGGATACACTTGCAAATTATACATATTCACTGTTTCATGGAGAGCCATATTATATTACTAGCATAGTGGTATCAATTGCTGGATCATTTCTTGCCCTGGTTATCGGCATACCCGCAGCTTATGCATCCTCAAGGTATAAAATCGGTGGAATCAAATTTATTGGACTTGTGCTGTTCATCTATTCCATACCCCTTGTAATACTCATGATACCGGATTATTCTGCTTTGAATTATATTCATTCCATAAATTCATGGCTTGGTTTGATTATTATTTATCCTGTGATGGTAATGCCGATTATTATATGGATGCTTTACAACTTTTATTCAACTTTTCCGAGATATTATGATGAGGCTGCGCAAATGGATGGAATGACGACACTAAGATCTTTCAGGAAAGTAATACTTCCATTGAGTTATGATGGCATTTTCGTTGCGTTTTTATATGCATTTATTTTTGCCTGGGGTGCACTTATATTTCCATTAGCATTCACATACTCTGCCTATAATATGAGTGTATTATATCCGTCAGGGGCACAAACATTAACAATATTTATTGGAGGTTCCCTTGGGCATGAAGCTGCACAATACGGTATACTTGCTGCATCAAGTGTGTTGAGTCTCATCCCTGCAATAATTATTGCAGTATTCCTGCGCTCAAAAATCGATAAAGTATGGCGCGGTGGTGGATTAAAATGATATTATCTATGAGTAATATAAAGAAAAAATTTGGAAATTTTACTGCTCTGGAACTGGATAAGCTGGAATTTGAGGAGGGGAAGTATTATGTGGTGCTAGGTCCCAGTGGTTCCGGAAAGACAACGCTGCTGAGAATCGTTTCTGGCCTGGAATTTTCAGATTCTGGCCAGATAATAATACTGGGAAAGGATATGACAAATGCGCCTGCATGGAAGAGAGATATAGGTCTTGTATTTCAGAATTATGCTCTTTATCCTCATTTAACTGTCTATGAAAATATTGCTTCCCCGTTATCTGTTATGAAAATACCCAGAAATGAAATAGTAAAAAGGGTAAATGAATTGCTCCGTGTCATGGAACTATCTGACCAGGCCCCGAAGTATCCTGGAGAACTCAGTGGAGGACAACAGCAGAGGGTTGCACTGGCAAGGGCTATTATCAAAATGCCGAAGATACTGTTACTGGATGAACCTTTGAGTAATTTAGATACTAGGGTCAGAATTGATTTACGTGACTATCTCAAAAAAATACAGAAAGAGTTCAATCTTACAGCAATACATGTTACCCATGATCCTATTGAGGCCATGGCCCTCGGGGATGAGGTTATAGTATTGCACCACGGAAAACTTGTTCAGAAATCAACTCCTAAAGAGCTTTATAACAAACCTAACGATATATTCTGTGCAAGGCTGCTCGGTGCTGTAAATTTAATACCGAGAGAAACTCTGAACCTTAATAAAAATTTAGATTACGAAATATGTGAAATAAGACCTGAAGATGTCAAAATAGATGATTCCGGAAGTCTAGAAGGCAAAATAACATCTGTTCAATTTCTCGGATCAGAAATTATGTATTACGTGGACATCGGCAATTTCACTGTTAAAGTGAAAGGAGATAAATATGAGGAGAAGTACGGTGAGGGTAATACCGTAAAGCTTCTCTTCAACAATGATGCCATGAATTTCTATAAATCCTGGGAAAGGATCACGCCGATATCCATATCACAATAATTTATTTTTATATATTTATATTTTGAATAGTAAAAACACGAAGGGTAGTTATTCCATTTATAAGATATTATTAAGGGTGGACGGGTCAATCGTCCCATGAAAAGTTCCTTTATTTATTCTTCAGTGCACACATTTACGCACTTGTAACAGCAAGCATTCTACAGATAGGAATCAGGAACGGGCACATTCATTGAACTATAATTATGAAAGTATTTATTTTACATTAGAATATAATGATATAAATGGATAAACTGAAAGTTATTAGGAGTACATATTTGACTTACTCCATAGTTATTATAATATTCATAACTTTCATGGTCAGGGCATCAAACAATATGATGATGACAACTATTTCACTGTTTTCCAAATATGATCTTCATTTCGATCAGGTACAGGTGGGACTTACCGAATCACTGATGGCTCTGGCTACATTCATAACTACTGGCCTCATCAATTCAAGGTTGGACACAGTACCAAGACGCTTTCTTTTTATTGGAGCAAATATTGCTTTTACTGTTGTTCTTGCTTTCATGCAGTTTTCAAATTTTGTAACGGTATGGTTCTTCATAGCCGTTGCTGGACTTGCCTTCGGAGCCATTATGCCCAACATAATCACATCTGCTGGTATGATAGAGAATAAGAAGGCGAGGGAAAAGATTCTTGGCATATATACCTTGGCACTCAGTGTGAGCCTGATTGCTGGACCGGCCTTTGAATCATATATACTTAAATTCGAGCCATTGAGATACATATTTCTCTTCTTTGTTCCATTCGGAATAGTAGCATCTGTACTTTCGCCTTTCTTAAGATTTCCGGATAGCAGGTCAGAGGTTAAAAAGAAAAAAATCAAGGTGTTCAGGGAACCGGGATTCCGGGTAGCAGTTTATGCAATTCTGGCATACAACGTTATTTTTGCACTGCTGATAACCTTCGGCGGTATATATGCAAAGAGTGTACTCAAGTTGAATTTATCAGATGTGGCCCTGCTGTTTACAGGATTTTTTATTGTTTCGTTTTCATCACGGCTTTTCATTTCATGGAAGGCACCGGAGAATCTGTGGCATTACCTTGCCACTGCAATTATTATTACCCTTACCGGAATTATATTACTGTTTTTCAGCGTCAATGATATTGTATATATATTAGCCTATCTTCTTCTTGGAATACCCCATGGTGTAACCTATCCATTATCAATAGTATCAATAAGCAGGACTTTTGACATGTCTTACAGAAATATGGCAAACAGTTATTTCTTTTCCATTATGATGGCAATAGGGATTATAACACCAACTGCCGGTGGTATAATAGAGGACCTCATCGGGTTCAGGTACATGTTCCTTGCACTGTTTCCGGTAATACTGTTTCTTCTATTTACATCAAACTCCAATATGAAAAAAAGTATGACTAAAATCCCTGATTCGACATAAATTATTTCGGCTCGAGTGATTCCTCCTCAATGGACATTTTGGCCGCTTTCCTTACCTTATCAGGATGCAATTTATATTCTATAAATGTCATAATTCCTGCAATTGGAATCCATGCAATGCCTATATACACTGCTACGTTCTCTGGATATTTTTCTGGGGATATTACTGTACCTACCATTATAATAACAAGAATCAATATCCCGATTACCGGTATAATTATGTGTTCCATGATCTTTAATTTCCCGATACGTTTCATCATAAAAGGCAATGATATAGAGGCAACTATGTGTTCTGTATATGCGGCATACGCATTGATTAAAAGCATTATCAGGCCGCCCTGAACAGGACCGAACAGTATGCCGAAAATTACAGCTATAACAAATGACATTACAAATATTGTAAGTGCGGCATTCGACGGAGTTTTATATTTTTTGTGAATCTTTGCTATGCTAGCTGGCAGGAATAATATACCGTCCCGGGCAAAACTGTAAAATATTCGAGAATCCGCATTGCTAACTGAAATGTTGTAACCCATAAAACTGTTTATAGTAACCAGAATCAGGAGTATATATATTACTGGATTCAACCTGCTGAATAATATAACCCCTGGATCATGTCTTCCTGCAAACGATGACATGGCTGCAGGTCCCCAGCCAATGGTAAATGCATACGAGACAATTATCAGTGTAATACCTGAAAGTATTACCGTACCTATGAGTGCTTTTTTAATAGTCTTCTGCGGCGATACAGCTTCCTCTCCCATGGCAGTTATCGACACAGTTGTACCAAAGTAAAGTATCATGGAATAAATCATGGCAAAAAGCAGCTGGGATATTCCAGATATGTATTTTGTTCCAAATACTGCCAGTGTGTTCAGCTTCCCGGCATTAATGATAATCAATGCAGAACCTATCAGGAGCACGGCTACTTCAATTATTCCACCTGCTATCTGGTAATCTGTGGAAATTTTCATTCCCCTGTGTGTAAATATAAACGATATTAAAGCCGCAAAAAACGCAACGGGCAGCCAGAAAATTATTCCCCTGTATGTTGGATCTATCAGGGTAATGAATGCCGCGAGTCCAAGGAATCCGAAACTACCATAACCGATTAACCCGTAAAATGCCATGTTCCATGCCTGAAATGTACCTGCTATGCCACCCAAACCTTTCCCGGCAAATGTATAGTACGATCCCGCAGAATTGACGTGTTTTGAAAATTGATAGCCGGTATTCATTATGAATAGATAAGCAAAAACACCTAGAACGAGGGCCAGCGGGGTTGCACCCAGTGCATATTCTACTACTCCGGTTAATAAATATGCAGCATCTGCAGCCACTGAAAGTGTCCCCATTGCCTGCCACACTAATCGAAATCCTCCCAGAGAGTTACGCTTCAGCTGTTCATTTTCAAACATATAAGTTCAATAGTTATTTATATTTAAGATTTTATAATATTACAAGTAAATTGTAGAATTAATGTTACAAAAATTTACAAATTATACAAAAAATTTTTAGTTTAATATTGCTGATTGGACATTTACGGCACACATGTTTTTGCAATTCTTAATAATTTGAAAAATAAAACAAATAATAAAATACTTCAATTAAGTTGACAATTTTTATCAAAATTGTGATTATGGGAATTTCCTAAAAATTAACTATATTCCCACCAACGATAAATATTATTTATTTGCAGTGAAAGCTATGTATACTATTCACCATTACTTTCTCAGAGTTTCAATTATCTTCTGATACTGCTCCTCTGTGATTTCTCCTTTTGCTAACCTTTCTTTTGCTATATTTTCGGCATTATTTGACCACATGCTATGCCTTTCCATGTAAGTGCCCCCAATATTAGCAAATAAGAAACGCACGAATATTATAACAAATATAATGGTTATTATAGCCAATACAGCCATTATAGGTATCATTATAGCTAATCCATAAGGCGCATATCCATTACCTGGCATATTAAATGGTCCGTAAGAACCATTATAATAATGACCGCCAAAAAGCACTGCCATTACTACAGAGACAGTTGCCATAACAGCAACAAGAGCCACCAGTATCCAAACCATATTCCATACTTTCTTTTCCATAATATATATATCAGGAAATAGCTCTTAAGCCCTACCTGAAACATGTTTCATGGAACTATTTGAAATAGGTTTCAGGGAGAATTATCTCATTTGTTACTCCTTTTCTTTGCTTTAATATAACACCTTTGTTTTCCAGAGAAGCAATAGCTCTTGAAGCTGATGCTTTCGATATTTCTGAGGAAGCAACAATCGCACTCTGGAGCATTACATTATTGTGCTTCATGAGAAGATCAATAATATCAAGTTCCGTTTGAGAAAAAAACTCCGTTGTAAGTATCTCTTTCCCTGGAGGTTTTTCCATGTTTTTCTGGGATTCGTGCCCTGGAACCAGGATGATTTTTTCCCTATCGTGCGCTATAAACATTGGGTAGATGTGTATAATGTCCCTTAGGGAAATTACCAGAATCACGATATTGATTGTCATAATAATCAAAATCAGGTAAAAATCATAGGAAAGCAATCTATATCCAAGGAGAACAATCGTTACCATTATGGTAACTGAAATCATTATTATTATGAGAGAAAGAAAGAGAGAAATAACGTAAAAAGCTATGGATTTCACTATTGAATTTTCGTTTATTTTTTTTACATCTATTTCTCGAGAATGTTCTTTCTTTTCCATACGGTATCAACTCATATTTCTTTCTATCTTCTTATTTTACGTGGCATTTAGCAAATCTAGTGGTTGTGTACAATATTATGTGTAAATATAAACCCCCTGTTACCAATGAATTGATCATTAAATAACAGGGAGAAATACCTCTTTGAACAACAGGAGGTAA
>JAKAYM010000109.1 GCA_021826795.1 Thermoplasmata archaeon
CGATACTACAGGCGTGGCAAGGGAGAAGCCTGCCACCGATATCACAATTATGACAGCTAAAGCGACATTAATCTGTTTCCTGTAATCAGGATGTTTATCTGACTTTTCAGCCATAGCATAAATTCCCATGATAGTACTAACAGCAATCATGGGAATAAACATCATGGTATACTGATAACCTATGGTATAATAGGGCTGGTAAATGGAGAACATGGCATAAAGGATATATGGAACAAATAAGAAAATAGATTTAGGGTATCTCAGGAAAAGAAAGGCAGAACCGCCAAAACCAAAGAATAATATAATGAGTTTCAGGTAATAGTTGGCTACAAGTAACTTTCCAACAAAGACTGGATCGGTAAACATATCTATTAGAAGTGATACAGGACCAGCGGATCCACTCACATGAACTGTGGGTACCCCAATAGAAGCGCCGGAAATATCTGATTTAAGAATTCCTGCAAGGAGGAAATAAGATCCAAGAATCATAATAGAAACTGCCAGATAGGCTATGGATTCTCTTCTTTTTTTTATTGAATAAAGTGATAATGTATTGTTGAGGAATAATTCGAAAATAATTAGCATGAGTGCAATAAAAATAAAGGCTGAATGCATGGATACTATGAACCCAATGAATAGAATATTCAGTACTATATTTTTCTTTATAAAGAAGTACAGTGCAAGGAAGAAGAAAAGCGGTAAAAATACCATCAAATGAAAATCAAAAAATATGGGGCTTTCTGTCAGGGGCGATAATAGAAATGCAAGTGCTATTATAAAAGATATGACCCTTTTGTCCGGATACTTTTTGCTGTTGTCTGTATTAAGTTTATTAAGAATGGCAAGGGAAAGATTATAGAGTACATATGCAGAAAGACCTATAGCAAATCCCTGTATAACAAGTAATGTATATGCATGTGGATAAATGAAATATGGAACGGTCAGCAGAAATAAAACAGGGGAAAAATGTTCTGAAAGGTAACTGCCGGGGAGAAGTGCACTGTAAAATAAATGCCCGTGTATGCCAGAGTAAAGTGCCTGTGTATACACACCCATATCCCATGCAGACATATCCAGAAGATAAAACTGGAGAAATGAATATACAGTGAACAGAATAGAAAATATAATTGATACAACTAAAATTGAAAAACGATACCTATCTGCTGCGAAAGTATGTGCATAGTGACGAATGCTTTCAATTTTACTCATATGGTTACAGTATAGTAAAGTTAGAATATAATATTTATTAAATCACAAAGGGGGATTATCCAGAAATGTAGGATCTGAAACTAAATACTTAAACAGTATTGAACAATATTCCTGTACGTAGTTTCTGAACGGATAATTCTATTATTTTCATAATAAAGAAGAATCTTTAAAAATAATTTATAAACCCGTGAAACCGGGATTAACTTAACAGACACGTATCATTATCATAACAGGATTAAAAAATAGAAAAGGATATACATTAAGGCTTTTTAATGGATATCAATCCATGCAGCAGCTCATTTTAGAAACATCTCGAATGAATGCCTGCCCTGCAATTTTTATGGATTCAGCCACTGTTGGGAAAACATGTACTGTGTCAATCAGGTCTTCATATGTAAGCCCGTGCTTCACAAGCTGGACAGCCTCTGTTATAAATTCAGCGGCATATGGAGCAATTACCTGCACCCCGAGAATTTTGCCGTCCTGATCTGCGATTATCTTTGCAATTCCATTGTTGGAATGAAGTATATTTGCCTTGACAACATTGCTAATGTTTATAATCCTTACAGTAAAGGTCTTTTTAGTCGTGATTAACTCCTTTTCAGTTTTACCCACGGATGCTACATTAGGTTCTGTAAATACAACCCACGGCACCTCATTGAGGTTTATAGTTTTTTCACCTCCAAGGATATTCTCAGCGGCAATTACCCCCTCTTTTCCTGCCAGAGTTTCCAGCTGTAATGATTGCCTCACGCAGTCTCCTGCTGCATATACTTTTTTATTTGTTGTTCTAAGATGCTTATCTGTGATAATTCCATTTTCCGTTGATATGCCAGCAGCATGCAGATTCAACGATGCAGTATTGGGCATTCTCCCGGTTGATATTAGAATGGCATCAAAGCCAGTAAACGTTCCTGTCCATGTGAGTATGTCCTTCTTTCCATCTACAGTTTTTATCTCATGGTAATTCACGCCCAGATGGAATGAAACGCCGTTTTCCTTCATTGCCTTCATTAATTCGCTGGTGATGTCATCATCAAATCCTTTAAGAATCCTGTTATGCCTGTTGAATACATGAACCTCTGAACCGAAGTTGGAAAGGGCATATGCAAACTCCATTGCAACCTCACCAGAACCAAATATTGCTATCTTTTTAGGAAGTTCTCTGGCATTCCAGATATTATCACTTGTGTAATAATCATCCAGACCGGATATTTCCGGAACAAATGTTTTGGAACCTGTAGCTATTATAAAATTTGTTGCCTTTATTTTTGTTCCATTTACCTCTATAGTATCCTCATTAACAAAACTTGCCTCTCCCTCCATTAACTCAACATTCTTATAATTCTCAATAACATCAACATACTTACCCTGTCTTTCCTGGGCAACAAAGGCATTCAGGTATTCCATGAATTTGCCGAAATCCAGGGAAGCATTTCCGGTTATCCCATCGTATTTTTTACGGTTAGACTCATGGTATGTTTTTGACGCCTCTATCATTAATTTAGAGGGTACACAGCCAACATTTACGCATGTACCACCAAGAGGGCCTTTTCCAATAAGCGCTATATGCATCTGTCCGGAAGTTAGCTCACTGGCCTTTATTGCAGCTGCAAAACCAGCAGCTCCCCAGCCTATTATTGCCAGATCGTAATCAGTCATCCCTAACACTCCTTAGCTGTGCGCTGTAATTCCCCTTGAAAACATCAAGCCGGGGAAGTTCCTCAGGGTTTATCTCATCATTCGCCCTTACTATAGCCATGCCATCTTTCAGGGAAACGGTAACGTCCTGAACTCCGCTTGCATCCTTCAATCCACTGGTTACATGCCTTACACAGTCATCACAGGTCATTCCAAACACCTTCAATTCTATTGTTTTTGTCATAGTTATAACATAGCATAATAATATTAAAGATAACAGGTAAATAAAAGTTTACTTTTTCGGGCAGATAATAAGAAAAATTACATAATTTTTAATTTTATTTATTTAAATATTTCGTTTTATTTCTCATCATGGCAAGTGAAATCATTATTAAACCTACCTATTTTGGCTGTTTTCCCTTCATGTATGGCTTCTGTGGCAGTACAAACGACGAACCCAAAATAAGGCCTCCCACCGTGATAATAAACATAATTATCAGTGTCAGTAATATTAGTAAATAATAGGGTATTCCGGATATTTCTGCTGATAAAAGTGCACCTTTCATTTTTACGCCATATGACGGTATGAAGGATATGAATAGCCCGGCAATGGATAATATGCCTGCAGCAAGTATATACCATAATTTCCTTAACAGGAAATATCCGGTTACAATAGCTGGTATAACTTGCAAGTACCAGTATCCGTAATAGCTGAGGAGAAATCCGGTAATTATAATTATTACCAGTCCAGATAATATTTTATAACCATTATTCATTTGAACCACCGTACCCGTAGTAGAATTCTTTTGGCATGTTTTCAGGAATCAGTCTGTAGTATACCCCCTTGTTCCAAGGTATGAAGTTATTTGAGTAGTAATTGCTCAGCGGATTTTCTGATATTCCTCCCGGGTATATTCCCATAGAAGATTCCGGATGTGATAGATTAACAACAAGCCTCCATGATGGACCAAAGTCTGAGACCATGCCATATGCTGCGTTTATTGTATTGCCATCACCTGCAGCCGGTACTGTTTTTGTGTTCAGGGGCTTCACCCCAAAGAAGCTAGAAAGATACCTTTTGTGGATATCTCCCCAGTGCCAGTTATTAGTATTGCTTCCATACCTATGGATAAGCTTTGCCAGTGTCTGATTGTACGCCTCCAGGGATATGGATGTAAAGTCCCTTGCCTGGCCGTTTACGGGATTATCAAAGTAGGATGTGTTAGGATCATTTAATGTCCAGTTCACTAAGTCCTCTATTAATGGTCCGTGGTACATTGAATCGGGTCCTATGAAGAATGAGACATTGAATAAGCCATCCTTTGATGTAATGCCATAGGCGTGCATGTATGGCAGGAAGGTATCATTTACAAGATTCTGCTCCCAGAAATAGAATACGGTTGCAGCTGTAGAATCCACTGTCATGTTCCCATTCCATTGCTGCAGTTCCCTGTACAGTGCAGAACCACTATAATCAGCTTCTATGGAATTTAATAATGGTTTCAGGAATATGTTTGTTGTATAGTCATGGATGGTCAGCTGGATGTTCTCCATTTTTGCTGTATTAATTCCTGAGGTTGTATTGAGAAGCAGGTGTGCCTCGTCGGCACGGTATCCCGATTCATAATCCCATCCGATATAGTAGGGATAGTTCGGTGATACGGTGATCTGATTATCAGAGAATACGAATCCCCTGGCAGGGTCATAGAGGTATGGCTCATCCCTTAAGGGTACAAAACCCACCCAGTTTGATTGCCCTGTTCCATTCAGTACACCTCTGGGATCTCCATTGCTGATTACCGGGTACTCTCCGTACGGAAATATCCCAATATTGCCCTTGGAGTCGGCAACCGCCCAGTTCTGTATTGCAACCCTGAAATATTTTGTAAGGTTCTGCCTGAACTGGTTAACAGTGTGTGACCTGTCGATGTGAAGGAAGAATGTTAATTCATAGCTTGAGTTTAAACCGGTCCAGTCCATTGCAATCTTTACGCCTGAATCGTCTTCAATTACAACACCATTATCAGCTATATCCAGCCTTAAATGATATGGACTTGATCCTTTCACCGGTATTATTTCGTTGATTGTCTTAAATTTTACCCATTTACCATTTGAATAATAGCTTCCTGGATGGGATGGTGAGGTTTCTTCAGCATAAAAATAAGTTTCCTGTATCTGTCCATTTGTTGCTCCCCAGGCCAAGTGATTATTATGCCCGAGTATAATTCCGGGGAATCCCGGGAATACAACTCCTATAACATTCTGACCGGGAGATACAAGCTGGAAGCCTATCCATATTGAAGGCACACTGGTTGTGAGATGCGGGTCATTTGCAAGAAGCGCAGAAACATTGTCGGTCTTAATGCCATTAACAGCCCAGTCATTGCTGAAACTGTCCGATGATGGAAATGCCAGGGAGACAGGTGATGAATCTGATACCTGCGTAAGATTCAGCGGTATATTTACCGATGGTGTGTAAAGTGTTAGATTGTTTATATCGCCTGTTTCATTATATACAGAGGGATTGCACTGATATGGAACAATAGGATTCTGGATTCCAGCTGGATATGCTGGATAAATTGCCTTTATAACATTTTCAGGGATTTGCTGCAATGCATACTGGAAGTATAAGGGGTCAAAACCACCTGCACTGTTTTCCCAGAGGAAGGTCTGCTGTATGGCGAATATATTTGTTATGTTAAAGTCGCCTGGTTTATAGTTGAGCAGCTTGAAAAGCAGTGGGGTATTTTTGTATGATAGGTTATTAATATAGGCGTTTATGCCATCTACAAAATTGCTGGTGGCCATGTAAGTGTATGAATATCGGGATAGATTATGTACCTCCTCACTGGCTATCTGACAGTCCATAATTTCTCTGGAGAATATATCAGATTGCAGTTCACTTTTACCGACCAGCGATGAAAGGTTCCCCTGTGCCTCCTTCTTGATAAAGACCATCTGTGCAAGCCTGTATTTAGCTTCCAGATATCCCTGTTCATAGTACAGCGACCAGTTATGGGGGCTATAGATTCCGATAAAACCATCAGATTCCTGGAATGTTATGACCTCAGATGTTCTGCCATCCTGCGTGATATTTATATATCTTGCTCCGGTCCTGTATTGTGGTGAAACTGAGTAAATACCTGAATTCGGATTCAGAAGCTTATCTACTGGTGGCAGGGGACCTATTGAAATAGATATTACTGAAAATATCATTATAAGGACAATTATTCCAGCAATAAACCGTTTCCTTGAGGAAAAGATTTTCATATAAATGTAACTTATATTTTTATTTAAAGATTTTTTTAAGAACTATAGTTTATTACCTATATTTTTATACTTTTATTCATGAATCTCGGAATCCAGCTTTTTGCAAATGTCAGGCTGCATGAGAGTTTCTCAAAGCTATCCTTAATCCTGCTTTTCAGATCATCCTCATC
>JAKAYM010000009.1 GCA_021826795.1 Thermoplasmata archaeon
GTCAAAGGTCTATGCAGTGGAATACTCAGATAATAAGATAGAGTTTAATGAGATTCCCAAAAGGGTTGAATCACTATTAAAGAAGATAAACATGGACATATTACCTAAGAATTAGCGAGTTAAGGTTTATAAATATAAATTATTTTTAATTAATCCAATTTCAGACGTCTGGTACAAAATAAACATCGGTAGTGTTGTACTTAAGCCATTTTCTAAACTTCGCCTTCACTGGCATACCTATGTATATATCATCCTTCTCTGCCTCGATCAATCTGGACATAAACAACGAATCAATTCCATCAAACTCAACCATAACAAGATTGAATGGCGTTTCGTTCAGGAATTCTTCACCACTAAAATAGCATGTAGTCCACGAATGTATTTTTCCTGATAGAGGCAGTTCTATCCATTTTGTTTCATTACCACACATCATACAGTGACCACGTGGCGTAGCATATTTATATCCACATTTTGTACACTCGCTGCCCAGTAACTGTTTTTTGCCTAGGGCTCTAAAAAATTCGGAGTCCTGTGCATAGCTGTGTATATAATCAACGTCATAATGCCATTTTATTACTAGAAGGTCTGTGTTGTACACTTCTGTTCCATTTTGCGATTCCGGTAATTTTGCATTTTTATTTATAACCATTTTTTTCACCTCAAGATTTTACCCTTTCCATCACAGTTGCGGCAACATAAGTACCTGTACCGGCATGACTGTGTATTAATCCCTTCTTTGCATTTTTAACCTGTAATGTATCATCCTGGAAATGCTTTTTAATAGTATGCTGAAGTTGCCAGAATGCGTAAACTGACTGCATTATTCCAGTGGCACCAACGGGATGACCCGATGCCAGTAATCCGCCCGATGGATTAACTGCAACTTTTCCATTGAGTTTTGATTTTCCTTCTTCAATAAATTTACCTCCTTCTCCATATTTACAAAGACCTAAATCCTCATATGTCTGAACTTCTGAAGATGTGTAAGCATCGTGCAATTCAACGAAGTCCAGTTCATCCAGTGGATCTGTTATTCCTGAGTTCTTATAAGCCTCCATTGCTGCCATCCTCCCTGCCCTGAATGAATGGACTCCAGGATATTTTAGGTTTTTATAGTCAGATTCATTTTCATTTGGCAAAAGTGGAACCTTACCAAATGGCCTGTCAGATAATCTCATAGAATCTGTGCCCGTACCTATACCGCTTATAAGTACTGGATTATCGGTAATTTTAAATGCCTCCTCTTCAGATGCAAGTATTGCAACAGCCGCTCCATCAGACATTTACATACATCTAGTAGTGTCAGAGGATATGATACCATCGGTGAATTTCTTACATCCTCAACAGTTAATTTCATGGGGCTCTGTGCATATGGATTATGTATAGCATTCCCGTGATTTTTAATAGATACTTTGGCCAGCTGCTCTACAGTTGTTCCGAACTCATACATATGTCTCATAGCCATCATAGCATAATATCCTGTATAAAATCCTCCAAGAGGATAATCAAAATTTGTATCACTTGCTAAAGCTATGAATTCATTGCCCTTCCAGGTATTTACATGAGACATTGTTTCGAAACCATAAACAGCACATGTATCCATTCTACCGGAAGCAATTTCTTCATATCCTGTCTGAAATGCTATACCACCGATAGCTCCACCGCTCTCAATACGCTTGCTGGGTTTCGGAGTTAATCCAAGGTAGTCCTGAACCATAATACCGGCCATTAATTGCCTCTGAAAATGATCCGAAAAATAAGATGCAACAGAGCCGTCTATATCACTTAAATTTAGGCCGGCGTCGTTCATTGCGTAATCAAAGGCTTTTTTTACCATTAGTCTAAAATCCATTTACGGCGATGCCTTGGAAAATTTTGTGACACCTCCTGCAACCATATAAACATTTCGTCCCTTGTATTTCATTGTTATCCAAAGTTTATTTATTAATTACTATATTAACCTTTTTTAAAGTACATAATATTAAAATTAAAAATAACGTTTCTTGTAGATAAATAATATTACTAAATGAATTTTAGCATGTTTATATACAAGAATTTATATAGTAATATATTTTAGTTTTAATTATGGTAAGTAAGAGTTCAGATGATAATATCGAGAGCATATTGAAACTGAGTGCTTCCTTTCCTCCATTGAAACGAAATATTAATCAAATGCAAGTTAGAGAAAAAGATTCATATAAGGATTTTTACAGGAGTTCAATTAAAAATTCATCGGATTTCTGGGGCGATGTGGCTTCCGAAATGCAATGGTTTAAAAAATGGGATAAATTAATAGATGGCTCATTTCCGGATTTCAAATTTTTTGTTAACGGTTACTCAAATGTGAGCCTTAACTGCATAGATAGATATGCGAATAAAACTCCAGGAAAGGATGCTATAATATGGTTAAACGAACGTGGTGAGAGCAGAAGAGTAACCTATTCAGAATTAAGGGATCAAACAGGCAAATTCGCCAGTGCAATGACTATGATAGGAATTAAAAAAGGTGATGTTGTAGCAATTTTCCTCCCAAATGTAATCGAAGCATTCATTGCCGTACACGCATGTTATAGAATTGGAGCAATATATAATATTATTTTCTCCGGGTTTTCAGCTAATGCACTTAAAGAGAGATTAATTGACACAGAACCTAAAATAATTATCACAGCAGAAAACACGATAAGGAAAGGAAAAATAATTGAGTTGAAGGAGAAGATTGATTCGGTTATAGCTGATATACCAAGCATTGAAAACGTTATAGTGGTGGCTGGATATGATAAAAATAGGCGGCAAATAGGTAAAAAGGATATATTTTTTGATACTTTCATAAATAAAGCAGAAAATTCACTGGAACCACTGCCTATAGAAGCAAATGCGCCGGGTTTTATTATATATACATCAGGAACCACGTCAAAACCTAAAGGTATTGTACATTCAGGTATTGGGTTTCTAATTGGTTCATACAATAACGTGAAATACGCCCTTGATCTGGGAATGGAGGATGTATACTGGTGCACCGCTGATGTTGGATGGCTCACGTTTCCTATATTTGAACTGGTTGGTGGATTAGCTCATGGTGCAACAGTTATTGCATATGAAGGAGCACTCGATTATCCTTCAATTGATCATTTCTACAAAATAATTGAAAAATATAATGTGACAAAATTATTTACAGCTCCCACATTTCTAAGAATGCTTGCGAGGGATGGAGAAACAACGGCAAAGAAATATAATATTTCCTCCCTAAAACTTGTATCACTGGTTGGGGAACCATTAGATATCAAAACGTGGTTCTGGGTACATAAAAATATTGGAGATGGGAATATTGAAATAAACAATACATACGGACAGACCGAAACAGGCAGTGCATGGACTTCATCGATAGTTGGGGTTACGGATGCTAGACCTGGTTCATGTGGTTTACCTTTGCCAGGACATTCGTTCAGTATTCTTGATGATAATGGGAAACCATTGCCTCCTAATAAAATAGGAACACTTGTATTAACAGAACCGTTTCCAGGACTTGCAAGGGACATATGGAAAAACCATGATAGATTTATAAGAGAGTATTTTTCTATTTTCCCAAACAGTTATTGCACGTATGACCAGGCGGTTGAAGACAGTTTCGGGCATATCTGGGTATTAGGTCGGACAGATGATGTTATAAATGTTTCAGGGCATAGAATATCCACTATGGAAATGGAAAATGCAGTAATGTCAGTTCCTGGTGTATCTGAGGCTGCCGTAATTGGGATAGAAGACGCTTTAACAGGCACAACTCCAGTGGTATTTGTTTCTATTGATAAAAAATTTAATTCGGATATAAACACAATAAAAGCGATGGTAAGAGATTCCATTATAGCAGGAATAGGTTCATTCGCCAAACCATCATCCATTTTTATAGTTTCATTTATGCCAAAAACAAGATCCGGAAAAATCATGAGAAGATTATTGCGGGAAATACTGGTGAAGCAGAGTGTTTCCGGTGATATTACCGGGCTTGAAGACCCGGAAATAATAAATAAACTCATATCCGAATTACATAAACCTGAATGAAACCGTATACGTATAAAAAATGGTATATTAACAGACATCGATGGAATACGATTTGCACTTACAGTCAAAGAAATATTATAAAAATTTATCTTTATTTATAAATCACATTTTCCTGTCGGGCATGCGGGATCAAATGTGGCATCCAGTTTCAAAAGCTTATCAGGCATTTTCATGGTGAGGTCAATTTTTTTTTCCTCATCGCTCTTTTTCTGTCCGGTACCTGCATAGAGTACCTGCTGGCTTTTGCTTCTATCCCTGTATACTGTTATTCCCTTGCAGTGGAGTTCCTTTGCAAGGCGGTATGATTTTGCTATGTCATCCTGTGTTGCCTCGAAGGGCAGGTTTATTGTCTTTGAAACACCGGAATCACAGTATTTCTGGAATGTTGCCTGCATCAGTACATGCCAGTCCGGATCAATTTCCTGAGCCGTTACGAAGAGTTTTTTTATGTCCTCCGGTAAATCAAGATTCCCGAGCTTGCCGGTTTCTGCTATCTTTTCCATGATTTCCTGTGTAAACAGGTTTCTGGATTTCAGTGTATCCTCCAGTAGCGGATTGACCTCCAGAAGTTCCTGTCCGTTAAGCACGTGCCTTACGAATGCCAGTGCAAATAGTGGCTCTATTGAAGATGAGCATCCTGCAATTATAGATATGGTTCCCGTGGGGGCGATTGTTGTGGTGGTTGAGTTCCTCATTTTTATTCCATTCTCCTCGTACTCCGAACCATACCATCCCGGGAAAACCCCTCTCTCCTCTGCAAGTTTCTGTGATTCAAGGTGTGATTCATCGTTAAGTGTTTTCATCACCTTTTCACCGAATTCCAGGGCCTCATTGCTGTTGTACGGTATGCCCAGCATTATAAGTGCATCGGCGAATCCCATTATACCCAGCCCTATTTTTCTTGTCTTCCTGGTCATATTCTTTATGGATTCAACCGGGAATTTATTTGCGTCAACAACGTTTTCAAGGAATCTGGTTGCAACATCGATTGTATCCCTGTACCTGTCATAGTTAAATGTTCCATTCTCAACGAATTTTGAGAGATTTATCGAGCCAAGGTTACATGATTCGTAAGGCAAAAGCGGCTGCTCTCCGCAGTTATGTACCACGATTCCATTAGCTACAAATGAATGAGTGGATGGTTCTACAAGATCATATACGTCATCTTTGCCTATATATTCTATATTTTCAGTTCTAGCAATCCAGTCCTCTTCCCTTGGACCGAGAGAGTAGCTATTCACAAGAGTTAGCAGTTTTGAGTTCTTTCTTTCTGATATAAATCCTATTTTATTATGGAATGTTATTGCACTTTTGCCCATTATATATAACTCATGGTATGCCTGTGTGTCATACATTTTTCGATTTCTATTCGAGTCTGGGAACATCTTAGAACCAGCTTTTCTGCGATTGAAATATATTCTACTATATATCCCGAAGTTAAGTAATAATCCCTGAACTCCCTGTAATAACTTGGCACTTATTGATGTTAAATGTATGTGCCTTGTGCTATTGCCATATATATTTACTGTTCCATCAGCCTCAAATAATGCCTGTAAAAAGCCTTTTTGCATTTCCATTGTACCGGCAAAAACGGTATCTGGAACCCTTAGTTTATTATTTATTAAAGCATATTCTGACGCCATTGTAATGCAGTTCCCGCTTTCAATATTCACCATTCCTATATTGTAATCACGGTTATTGGTGGACGGCCTGACTATATTGTTTACATAGTTTTCAAACTCAGGTGCAAAAGACGTATCCTGATCATGGAAAGAAAGAACAGCACGGTCGTTATTGGTCCCTTTATTTATATGTCTATCCCCTACAAGCCATCCGAGAACCCTGCCTTCCTCTAAGTTGCCATGAGGACCGAAGGATCCACCCTCGTTTAATATTCTGATTTTTTCCCCTTCTTTAAGTTTCAATGCCTCTATCCAGCCCCTCTCTTCACTGTATATTTTGTGGTCGCCTGTAACAGTGATATCAAAGCCTTCACTTGTTGTTATTCTGTATACATCCTTGAATCCGGTATAAATAACGTTTGAAGATTGTTTGAAACTGCCCCCGAATCTACCGTCAATCTTTACGTTTAAGCTTTCTCCCTCATCGTACAGCTGTTTGGCAGTTTTTATTCCTTCTGATGTGTATATTCTGGTATCGCCTGTAACGCATGGATTTGTTGACTCTATATATCCTATATTCTTTACCGGATTTTTCTTGTTGATCTCGTCAAGAAATACCATTCCGGGATCGCCAGTAGTCCATGCATGATTGACTATTGAATTCCATAAAGTTGATGCTTTTATTTTATTCATTACCTTGCCATCCCGCGGGTTGATAAGATCTATATACTCATCGTTGTCAAGCTTCTCGAAAAATTCATCATTTACACCAACAGATATATTGAAGTTGCTCAGTATTTTGTTCTCCGCATCCTTGCTTGTTATGAAATCCATTATATTTGGATGGTTGTAGTTGAGGATTCCCATATTGGCTCCCCTTCTCTTTCCGCCCTGCTTGATTACATCGGTTGTAACATCGAATATTCTCATGAATGATACGGGCCCGGAAGCAACACCCTTGGTTGATGCAACGATATCATCGCTGGCACGTAACCTGGTAAACGAGAACCCGGTTCCACCACCGGATTTATGTATTTCTGCTGTTGCCTTGAGTGTGTCAAATATAGAATCTATGCTGTCATCTACCGGAAGAACAAAGCATGCGCTGAGCTGCCCCAAAGGGCCTCCAGCATTCATCAAGGTAGGCGAATTTGGCACATATTCAAGATTTGTCATCATAGTTTCAAATCTGTCAATCCAGTAGTTTATCATTGTTTTTTTGGTCTGTATAAAATCTAGGAATTCCTCATATGTGCCATCTAGGCTCTTCTCCTGCCTGAGTTCATTGAATGCCCTCCTGAACTCTTCATCCTGGGTTTTTGTTATGCCGGTATAAACAGTCCCCTTCTCTGGAACCTTCCCTGATTTCCTGTATGATATATAATCATAAAGCCCCTGAATAATTCCGAGATGCATCGCTACCCTATGGAACATCTGCTTCGGTGTTTCTATTATTTTTCCCTCTGAATCCTTGAAGAGGTATCTTGCCTCAAGAACCTTGACTGCATTCACACTCAATTTTAAATCATCCTTTACACCGAGGAATTCCTTTTCCTGTCTGACAGTATTTCTCTTTTCCCTGTAAAGTATATATGCCTTGGCAACGGATATGTATGAAGCTCCTTTAATTTTTTGTGTCATGAGCACATTTTCTACAGTATCCTGTATAACCTCAACGGTGGGTTCCTTCCCCGTTTTTTCAAGTTCTTTTGTAACGTAATCTGCCAGCTTGTTGGCCTCTTCCATGGACCCAGTTTTCACAGAGAGCATGGCCTTGAATATCGCCATTGCTATCTTTTTCTTATCAAATGGAACGCTGGAGCCGTCTCTTTTTATAACCTTATCTAAAACATTTATCATTTTGCATCACGAGTGTGTACTAAAAATACATAAAAGAATTTAATACTTTTTCATACCTGATATTTTACCATGATAAAAGAATACTTGATCGAGTTAGAATAA
Source organism: Thermoplasmata archaeon (assembly GCA_021826795.1). The sequence goes on from JAKAYM010000009.1 coordinate 7,641, forward strand.
ATATATTTGAGCTAAATAGGTAAAAAATAAAAATATATAATTAATAAAAAAATATATAATTTTCAGTGATATCGTCGGAAAAATAAGAAAGTTTTTGAAATGATAGATAATACTGTAAAATGGACTTAGATGAATACATATCAAAATTGAAGAGCGAGTCAGCAACACCGGGTGGTGGTTCTGCCTCTGCTATTTCCTCAATGTTTTCGGCTTCCCTGAACTCCATGGCATCGCTTCTTTCTATTGGGAAAAAGAAACTGGAGGCATATAATCATGATTTTGAAGATATTTCAAGAAATGCTGTCGAAATAATAAAAAAGCTCAGGAAACTGAGCAGTGATGACGAAAGTTCATTTCTGGAAATAATGGACGCGCTTCATATGGATAGAGAAAATCCTGAAAGGAAAGATATGCTTAATAAGGCTATAAAGAAAAGTGTGTATATATCATGGAGGATAGCCGGAATATCCATGGATAATCTGAATAATTCCCTATTCTTATGCAGGTATGGGAACAGGAATCTCATCACTGACAGTATATCTGCAGGGTACATGTCATATACAGCAATACATACATCTATCAATAATATCAGAGTAAATTTGAAAATACTGAGAGACGTTGAATATATGTACGGAGAATTGATAAAAATTAAACTATTCATGGAAGCTGTGGAAGAAACCATAAGAGTGATTAAAGAAATGGAAGATGCATTATAAGAAGAACAAAAATCTTTACTATTAATACTCTATATATGATTTATGTTAAAAGATATTAAAAATATCCTTGAAGACCTAGGAATTAGCGATTATGAATTATATGGTAAATACGCTGCCAAGCTCGGAATTTCAAATACTATTCCCGGCAAGAAGCAGAGTAAAATTATATTGATGACCGCAATGACTCCGACACCTGCGGGGGAAGGTAAAACCACCACTGCTATAGGTCTTACACAGGCACTGAAACAGATTGGAAAAAATGTGGGCATAGCAATAAGAGAACCTTCGCTTGGACCATGCTTCGGCGTAAAGGGTGGTGCAACCGGAGGAGGAAAATCCACTGTGGAGCCTTCGGATAAGATAAATCTAATTTTTACTGGGGACTTCCCCGCAATATCTGCTGCACATAATCTGCTCTCTGCCATGATTAATAATCATATATATTATGGAAATGAATCTGGAATCGATCCGAAGAAAATTGCATTTCCAAGGACAGTTGATATGGATGACCGTTCACTCAGAGCCATTATTGTCGGAAACGGCTCCAGGATCAATGGTATTCTGGCAAATGATTCCTTTGTGATCACTGCAGCCTCAGAAATAATGGCAATATTGGCATTATCCAAGGGTTATGAAGATTTGAAGGAAAGACTCGGGAATATAATTATCGGGTACACCATAAAAAATAAACCTGTTTTTGCAAAGGATATAAAAGCAAATGGAGCCATGGCGGCACTGCTTGCCGATGCGCTAAAACCCAATTTAGTGCAGAGCGTGGAAAACGTTCCGGCAATTATACATACCGGGCCGTTCGGCAACATAGCACATGGAACATCCAGCATACTGGGAGATTATGCTGCAATGAATTTATTCGATTATACGGTAACAGAGGCGGGCTTCGGATCCGATCTAGGCTTCGAGAAGTTCATGGACATATTTACCAGAGAGGCAAACATAGGTGTGGATGCTGTTGTAATAGTTGCCACCATAAGGGCTATGAAACACCACGGCGGGGCCAGTAATATAGATAAAGAGGATATCACCGCACTGGAAAGTGGTTCTGAAAACCTGCTGAGGCATATTGAAAATGTAAGGAACTTCGGAATAGAACCTGTTATAGCCCTTAACGTACATTCTCTGGATACAGATAGGGAAATCAGAACAATTTCTGAAATACTTGAAAAGAAACGTATAAAATATGCTATTTCTCGGGTGTATTCTGATGGGGGTAAAGGGGGAATAGAACTGGCGAATGCCGTGCTTGATTCCATAAACCGCAATAAAATAAAGTATGCATACTCGCTGGATGATTCCATCAAAATAAAGATAGAGAAAATAGCCACAAAGGTATACGGTGCAGATGGAGTGGATTTTTCTAAAGACGCACTGATGGATATAAAACATGCTGAGGATAACGGCTTCGGCGGATTTTATATATGCATGGCAAAAACCCAGTCATCGATTTCCGACAATCCGGGTCTACTCAACTCTCCGAAGAATTTCAGGGTAAAAGTTAATTCAATTATGGTAAATGGGGGTTCACATTTCATTATTCCAATACTTGGGAATATCATGACAATGCCAGGATTGCCGAAGCACCCTGCAGCAGAGCATATAGATATAGACAGCGCTGGAAACGTAACCGGACTTTCATGAAGCTTCAAGATTGTTTAATGAGATTTATTTATATATGCCTCATTGTGATTTGTTAACTATATCATGCCAGAGTTTTGAGGCTTGCAGCGGGCAAAACAATTAGCGAAACTACAATAATATTGGATGATATGACCTATTATAATACTGAAATTCATGATAGAGCTTCACTGGGAATGTTCACCATTAAAATTATAATGCTCGTTAATCTGATTTTCTTTTTTGGTTCAATTAACCTAGCAGAATAACCACAATAGTTTCCCATTGAAAACCATGATAAGTAAATCATGAGCTCATATAAGGTTAAATAAAATTTATATGCGTGCCTGAATTTTTCTTAAGAGTAGCATACGGGAATAAATTATATACAGAAAAATATCAAAAATTATTTATCACAAAGATTAGGCAGGGACAAAATAAACATCATTGACCGTGAAACTCTGGAATTTTTTGAACTGTGCTACTATGTCCATGCCGATTTCTGGTTTTTCTCCATCGTTTATAAAAAGCCGGGACATGAAGAGAGAATCCACACCGGGGAATTCCACCAGTACTAGTGTGTACGGAACATCTCCCCTGAAAGTTTCCCCGGAATAATAGCATGTTGTGAATGAATGAACTTTACCATGCAGTGGAAGGTCCATATCATCGGTCTCTGATCCGCAATACATACAGTATTTCCTGTATGTGCCATATTTGAAGCCACAGGATTTACATTTTGAACCGAGGAGTCTGCCCCTACCAAGTGCTATGAAGAATGGAGAGTCTTCTGCATAGCTGTGCCTATATTCAATATTATAATTCCACTCAACCACAACAGGATCTATCTTAAGCAATCTTCCGTATCCCATTTTAAACCGCCTCCATGATAGTTACTGCCTCATATGCTCCTGTTCCCGCATGGCTGTGTATAAGCCCACTCTGTGGATTTTTTACCTGAAGTCTGTTACTGCCGAGATGTTTATGCACCGTTTCTTGGAGTTGCCAGAATGCATAAACAGCCTGCATTATTCCAGTGGCCCCGATTGCATGGCCAGAAGCTTGCAACCCTCCCTCCATGTTGACGGGTATATCACCATCCAGCATTGACCTACCGTCCTCTACGAATTTTCCACCCTGACCATACTGACAGAATCCCATATCCTCGTATGCCTGTATCTCAGCAGATGTATATGCATCATACAGTTCGGCAAAGTCAATTTCTTTTTCAGGGTTTGTTATGCCGGCTTTCCCGTATGCCATCCTTGCTGCAAGCCTGCCTGCACGGAATGAGTGGACTCCCGGATATTTCAGATCCCTGTACATATTATCATTCTCATTGGGTAACAGAGGCACCTTTCCGAAAGGTCTGTCTGCCAGACGCATTGTGTCGCTAGATGAACCTATGGATTTTATCAGAACTGGCTTTCCTGAAAATGATTTTGCAACCTCTTCTGAGGCGAGTATAGCGCAGGCAGCACCATCTGACATTAGGCATATATCTAGCATTTTTATGGGACTTGAAACTACAGGGGATTTCAGCACGTCCTCAACTGTAATATCCATGGGTGCCTGTGCGTATGGGTTACGCATTGCATTTCCATGATTCTTGACGGAAACCATTGCCATCTGTTTTTCCGTTGTTCCGAACTCATACATGTGCCTCGTCGCCATCAGAGCGTAATATGCAGTATAAAACCCCCCAAGCGGGTAATCGAAGCTAGCATCACTTCCAAGTGCTATTATATCGTTTCCATGCCATGTGCCCACATGCGACATATTTTCAAATCCATATGCTAGGCAGGTATCCATGGTACCTGATGCTATCTCCTCGTATGCTGTTTGAAAAGCAAGACCCCCGGTAGCACCTCCGCCCTCTATTCTCTTTGACGGCTTTCCTGCTAATCCGATGAAATCGTTTGACATTGCTCCTGCTATGAGTTGCCCCTGTAGGTGGTCTGAAAAATATGCAGACACAGAACCATCTATATCCTCTGTTTTCATGCCCGAATCTTTTAGAGCATAATCGAGGGAATGTTTTACATTTAATCGAAAATCGTCATTGAAATTTATTTTTTTAAACGGAGTCATGCCTCCTGCAATCATGTAAACCTTTCTATGATCATCTGCCACTATTATCACCCCTGTATTTTTTTATCAGTGCCTCGCTGATCACTTTTTTCCTGATTTCGTTAGTGCCAGCACCGATTGTTAAAAGTATAGAATCCCTGAAAACCCTCTCTATTTCGAAATCTTTTATGTATCCATAACCCCCGAAAATCTGAAGTGCTTCCCTTGCTATATACTCAGATGATTCAGATGCGTACAGAATAGCGGATGCCGCATCAAGCGAATCCATTCTATCATTTTTAACCCTTTCCAGTGCCTCTATAGCAAAAAGTCTAGAAGATTCAAATTTTGTGTACATATATGCAAGCTTTTCCTGAACCAGCTCGAAATCGCTTATGGGCCTTCCGAACTGCTTCCTTTCCGATGCATATAATACTGCAAGGTCCAGTGCCCTTCTTGCTATTCCAATTGCATTGAATGATAATACTGCCCGTTCAAGATTTAAACCACTCAGCAGAACCTTCTTACCACCATTTAAATCTCCGACAACTCTCTCAGGCCCAAGCCGGATATCGTTGAAGAAAATTGTTCCAGTGGGTGATCCACGCATGCCGGTTTTATCAAATTCCTGCCCCCTAGAAAAGCCCCTATCGGTAGATTCCACGACAAAGGGAGTGATGTCTTTCCCGGTGCGTGCGTACACCAGGAATACATTTGCATATGGTGCATTTGTAATGAATGTCTTGCTTCCGTTAAGTATAAAATTTTCAGAATCCTGATCTGCTGTTGTTTTCATGGAAAGTGCATCCGATCCGGAAGAAGGCTCTGTCATTCCGAGGGAGCCTATAGTGTCACCGGAACACAGACCTGGCACATATTTTTCCCGCAAAGATTCTGAGCCATTTCTGTAAAGATTATCAAGGCATAGATTGCTGTGGGCCCCGTATGAAAGTCCGAGAGACCCGGATGCATAGCTTATCTCTTCTTCTATAAGTGCCTGTGAAAGATAATCGGAACCGGAACCACCGTATTCTTCAGGGATTGTCACACCTAAATATCCCTCCTTGCCCATTTTCCTGAAAAGATCAGCGGGAAAGAAGTTCTCACGATCCATTTTCACTGCTACAGGCATGATTTCTTTTCTTGCAAATTCTTTTGCACTCTGCTGAATCATCAAATATTCGTCCTTCAACTGTACACCTGTTAAAATTATGTTTACAATATATATAAATATGCACTGCAGAGAAAAAATAGATGCAATTATCCATTTCAAAGCATATATAAGGATAAAAGCAATCCAAATTTATGTTAGATTACAGTAAAATTGAAGATGCAGAAAATGAAATTAAGGGAAAGCTTCACAGAACTCCCTTATTCCATTCAACGACATTCAGCAAGATGTTTTCATGTGATGTTTATTTCAAAATGGAAAACTTTCAGAAAACAGGTTCTTTCAAATCCAGAGGGGCAATGGTTAAATTTTCGCGGCTCACAAATGAACAGAAGAAGAATGGAGTTATAACTGCAAGTGCCGGCAACCATGCCCAGGGTGTGGCATTTGCAGCAGCTTATTATGGAATAGATGCCAAAATAGTAATGCCTGAAACAACGCCTCCGACCAAAATAAATGCAGTCCAGTCATACGGTGGAAAAGTTATCTTGAAAGGAAATAGCTATGATGAGGCGCATGAATACGCAACAAAGATTTCAGTTGAAGAGGAAAGGGAGTTTATAGAAGCATATAACGATGAGGATATAATTACCGGCCAGGGGACAATAGGTCTGGAGATTCTGGAAGACATAAAACCTGATATTGTCATTGTACCTATAGGTGGTGGAGGACTCATATCAGGCATAGCCTTTGCATTGAAATCATCAGGTAAAAATATCAGGGTAATCGGTGTGGAATCTGAGAAAGCCAATTCCATGGAGCTTTCACTGAAGGAGGATAAGATAGTTCCCTATACAAGCAATGATACCATAGCAGATGGCATTGCTGTCAAGTATCCGGGGAATATCACATTTGAACTTGTAAAAAAATATGTGGATTCTGTAGTAACGGTATCAGACGAAAATATAGCTTATGCACTTTTCAAGCTGCTGGAGAGAGAGAAGGTTCTGGTTGAGCCTTCCGGTGCTGCCGGTCTGGCGGCATTATTCGAGAACAAAATAGACGTTAAGGGAAAAAAGGTTGTTGTTGTACTTTCAGGAGGGAATATCAATTTTCTGTTATTATCAAATATAATATACAGAGCCATGGAAATGGAAGATAAACTTTTGAGACTGGAATTCAAAATACCGGATCACCCAGGAACCATGGAGAAGATAGTTAATGCAATTTCTTCTGTAGGTGCGAATATATACCATGCTGAGGTAGATAATCTGGATAAGGATACTCCAATAGGATATCAGTATCTTCTGTTTACCATAAATATACTTAACAGGGAAAGAATAGAAGAGCTTCTCGGAAATCTGGATAAGCTCGGATTTAAATATAAAATTGTAGGATGACTATTACTTTAATATTTCAAATGTGGAAAATCCATCTTCCACGGGCTTGGATTCCACAGATGTTATAATGGATAGCGGGATTTTTCGACAATATGCTTCCATTATTGAAGTCATTTCGGGGGTTCCGGAAAACACTGCCTTTACTGAGCCATCATCCATGTTTTTAACCCAGCCTGTTATTCCCAGTTCAGTGGCTTTTTTCTTAACATGTGCCCTGAACCCTATTCCCTGCACGCTTCCATGAAATATATACTCCGTGCTAACCATGATGTATAATTATATATAAACATAAAAAATTTCCTCATAGATTGCTTTCCACATAATCCTTAACTATCTTTCTTAAAGTTTTTCTCAATATTTCTGAGAGAGCTGCAGGTGAAACATCCAGCTTTTCAGCGATCTGCGTAAGTGATAGCTTTCTTTCAGGATCAAAGTACCCATATTCATAGAGCTGAATTATAATCTCTTTTTCCCTGTCAGTTATGATATTGCTGTCGCCGGATGAGAGTTCTGAAATGGTAAATTCCATTTGAGCATTTTGAAGTTCATGTTTTAGATCTATCAATTTGGAAAGACTTGGAAGTGAAATACGGTAGGAGAGAGTGTCAGGTTTAACTGCCCTGCTTCCCAGTATTACAGCCTCTGAATTTCCAAGTATGTAACAGGCGCTGCAACATGACCCCTTTGCCCAGATGGTTTTTTTCCCAGATTTTATAGAATCAATAGTTATGGATCTTAATCCGGGAAGTGCCTCATCTGCATCATTATCAGATTTGAAAGATATTCTATGAGTTGTTGTTTTACCATCTATTTTCAGGCGTTCTATACTGGCATCGGGAAATGTCTGAAGTATATAATTTGTAATTTCGCAGTCTCTTCTTTTTATGGTAATTATTGCCGTTATTTCCCTGTTTGATTTTGACACAGTATGGTATGCAATACTTATTTAATAATTTGTACATATATTAAAGGAAAATACCTTACATATAAGGTAAATATAATAAATACTATTTTAAAATATAATGTTTGATTAAGATGGGAGTATCATATCCGGTCTGGGATAGTGCAATGTTCGCATATACTATTTCTGCGCATATTTTAATTGTCGCAATAACGTTGGCAATGGCGCTTTTAATAACAATATCCGAATACATAGCACTGAAAAATAAGAATAAATACTATGAGGCTCTTGCCCACAAGTTGAGTATAGCTCTGGTGATCAATTTCGCCATAGGAACTGCGTCAGGAGTTTTCATGGCAGTTGAACTGATGCTGTTCTGGCCAGAATTCATGAAACTGGTCGGTGCTGTAGCAATGATGAGTTTCTATGCAGAGGTTTTTGCATTCCTAGTTGAATCCATAACCCTTATGGTTTATGTATATTTCTGGGATAACTTTAAAAACAGATGGAACCACTGGCTTGTTTCATGGGGAGTTTTGCTGGGCACAGGTGCATCAGCATGGCTGATTACTAATGTGAACGCATGGATGAATACACCTACAGGTTCATTCAACATAGCGAAATATATGAGTACAGGTGTGATATCTGGAGTGACCCCACTGAAAGTTTTCGATGAGCCTTCTACAGGAGCACAGTTATTCCATATGTTCATGGCAATGTACTTTGCAGGTTCAATGGCACTTTTAGCATATTTTGCATACAAGTATCTAAAGTCAAAGAATGAGGAAGAGAAGAAAATAGACAGGTCTGCAATGAAAGTGTTATCAGTAATAGGAATTGTTGATATAATTCTTGTAGGAATAAGCGGTTCTATCGAACTCTCAACTCTTCTTACGCTTGAGCCCCTCAAATATGCTATGATGGAACTCAATATGCACCCTGTTATGTCAGGGGCACCTGAACATATATTCGGATTCCTGTCAAATGGAAAACCGGTGGATTTTATACCTCTTGCCGGAATGCAGTCACTTCTTGCTTATCCATTCACCAAGGGCAATGCAGGCTATATACCTGGACTGTCATCATATCCAACATACACATGGGCCCCATCAGTTATACATATAACACTTGATCTTATGGTAGGGTTCGGTGTATTGATGGGATTATTCTGGTTTATTGTCCTTGTCCTGAAAATAATGAAGAAGGATGTATTTAACATGAAGTTGATATTATATGGATTCATAGGACTTGGATTCCTAGGAATGTTCACCATGGAGGACGGATGGTACACAGCAGAAGTAGGAAGGGTTCCTTATATAATATTGATGCCATACAATTCAGCAGGGCAGCCAATAATAGCTGGGCATTACGGTGTAATGACAATAGCAGAGGCTGCTTCAACATCAACTATTGTATGGTATCTCGGAATAGTCGTAATACTCTTCTATGCAATATTAATACCGTTCACATTCTATTTCAATGCCAAAGTATTAAATCTTTCAAACGTTGAAGATGATCTCAGAAAAGCTGAAAATGATCTGAACATAACAGGTTCTGGAAAGGATGTAAACAGTGTAAATGCGGGGGCGAGATAAATGTCATTTTCTTATCTTGATGCAAATGGAGTGTTTATAAAAATTGTGATTGCAGCAATGGTAACATTCCTGCTTTCAGAATTTATTGCTATATTTCCCATATTCAGCAATTATGAGAAGCACAAAACAGTGGTATTAAAGCATATAGTCCCCATATGGGAAATAACCGGTACAATGATAGTGTTCTTTGTTGTGGAACTCGAACTTATATACTCCGGACTTATACCGATATCCTCATACCTGTTTATCCCTGTAATAGGCACTTTTGTAGCCCTGTTAATACTGAGAAATGTGGCTATAATATATGCAGAGTTTATATGGAAAAAGGTTGATAGCAAACCATTGATGATGTTTTACTCCGGTGCAACATTTATAATGGTTATAGGATTTGTGACTGCTATTGCTGCGCTTCTTGTTGGAAACAGCGTATCTACAGCTATACCCACATTACCACCACTGATTCATTTAAACATTACAACACTGTCAAAGTCCTATGTAGATTATACAGCACTCCTGACCGCGCCTGTATACTCTGCGGTCTACTGGGAATTTCTATTCGGTACATTATTCATAGCGTATGGAATGTCCCAGGTATTTTACAGACTTGCAAAGAGAACGAGCTGGATTCCGCTGCTCACTATAATATTAGGATTATTCCTGAATGTTAATGCGTGGAATGTTGTGGCTACACTTGCGGGTGCTAAATTTATGGGAGACTATATGATTCTGCCTGTTATAATCACTCTGGCTGTTCCATTGCTGTATATGGGAAAATCGACAACACACCTGGCATCGTATAAACCATTCTGGTTTGCTGCAGTAACAATTGCTGTATTATTCCTGGAACTTCCAATAACCAGAATTGCAGGTGGTGCATACCCCATTAATGCTTTTGCCTCAACAAATTCCATGCAGGCAGCGAATTTCTATCTAAGCATAATAGGTGGAATATTATTCCTACTGCTCATGATAATGTACGCATTCGTATACAACAGCGGTAAAATATCATTTAACCCAGAAAAAATAGAAAAGGGCAAGAAGGAAGTTCCGAAGGAAAATTAATTTTTTATTTTTAAAATTTTTAAATGCGTTTTGTTATAATTTCATAATTTTATGATTATTCAAATGTTGTAAAGAACATACTTCTTGACTATTAAATTATACTTTCAGTATTTGCTTATCAGTGTTACAACATCCTCATCATTTACCCGATAATCTAACCCGACCCTGGCCTCTATCCGCCTGGATGGGCCAGTAATAATGGCATATCTGAATGTGGATATCATTTCCCTGCTGATTTTCCTGCATACATCCCTTACAGTGGCACCTTCACTGAGTATTAAAGGACGTTCGTAATCCACCTCACCTGCCTTATTTCTCATATATACACGGACCATATCCAGCGATTTATAAATCATATTCTTCATATTTTCCAGATTGTATCCTGTTTCAGCAGATACCTCTATATAATTTCCGAAATTTTTGAGACGTTTTTTCAGCTGTTCCTCATCATGCGGCATATCTATTTTATTGACAACCATGAAGGATTTTATGTATACTATATTTCCCTTGAAAAAATCTATAAGATCGTCCATATCTATGGTTTCCCTGATATATATATCCCCGTTGACAACCTTGAATTCCTTGGCTATATCCCTGATATCATTGTTATCTATATCCACATTTCTGGGCTTATGGATCCTCAGACCACCATAATTAGTCCTTTTAAATGATATATCTTTCCGCTTCCTGTTGAGAACTATTCCCGCCTTGTACAGCTCGGCAACTATCCGTTCAAGTCCCTTGAGCTGTATATCTGTGACCATCACAATCAAATCAACATTGCGTATTGTACTTATTATCTCCCTGCCACGCCCTGCCCCAAGAGCTGCGTTATCGATTATACCGGGAAGGTCTAGTATCTGTATCTGGGCACCATTGTAATTAAGTGTTCCTGGGATAACAGTAAGTGTCGTGAATTCAAAATTCCCCACAGTACTTTTTTTATTTGTCAGGGCGTTCAGAAGTGAACTTTTCCCAACATTTGGATAGCCTACCAATGCAAGGGTTGCATCCCCACTTTTTGAAACCGAAAAGCCATAGCCCCCAGATTTTTTATGGGATTCTTCTTCAAGTTCCAGCTTAGACATTCGGGCTTTGAGCAATCCTATATGCTTTTCCGTTGCCTTATTTTTCTGAGTTTTTTTAATTTCGTCTTCTATTTCCTTTATCCTTTCCTGTATTGTCATTTTCTCACTTTTAGCTCGTAAAGCATTATAGCTTCAAAATCAAAACTCATTGATGCAATTTTTGTGAATACATAATTTTTATTTTTATTTATAAAAGATTCTATATCAGTAAGATCTGATAGTATAAAATAAATATTTCCATTATAGCTAAGAAAGTTTGCTGCCGATTCAAGAAACCTCCCGGTAACATCAAATCCGTCTCTCCCTCCTGCCCATTGCTGGCTTTCATATTCCACAGGCAGGTAAGGGGGGTTGAATAGCAGTGTGTCATATTTTCCATGGACATTCTGAAAAAGGTCTGATTTTATTATTTCAATATGGACATTGTTTATTTTTGCATTATGCCCTATTAGATCTATGGCATCCTGCGATATATCAACTGCTGTAACCAAATGGCCACGCAATGCAAGATTAATCGAGATTATCCCGGATCCTGCTCCCATCTCAAGAACATTTCTACCGCAGACGGCATGTTCCATCAATAGATAAGTATCCTCTGCTGGTCGATATACATTCTCGGAATAATCAATGTTAACCATTGTTCTTTATAATACTATAGGGATATTTTATTGTTTGGTGTTTGCCATTAAAAATACATTTAAATTATTACATTCCCTAAAAACGCTGGTGAAATACCTGAGTTATTCATTGAAAGATCACAGACATACTATTCCGAACAGATCATGAAGAAATTACATGGGTTGTGCCCTTCTGCTTTACCATTTCGTACGAGGCATCTGCTACAGATATCAATTCACTGTGATGTGTTATCATTATCATTTGGGGCACAATGTTTTCACCCTTCAATGAATATAGTATTATATCCTTTAGATTGTTCCTGCGATCCTCATCCAGGAAGTTTGTGGGTTCATCCATTATTATAGTGCTTATTCTGTCCAGTACATATTCTGTAACGGACAACCGCAATGCTATGGCAAGTGCAGTCTTTTCTCCTCCGCTCAGAGATTCCAGTGTCTGCTCCATTGAATTCTGCGTTACCTTAATATCAAAATTCTCATCGATTGCTATATCATCAAAGTCAAGATTGAATGCTTGCAGGTATTTTCTGGTGAGATTTGTCATGGATGTAGAGGCATCCTTCCTTATCATGGACTGTATGCCGTTATAATCAAAGGATTCCCTTATTTTATCCAGCCTGGAGATGGTGTCTATGAGTTTATTATATTTATTTGCATCCTTCTGTAGATTTTCCATTGATTGTTTATCCTTGTTTATTCTTTCACTGTAAGTTTCTGCAAGTGTAGTGAGTCTTGTAAATTCATTCATTGATTCTGTATGCTTACTATCTGCATTTCTGTATTCTGTATCTACATCTTTATAGCTATTCAATAATATTCTTGTATCTGAAAGTTTCCTTTCTATTTCATCTATTGATTTGTTCCTTTCAGCTATCTCATTATTCATGGATTTTATTGTTGCATCCAGTTCCTTTGCCCGGTCTGCATCTGATCTGATAGATTCTATTTCCTGTGAAATAGAATCTATTTTTTCATATTCCAGGGGATCGGGATCAAATCCGATCTCCTTGAGAATATTACCTGCATCGGTGGATTTAACCGTAATATTATCCCTCAATTGTCTGAGCTCATCCATTAATGCGTCAATTTTAATGCCCGATATCATGCCTGTATACATTACATACTCATCTTCGTATTTCTGATTTTCATCAAGTTTCTTTGATATTGAATCGTTTTCAGAAGATACGTCAACGTACAACTTATATTCATCATAATTATTTTTCATGTCTTCCTTGAGTCTAAAAATTTCTTTCTGCAGTGATTCAATATCTGATAGATATGAAACTGCACTATCGAGGTCCCTGCTGTTCAGGCTGTTATACTCATTCTCCATAATTTTTATTTCTGAATCGAGCTTCTCTTTTTCTACTTTAAGTAGCTCTATGGCCTCAAGTGTTTTTTCTTCCTTAATACGATATTCCTGTGAGATCTCTTCCATATGGTCTTTTGTAAGAACTGTACCGCACAGAGGGCATTTATTTTTTCCTTTCAATGTTTCCGTATTTTCACGTATCTCTTTTAACAGGTTATTATAATTTACAACCGTAGATCTGATTTCGGAAATTCTTGATTTTTTGTTCATTATTTTTTCATTGATAGTTTCCTTTTTTTCTACAGAATGCTCCAGATCCTCTAACTTCATGCCGGTTGAATTCAAAAAATTTTTAATAAATGAATTCTCCGAATCTATACGGCCCTTGACAGATTCCAGTACGTTAGCAAGTTTATTATATTTTTCATGGTTTTCCCTGAATTTTATGATTTTTCCATTATTTTCACTGTATTTCTGTTTCAACTCAAGATATTCCTGATGGAACTGCGACAGCCCCCTGATTTTTTGGGAATAAGTATCGTAATCCGCCTTTGAATTTTCAAGTCTTTTAATATCCTTTTCCAGGTTTGAAATATAGGTTTTCTGGATGAAATATTTATTTATTAGGTCTTTTTTAACATAATAAGGGTTAGATTCCAGTGTCTTTAACCGATCTGTCCTTAACTTCAGCCGATTTATATCTATCTGCAGATTCTTGATACTTGCATTGCGGGAGTTTATTTCATCTTTATACATGGATATATTTGATTCCATATATTTTATAGATGAACTTATTTCATCCCTCTCTTTAACCTTTACCTTTACTTTTTCAAGTTTTGTAGCATACTCCTTTACCCTTAATTCTACTCCTGAAAGGATTGTAGAATTTTCAGATTTTTTTGATTCCAGATCGCTGATTTCTGAATTCAGATCGTTTATCCTGTCTCTTGATCCCTGAAGCAGAGATGCCTGATTCCGGAAATTGCTTATTATGTCCCTTATTTTGTCTGCGCTTCGGGATAAGGATGTTAAGCCTATGATATCAGAAAATATGGTTTTTCTCTCCTTGGGTGTTCCTGTTATTAGGGAATCCATCTGCCCCTGCTCCACGAAAACAGAATTTTTAAAAACATCCTTTGATACGTTGAGTATTTTCGTTATCTCTGAATTTACTCCCTCGTACGTTTCAGCTACTATTACATCATCTTTTTTTATATACGCTAATCTCTCGGCGTTTTTTGCCTTCTTTATACCGAAGTGCCGGTAAACCTCGTAGTGCTCACCATTTATGTTAAAATTAAGGGTTATTTCAAAGTAGGTTTTACCCTTCTTTATGAGTTCATTGTTTTTCTCATTATTCCTAGACTCTGCGAAGAGTGCGAACTTTATCGCATCAAGAACGCTTGTTTTTCCGGCCCCGTTTTTTCCTGTTATAATATTGATGCCCTGCTCAAAATCTATTTCTGTGTCCTCGTGTGATAGAAAATTTTTAATTTTAATTGATTCTATGATCATCATTCCACCTGCATTATTTCCTTAATGAGACGATAGGATGTTTCACTGTCTTCATTTTTGATTGAATTAAATATGTTTTCAGCAAGAATTGCAGTGTTGTCATCATGGAAATATGCCTTAAAATAATCCAGAAGTTTTGACATATTCGGCTTAGATTCTATGGTTTTCACCTCTTTTTCGAATACAGGGCCGCGAATTATTACATCTTTCAATGCATTTATTTTCATTTTGACCTCTTCACGGTTTGCTTTTCCATGAATTGTTACGGAAATAAGTGGTTCTTTTCTGTTTGTTCTTTCTCTGGACATAATATTGTTTATATCTTCCATATAATTGGCATAATTGGAACTCACCGTATCCTGATATCTTGTGGATTTTAGTTTTATTCTCTCTGCATTGATTATACCGTTATGAATTTCAACCAGATTTACGGATTTACCGTTTTTTACAAAGTTTTTTACCTCGTTTGTGCTATTTAAATCCGTTGAACCTGCATATGAAAACACTGGATATCTGTCGGTTATCAGATGGGAGTCGTGCACATGCCCGAATGCAAGATACTTATAATTTACCGGAAGGTCCTTTGAATCAACTTCACATGCTTCAGCTATTAGATATGGAGATACTCCCTGATGAGACATTAGAATAGAGTTTTTATACGGTTTTGCTTCCACATCTGCCTTTCTGTACTGTTCAACCAGATTGTTTTTTCTCAGCCCTTTCATATTTGATATGCCTGATAGTAGTATATCCTCGCCACCATAATTTATTATTATATTCTGAAGACTCTCGGTTCCCAGTAGCTTTACCCCCAGGAAGTCAAATATTCTGGAGGCCACTTCGTCTGTTCTCTTGGGACGATCGTGATCTCCCATTATAAGGTACATGATCTTGTTTCTTTTATACAATTTTATCATTGCCTTTTTAAACTCGTTCATTGCACGATTGGATGGGGACCATGTATCGAAGAGGTCACCGGTGTGGACGAAGAAATCAACATTTTCTTCCAGACCAATATCTATTGCCTCATTGAATGATTCATAAAAATCTTCTTCGCGCAGGTCCATCATATACTGCTTATATCCGAGATGTGTATCTGATAAATGAAGAAATCTTGCCATTAAAATTCACCCAGCAGGTCCTTTGTCTTTTTCCTGACCTCTGAAGGATCGCTTCTTTTCCTTACCTCTTCCCTTGCTTCCCTTAAAAGTTCTATTACGTCAATGTCAGAGCCACCTGCCCGGGTTTCCCTGTCCCTTATTTTAACTATGGCAGGCATCTTCACAATTTCGCCCACTATTATTGCCTCTCCTGTATCAAGCGATGGAAGATCCGCCATCAGGTATCCTGTGATGTTTTCGCTGCTTTCCAGTATGGCATTCTGATCCGATGGATTTGTAACGCGTAATATTATCTGTGAATTGCACTGGCTCAGTACATCCGCATCGATCTTACCGGGACGCTGTGTGATCACAATCAGGAATATACCGAATTTCCTGCCTTCACCGGCTATCTTTTTTATCATTCTGGCAATATTACTGTTATTTCTTGGGGGTACAAAGTTATGGGCTTCCTCAATGAATACAAATACAGGATATTTGAATTCCGATGAAAGCTTTACATCGTATATGGAACTCAGAACCCTGTATGAAAAGTAATTAGCAAGAAACTGATCCATTCCGGATAAATCCATTACAGACATTTTTCCCGGGCCGAGATAGTCTGTTATGCCGGTTGTATAGTCCTGGAATATGTCCTTTATTTTACCGAGAAATGCCAGTCTTCCTCTGATCTTTCTGTAATCTTCCTGCGGCAATGATTCCGCGGTCTGGAGAAAATCATTAAGATCCTTTTTTCCCTTCATTTTCTTGTATATGTCATCCACAATTGAATTCAAGTTCGTATATCCTTCCTTGATATCCATTATGCCCTTTACATCCTCAGGAGTAAGATCACTGAACCTTATTGTGAAATTATTGATTATACCAACGTCGTCATTTGTGTAACGGCCTGTGCTCAACGGCGTCCTGAATACGCTTATTCCGTCAGAATATATTTTTCCATCTGTGCCTTTCTTCATGAAAACATAATCCGCATGTGGATCCAGAACTATGATGGACGCTCCCTTCTTGAGAAGCTCCTCCATGATTACGGAGGCAGTATGGCTTTTACCAGCACCCGTCTGTGCCAGTATTGCAAGATGCCTTCTGAGTCCATTTACATTCAGTGATACTTTCACATTGTTGTCTGGAAGGCTTCCTATATCCAGCGACTCCTCTTCCCTGAATGAGAATACCTGCTGGAGTATTTCGTCTCCAGCCGGATATACGGGCATTCCGGGTTTGACTATTTCTCTGGACTGCATCAGAAAACCGTTTTTAATTTTACCCAGTATAGTTGAAATGCATATATTGACAAAATCGTTGAGCCCGTTGGTAGAATATCTATCAATACTCTGGAAATCCATGTTCTCATTCAGAAGCTCACTTTTTGATACTATTTCCTCTATTCTACCTATCACAGTTTCATCATGGATTTTCAGATAAACATATTCCCATTTCTTTATATTGCTGTCATCGGAAATGACAAACTGGAATTTTCCTGATGTATTTTCTCCTATTGTATAACCTATTT
This sequence comes from Thermoplasmata archaeon, assembly GCA_021826795.1. The sequence continues at coordinate 25,315 of JAKAYM010000009.1, forward strand.
TAAGCCCTGATTCTTGCACGCCTTTCACCCCTTGTTTCATAGAATGTTATCCCAAGCTTCCTCTCTAAAGCTCTCATGTATATGCGCTCCATTTCTACAGATCTGAATTTTACCTTCTTATCCACATCAACAAGCCAGAGATTATAAACTTTATAACCGGTATAGCCATAAAATATTATATTTATTATTTTTTCATCCATGCTGTATGGTTTCCCATCAAGTTCTTCATTGAAAAAATCCCTGGATATGACCTGAACTTTCATCGGCAGATCTTCTGGATCGGGAAGTACATCTGTGGATACATAATTTAGATTTATACCCTCAATACTTTTCCTGTACATAACAGGCTGTGTATAGCCTTTCTCCGTGGCAAATGATTTTATTAGATAATGATCATTCCTGTATATCCCCGATTCCTTTTCTATGATTTTTAAAGTTTCCGGATCCTTTCTTGCAGTACCAAGCAGGTATTTTTTGAAGCAGTCGGTGTAACTGCTCTTTGCCATGAATATGAGTGTTATGTTTTTTTCAAATGCTTTTCTTATCATTTCTTTCAGTGTTTTTATATATTCGTACATAAAATTTTCATAGCCTTCAATGGGTAGCTGATCTATTCTGTGTGAAAGCCTGCCTTTCAGGGACCCATCAATGAATATATATTCTGGGGAATTCTCTTCCATGAATTTAAGTATTGATTTATGCTCAGAATGCTCCATGAGCAGTATTGTAAAATTTCTCTGATCCACAGGGTCAACTGCGACTATGTCAGCAAGAAAATCTGATGTTATCTTATTCTTATAAAGTGTGTATGCCCTGATCAGGATGATATTCTTACCGTTGTAAAGCATTCTGAGGAATTCGGAGCTATCAGTTGCAGCCACATCAATTTTCCCTGGATTATGTGGTTCAAATTTATGATAGTTGGATTCAAATAAATTTTTATAAAATTTATATATTTCAGATGTTTCATCCAGTTTCAGGTCTCTCCGGATAGAGTCATTGTTTTTTTCAAGATAATCCATAAACTCTGAGAAAGTGTCCATTTGAAATCACTATAATTCATTCAAAAATAAATCTTTCCATGAAACATAATATATGGACATATATATTTAATAAAGAATATAAATATAATCGTAAAGGTTTAAAAGCCGTGCTACATTATGATATGTTGCCATCAATGTATAAACCACAGTAAATGCAGGGATTATTATGCTTCAGAGTATAAAGGTTGAAAATGAGAACATGAAGGATGTTATCGAGACGGTAAAATCAAAAATAAATACGTATGAAGTCATAGCTAATCCTGCGAGTATTAAATTTTTATTCTTTGACAGCGACAATCCCGATATCAATCAACAGTTTGATGAATTAAGGAAAATACTTGTTCCGGAAGGTTATATACCATTTCTGGTTCTTGATACAGAGCATTATGTAGAGGTAGGAATCAGGCCCAAGTCTACATACCGTAGTAACAGAGTTAATTTCATAATGCTCATACTCACACTGGCATCCACAATATACGTTGGCTCCATATATGCCAGTAGTTTTGTCCACCCGGGACCTTTTGCAGAAGAGTATAAATTGCTTTATGGTTTGGTATTCTTTTCGCTGCCACTGATGTTTATTCTTGGAATACATGAAACAGCACATTACGTAGTTGCAAAGAAATACAGTGTAAATGCATCATTGCCATTCTTCATACCGTTCCCATATATGATAGGCACGTTCGGTGCATTTGTATCATTGCGTGACCCTGTTCCAACAAGGAAAGCTATGGCTGAAATAGGTGCTGCAGGTCCTATTGCTGGATTTCTTGCTGCAATACCGTTGTTGTTCCTGGCACAGTATTTTGAGAGTGTGTTCAAGCCTATAGGTAACTATATACCCTTTGTGCTGAACTACCCGGAAATATATCATCTTTTCGGAATTATGGAGCCGTCCGGTGTACCCATATTCCCTATGGTATTCGCCGTTTGGGTAGGCATGTTTGCCACCGCTATGAACCTAATACCGGCAGGTCAGCTGGATGGTGGACATATTGCACGAGGTATCCTGGGGCCAAAATCCTACATAGTTGGATATATATTCATAGGATTTTTGCTCTATCTTACAATAGCATACGATTATCTTGGATGGTTTTTCCTGGCACTCTTTGTCATCTTCATGGGCATGGTACATCCTCCTGCTCTGAATGATTATGAAAAAATATCCAAATTCGATGTTGGAATAGCGGTATTTGCACTTGTTATGTTTGTTCTAACCTTTACGCCGCTGCCGATTAAACCCTAAAAAATTAATAACTAAAAAATAATATGGAGATAACGGGCTTGTGGTCCAGTGGTTATGACGCTTCCCTCACACGGAAGAAATCGCCGGTTCAAATCCGGCCAGGCCCATCATACCGTTGGGGATATAGATAAGGCCGAAAAACGTGCCGGTTTTTATATCTCATTTCAACAATTTTAGTCGGCCTTATTGGATTTCAACAAATCTTCAAAAAAATATTCTGGTGGTCTTCTAAGCTATAAGGGTGCATTTAAGAATAACTCTGCATTAAGAAAGGTAAGGGTATGCATAGAAGATAGCAATCAATAAACCAACCACTATTGATGAGTAGGCCCAAGCAATCGTGTAATAGGTC